>JBJXGB010000153.1:0-12102 GCA_046152935.1 Cytophagales bacterium
CCGCCTGGACCTAAAGCTGAAATTCTACGTTTATGTGTGATCTCGGCCAATGGATTGGTTTGATCCATGAATTGAGATAACTGATTTGTTCCAAAGAACGAATTGATTACAGAAGAAAGCGTACGAGCATTGATCAAATCGACTGGTTTAAAGTCTTCATTGTCACGCACATTCATTCTTTCCTTGATCGTACGAGCCATTCTCGACAAACCAACACCAAATTGGCTATATAATTGTTCGCCAACTGTTCGTACACGTCTGTTGCTTAAATGATCAATATCATCTACAACAGCACGTGAGTTAATCAAACCAATCAAATATTTTACAATACTTACAATATCTTGGGTTGTAAGTACTCTTACATTCATGCCTATTTCTAGGCCTAATTTTTTATTGACTCTGTAGCGCCCAACTTCACCTAAATCGTAACGTTTGTCAGAGAAAAACAAATTGTGAATTACTTCCCGAGCCGTAGCTTCGTCTGGGGCTTCAGCATTTCTCAACTGGCGATAGATTTGTTCAACTGCTTCTTTTTCAGAGTTAGAATTGTCTTTTTGAAGTGTGTTATAAATGATAGCGAAGTCAATCACGTTTACATCTTCTCTATGTAAAATGATAGATTTTACTCCTGCATCCAAAATAACATCCAAATCTTCCTCTTTAATGATATGATCGCGCTCCAACATGATTTCGTTTCTATCAATAGAAACTACTTCACCTGTGTCTTCATCCACGAAATCTTCTGTCCAAGTTTTCAAAACCCTTGCAGCCAATCTTCTGCCAACCACTTTTTTGATGGTGGTTTTGTCAGCAGCAATTTCTTCTGAAAGACCAAATAAATCCAATATATCTTTATCAGAACCAAATCCGATGGCTCTTAACAATGTTGTAACAGGGAATTTCTTTTTACGATCAATATAGGCATACATCACATTGCTAACATCAGTAGCAAATTCAATCCACGAGCCTTTGAAAGGAATAATTCTGGCAGAATATAATTTCGTACCATTGGTGTGCTTGCTTTGCGCGAAAAATACACCTGGTGATCTATGCAATTGAGATACAATTACACGTTCAGCACCATTGATTACAAATGAACCACGTTCAGTCATGTATGGGATATTTCCCAAAAACACTTCTTGCTCGATGGTTTTAAAGTCTTCATTGTCTTCATCATTACAAGACAATTTTAATTTTGCTTTTAAAGGCACAGAATAAGTCAAACCTCTATCTATACATTCATCAACAGAATACTTGGGAGGATCGATATGGTAATCGATAAACTCAAGCACAAAATTTTCCCTAGAATCAGTGATTGGGAAGTTTTCGGCAAATACTTTATATAGACCTTCTTTAGTTTTGTATTCAGCAGAAGTTTCTAGTTGAAAAAAGTCTTTGAAAGACTGAATTTGGATATCTAAGAAATCTGGATAATCTACAGTGTGTTTTACTTTTGCGAAATTTAATCTTCCGCTTGAAACGATATTAGCCAAAGCTGTAGGGGTTTAAATTTGGAGAAGAGGGACAATAAAAGGCAGTAGGAAATAAACAGAAAATGGCCTGACAAAGATCTGCCAGGCCTTTTTCGAAGTGCTAAAAGTTGAAATTATTTAACTTCCACTTCAGCACCAGCTTCTACTAGTTGTTTCTTCAAGCTCTCAGACTCTTCTTTAGAAACACCTTCTTTTACTGGTTTTGGAGCGCCATCTACTAAATCTTTAGCTTCTTTCAAGCCAAGACCAGTAAGGTCTTTCACTAATTTCACTACGGCCAATTTGTTTGGACCAGCAGCTTTAAGAATTACATCAAATGCAGTTTGTTCAACCACAGCTGGCGCAGCAGCACCACCGCCACCTGCCATCATTACCGGAGCAGCAGCAGCTGGTTCGATACCGTATTCGTCTTTCAATATTTGAGCTAGCTCATTTACTTCTTTTACTGTCAAGTTCACTAACTGATCAGCGAAGGCTTTTAAATCTGCCATTTTTGGTTTTTAATTAAATTGTTAAATAAATGTTACTAATATAGTTGGAAGCTAGGGTAACAATTCTCTTTTGGAAAATTAAGCTGCCACTCTCTCTTGGAGGGTTTTAACCAACCCTGCCAATTTGTGTTCGCCAGATTTAAGGGCAGAAATCACATTTTTAGCTGGAGATTGCAACAAGCCAATAATATCACCGATAAGTTCGTTTTTAGATTTAAGGGTTGCTAATGCATCTAATGTATCTGCTCCGATATAAACTGAAGAATCTACAGAAGCTCCTTTGAACTTGATTTTATCGATGTTTGTAGTGCTTTTGAATTCTTGCAAAAGCTTTGCAGGTAAATTTCCCGTTTCTGAGAAAATAATGCCAGACGCACCTTTCAATACTTTTGTATTGAATTCTGTATAGTCAGTTGCTAATGTTTCTAAAGCCTTAGCGATCAAAGTGTTTTTGATTACTTTGTATTCTACGCCTTTAGCAAAACAAAATTTTCTGAATTTATTGATTTGATCAACAGTCAATGCTGATGTGTCAGTAACATAAAAATAGTTATATTCCTGAAATTTCTTGGTTAGCGCTTCAATAACTACGCTTTTTTCTTCTTTCGTCATTATATTATATACCAGATACGGTGTTAACGTCAACTTTAATTGATGGACTCATTGTGCTAGATAAATAAAGGCTTCTAAAGTAAGTGCCTTTGGCAGTTGCAGGTTTTAGTTTTGATAAAGTCTGCAATACTTCTTGAATATTATCAGCTAATTTCTCTGGAGAAAAAGATATTTTTCCTATTGAAGTATGAATGATTCCTGTTTTGTCAACTTTGAAATCAATTTTACCAGCTTTTACCTCTTTTACCGCTTTCGCCACATCAACAGTTACGGTACCAGATTTTGGATTTGGCATCAAATTACGTGGCCCTAGGATTTTACCTAATTTACCAACCTTTGCCATTACAGCAGGCATAGTAATAATCACATCTACATCTACCCAACCACCTTCAATTTTTTGAATATAATCGTCAAGACCAACGTAATCAGCTCCAGCAGCTTTTGCATCAGCTTCTTTATCTGGCGTACAAAGTACAAGTACTTTTACATCTTTACCAGTACCGTGTGGAAGGGCTACTACACCACGCACCATTTGGTCTGATTTCTTTGGGTCAACGCCCAAACGAACATCCACATCTACTGAAGCATCAAACTTTACAGTAGACAATTGCTTAACCAAAGCTGAGGCGTCTTTTAAAGAATATTCCTTATCCTTATCCACTTTAGCCAACGCAGCTTTGTACTTTTTTGTCAATTTTGTCATTTCTTGTTAACGAACTTTTATTAGGTTCTCAGAATTCGGGCTGCGAAATTAGAAATAATATTTTATTAATAAAAATATTGTGGAAAATAATTAACAATAGGAATAAAATAATTGTCTATACCTTGTAATTATCCCTTTAGGATTTATGAAAACAGGTACAATAATAGTGTGGTTTAGAAACGACCTCCGACTTCACGACAATGAAGTATTGACAAAAGCCATTAACAACAGCCAAAACATCATCCCGATTTATTGCATCGACCCAAGGCAATTTGCTATTTCTGTACTTGGAACACGCAAAATAGGTACTTTCAGAGCCAAATTTTTACTCGATTCACTGGCAGATTTGCGAAAATCGATTCACAAATTGGGAGGCAAGTTATTAGTAGCATTTGATGAACCCGGGCAAGTAATTGCAGAATTAGTGCTTAAATACCAAATCAAAGCAGTTTACGCACAGAAAGAAATTGCCAAGGAGGAAACAGATGTTGAACTAGCGGTCGAAAAAGTATTATGGAAAAAAAATATTCCACTTGAATTGATCTGGGGAAATACACTGTTTCATTTAGACGATATTCCGTTCATAATCAAGGAGATACCGGATATTTTTACAAACTTCCGAAAAAGAGCAGAGTCAGAATCGAAGGTGAGGAATTTGTTTTCTGTTCCTAAAGAAATAAAAGTGCACGATGAAATAGAGGAAAATCACTTGCCAGATTTGCGAAAATTGGGTTTGGTATCAGAATGCGAGACCATATATAAGGGTGGTGAGCAACATGCAATTGAGCGATTAGATCATTATTTTTGGAAAAACAACCTCATAAAGAGCTACAAAGAAACCCGAAATGGATTGTTAGGATTGGATTATTCAAGCAAATTTTCACCATGGCTGGCCAACGGCTGTATATCACCACGATTTATTTATCACGAAATCAAAAAATATGAGTTTGAAAGATTTGAAAACGAATCTACTTACTGGTTGGTTTTCGAATTGCTTTGGCGAGATTATTTCAAATTTGTGTTTAAAAAATATGGGAATAAATTTTTTAGACCAGAGGGAATAAAAAACCAGACATCGGCCCAAAAAGATTCTAATATGATCTGGTTTGAAAACTGGAAAACTGGTAAAACTGGTGAGACGTTTGTAGATGCCAATATGCGAGAATTAGCCCAAACAGGCTTTATGAGCAATAGAGGTAGGCAAAATGTGGCAAGTTATTTGGTTCATGACTTGCACATCAATTGGCTATGTGGAGCAGCCTACTTTGAGGAAATGTTGCTAGACTACGATGTTTGCAGTAATTATGGCAATTGGGCATATCTGGCTGGAGTAGGAAACGACCCACGAGAAAACAGAAAATTCAATATCGAAAAACAAGCAAGAGATTACGATCCAAATGGTGAATTTGTAAAATTTTGGATGCCAGAATTGAGAGAGAGAAGCAAAAAGGCATTGATTAATGCGTAAAAATCGCTGATCCCATCCGAAATTGAATTTCTAATAGGTTGTATTTCATTTTTTGCTCTTAATTTCGGATTTATGATTTTCCAATGTCAAATTCCTATTTCCAATTTAAGCAATTTACCATATCTCAAGAAAAATGTGCCATGAAAGTGTGCACAGATGCTTGCATTTTCGGGGCAAGCATTGAAACCAATGGTGCAGATTCGATTTTAGATATTGGCACGGGCACGGGCTTGCTAAGTTTGATGATGGCTCAACGAACCAAAGCCCACATTACAGCCGTGGAAATTGACATCGGTGCATTTGAGCAGGCTTGTGAAAATGTAGAAAAAAGTCCTTGGTCAGAAAATATATCTGTTGTGCATACTGATATTCAGACGTTTAGCGAAAATAACAAAGCTAAATTTGATTTAATTGTAAGCAACCCGCCCTTTTTTGAAAATTCCTTAAAATCTGTTAATCGACTAAAAAATGCGGCTAAGCACAGCGAGTCTCTTTCTTTTGATGAATTGGCATTTTCAATCAACAATTTACTGGCTGAAAATGGCAAATGTTATATTTTATTGCCTGAATATGAGGCTGTTATTTTTGAAAAAACAATGAATTTACACCAATTATTCGTGAGTTCGCGTTTGATTATTCGGCAAAAAGAGCAAGGGAAGGTTTTTAGAATTGTGAATCAATTCAAGAGAAAAGTTGAATATCCACCACCAGCAAGTGAAATGGATATACATCAACTAGATAACTCCTATTCTAATGCATTTAAAGATTTATTGATGAATTATTACCTAGGCCTATAGTTCATAACACCTTTTGGAAATTTTTGATTAGAAAGTAAAGATTACAAATTTAACTATATTTTATTACGTTTTATTTGGCATTACAAAATCATAAACCTATAATTGCGTTTTTATTTCCAACTTTAAAAAATAGAACATGAAAAAATTAGTATTTGCTTTAACAATTATGAGTGCAGCAGTTTTTGCCAACTCACAAGAAAAAAAATCTTCTAAATCAACAGAATCTCCACACGCTATTGGGTTGAGAATCGGTTTGACTACCCCAACCTATCTGGGTGGATCAGATTTGCCAAGTGGTGTGACCAAAGGAATCACTACAGGATTTGTAGCAGGTTTGATTTACAGCTACAATTTTTCGGAAACTTTTTCATTTCAGCCTGAACTTTTATTTATTCAAGCTGGATATAGTTTCAACAGTGAATCTAATGGTTCAAAATTTACGGCAACTGCAAATTGGGGCTACGTTCAAGTTCCTTTATTGGCAAAAGCTCGCTTTGGCACAGATGCATTTAAGTTTACTTTGCATGCAGGTCCATACATTGGTTTTGCAACTGGCGGGAAAGCAAAATTAAAATCTGAATATAGTGCAGCGGACAAGGCAGCTGGTGCAGTTGATAGTGAAACAGAATCTGATATTAAAGTTGAAAAAAATGGTTTAGCAGGTATTGATTTTGGTGCTGCCTTGGGAGCTGGTGTCAATATTGGGGCTGGGCCTGGGCAGTTTATAGTTGACGTGCGTTTCAATATTGGATTTACAGATTTTATTAATGCCGATCCAAAACCAACTGACTACAAAGCACAAACAAACTTAATTCCAAGTTTATCAATTGGTTATTTACTTCCAATAGGTAACTAATTCTCCATTGATTTCTTCTCTTGAACAAGAAAGCTTTTCATTTAGAGAGGCTTTCTTGTATCATCTTAAGATTCAAATCTTCCTAATTCCCTCCTTTCCTCTCCTCACTATTGCCATTGAAAAACCGATCATGACGATAACTGAACCACCCCAAAGCAGATCAATAAATGGCTTTTCCATGGCTTTTAAGATGACCCAGTCCTTTTGCGAAGTGTTTATTCCCAAAGTAAAAAGACCAGATTTCGGGTCGATATTCATTAGTGTTAATCGTAATCCTAAGGCATTATTTACATCTGAAACTCGGCCAACCATTTGGTTGTGGATTACAAATATAGGCTCGATAGCCACCGGGCCTTGTTTGGTAAAGATTTGAATAACGCCTTTCACAGCGGCATCGCCAGCCTCAAGTGGTATTTCATCTACTTTTTCTACTCTTTCTACTTTTTCTAAATAGCCATAATAATCACCGATCAATACTGTATCGCCAAGCTTTACATCTTTGGTTTCAAGCTCGCTCCACTCTTTGGTTTCTGTAGGATCTGGAATGGAAGAAACGTGGCTGTACAAATCTTTCCCCAACATTTTCTCGATATCTGGCGAAGCCAAGAGCCCCATTTCCTTATTTACTTGGGCTCTAGGAAATAATGTAAAATGTGTACTATCGCCTTTGGTGAATTCAATTTCAAAAAAGGTATTTTCAGGCATGTAGGTAATGGTGTCTCCCAATTTTAGTTTTTCATTTATATCTTTGGTTATGATCGCTTTGTTTGAATTTTGTGTCGGGCGAATGAGGTCTTTATCAATAAATCCATTGGTACCTTCTGCTTCAATTCGTGCTCCTTTATAATTTACTACGTAATCGCCCATTTTAATATCATCGCCCCGCCATAGCAGCACATTTTCTTGGTTCATTTCAGTTGTAAATTCTTTTGAGTACAACAACCCAGTACTATTATTAGACACCACTTTTGAGTAGCCAGCAGAATACAAAACCCCAATCAACATCAGGGCAATTCCAATGTGCGCAATGGCACCGCCCGATAATTTTGGATTAATTTTCCATAAACTCACCAAAATCATCGCATTAGAAATAAATGAATAAACGGCTGTAGTGAGCAAAATGATGTAGGCAAAATTATTTACTTTAGTAAGTAAAATAACGATTGAAACTACAAGAGCTGTAACTACCAAAGGAGTGTAAATAGCTTTCTGCAAAGTATTTCTATCCATTTTTTTCCAATAAAAAAGCTGAGCTGTCGCAGATAAAAAAGCAATTAAAGCCGAGAACCACAATTGGAATTTGCTATAGTGCGCAATTTGATCGGCTGGTAATGCCAAATTAGATTTAATGTCAAATCCTTTCAAAATAGTATTATAAACTGGAATAGATGTGGTAGCTATGATCTGAAAAGCGGCCAAACAAAGGGCAGTCATGCCTAAAAACAGCCAAAACTCCTTGCTCCAAACGCTCGTTTCTGCTGCATCCGAAGGCATTTGTTTCCACGTTTTCACAATAAAAAATATAGCAACAGCGATGAAAAAAAGCAGGTAGACTAATAATTGACCCGAAAGCCCCAAGTCTGTAAACGAATGAACAGATGCATTGCCCAAAATACCGCTACGGGTTAAAAATGTTGAATACAATATCAGTAGAAACGAGCTGATGGTGAGAATGATAGCGGTTTTTAGAGCAGTACTATTTTTCTTAAACACAATCATGGAGTGGATAGCGGCCACCAGCACCAACCAAGGCACATAAACCGCATTTTCTACAGGATCCCAATTCCAATAGCCACCAAAATTGAGGGTTTCGTAAGCCCAGTAAGCACCCATCAAGATGCCAATACCCAACACCAGAGCTGAAAAATGTGCCCAAGGCATGGCTGGTGTCACCCATTCCTTGAATTTGCCAGTCCAAAGGCCAGCGATACAAAAAGCGAAAGGCACTAAGGTAGTAGCAAAACCCAAAAACAAGGTTGGCGGATGAATGACCATCCAATAGTTTTGAAGTAGTGGATTCAACCCTGTGCCATCCAAAGGCACGTATTCTGGGTTCATTTTGAAAATAGGTGCGTCCGTCATAAAATCGCGTAGCAAAATGAACGGAGAGCTACCTAATTTTAACTCAAAAAACACAATTCCTAAAATCATGGATGCTAAAAATGCTTGCACGATAGCAAAAACCGCCATTACTGGTGCTTCCCAATTTTTCTGGGTATTGATTAGTACAATTCCTAAAACGCAATGCCAAAACATCCAAAGCAAAAAACTACCTTCTTGGCCTTCCCAAAAACAGGAAATCATAAAATGAACTGGTAAATTGTTAGAAGAGTGGCTCCAAGCATAATAATATTCGTAGTAATGAAAATAAATGATGACAAAAAGGCTCACCACAATACTCAACACAGCCAAACTGTGAACATAAAAAATGGATTTAGAGAAATTGAGCCAGCTTTTCTTTGAGATTTCATCTGCCTTTGTGGCCATAAAATAGCCGTAGCCTGCCAGTAAGGCAGTAATAAATGAGGTGATGATGGAAATATGGCCAATATTGCCTACGAGAGAATGAAACATAGATACAAGTGAAATTCAAAAAGAAATTAAATCATGATAAACTTAAGTCGACATTCAGCAGTTCGGCTCATTGTTTGTCATTACTTAACAAAATAGTTTGTTTGAAAAGATTGTTGGTTTGAAAAAATCAAATGTTCAACATCTAAAAGCTGGCAAATTTAGCAATAAGAATGGAAAACACGTTTGGAATATTGGTTATAAAAATTGCATTTTGGGTAAAGTTCATAACATCGTATTTAGAAAGAGACCCAAAACTCAATTTTGAAGTTTCTCAACTAAACCTGTGCAAAACTGACTAGAAATCCAAAGTAGAATGTGGCTACATATTACCAAGAAACGACATTGAAACTACTCAGATTTTGTCTTGATTAAACATTATTTCTTTCAGTTGAAATGTATTTTTCAAACTTATTGTGAATCAAAAGCACCACCAATCCAAACGTGATAGCTAGCACTATCAGTACAGTATTCAACAACCCAGTTACCGAAAACGATAATCGGATCAGAATAGTAGAAATGATGAAGCCAGAGTTTCTGATTACTTTGTGAATTTCATCGGTGTGAAATAAAGAAAATAGCAACAAAAAAACATCGGTGATTATCAAAACAGTAAAAAACTGCTCAAAAAAGATATTATTGATGCTTGTAAATGAAACAATTGCTGTGTGTGTTGGATATATCACACCCATTAGCCAGCTTTGAAATGAATAGATAGCTACAAAAATAATGACTAGCACTAAAAAAACAGCTATTATCTTTTTCAATTCGATGAACCTAGCAATGCTTTTGATTTTTCGTTCATCTGTTTCTGCCTGCTTATATTTTTTCTTGCTTTCTCTAAAAAACAAATAGATCAGAAAAAAAAGCAGTATAGAGGCTACAAGATCGTAAGTAAACTGCAGATCGTACTTAATTTTGAACCAGTCGTCTGAAAGTGAGAGAGAAGAAAGATCTTTAAATAGACGTCTGATAATAATAAGTGTGATTATTTCATATTGCTTACTAATATAGGTGGTAATAGATCTGGGCAAATGAAGTATGAGCAAGTAAACCTCATACACAAGGATGAATGAAAAAGGTGTGTATATGGCTGCAATTGGGTTTTTGAGTAATTCTGAGGTAGAACCAAAGGATATAATGCCGAAGTCAACCAAATAAATAATAGCGAGATGAATCACAAAGCTTGCAATGGCTATATTTAGAATTACGGCTTCACTCCTTCTTTTGGTTTGTTCTGAAAGAAGACTATCGTACAACTGGTTAAACTTATCTGCAATTACCATTTCAAAAAGGTATTTATTAGAGCGAATACATGAAGATAGCAATAATTGTTTGGTTTTTTACACTTGGATTTCATGCGAAATAACGTTGGTGCAAAAAAATATCCAAGCGATGTGGTGTCAGTGCTTTGAAGATGATAGTTTTCAACCTCGCCAAATGTTCATTAAGTAATTTTCCAAATTCAACTCCAATTTCTCCTTTTTTTTCTCTTCTAGGATTATTCTCAAATCAAATCGCTATTGAGAAACCTTTGAATCCCAGAAATTAACATTTATGCAAACACACAAAATCACGATTCTTGGCCTTTTTCCACTTCTGTGATGATTTCAGCATCCAAAACTGCCTCTTCAGTAGGGTTGAACACAAAACCACATTTTTGGGCAATATCTACATTCCAAGATGCTATTTTCTTGTTTTGGTCGCTCAAAGGCTTTCTGCCAAGTGCCAAATCGGCCATGAAAGTATAAGAGATGTTTTTGAGTTTTTTATTTTTTTTATCCCACAGCACCACTTGTGTCAATACGGGTATCGACATTTCTAATTGCGGAAATTGCCTTGCTGTGGCAGATACAAGCGGCTCAAAAACTAGCAATTCTGGCGCTTTTTCAGCTACAACTTCTAGTATTTTTATCCCATTTTGCACCTCCAAGCCTTCAAAAGGAGTATTTCGCCTCACCCTACCAGATATCGTAAAGCAACAGTTTTGCAGGTGATTTGAGAGTGTTTCAGAAACCCGCCCCCAATTTTCGATCTTTTTCCATACATCGGGAGGAAAAGATTTTATCCTTTTGGTATCGTCTTTTAATTTAAGTTGTGCCTCCTCTGCAGCTTTGGCAGCCAGTGCTTTCGAGGTCAATTTGGGTTCTTTTTTCAATACATGAGTTAAATGTGCACTGTAAAATTAAGGTTTTACGGTGAGATAGTTCAATTATTTAAAAAAAATGGAAACAATTCGATAACATTAAAATGAAAAGTTAAAAAGTTTTTATCGAAATGCAATTTATCGCCATCGGTATTTTGATGACAGAAATGATTGACCGTTTACAACATTGTTATTTCATTGGGTGAAAGACCAGTTGATTTTGAAATAATGTCGTTGGCAATACCGAGTGCTTTTAAATGTTTAGCAATTTTCAATTTAGTATCGTCAATCGCAGTATCAATTACATTTTTCAAAATCTCGATATGATTTCAGACTTTGTTCATAACCATCTCTATCTTGGTCACTGTAACTTGCAATTTCTGCTTTGTCGAAGGCTTGAACAAAAAATTTGTCTTTAAAAATGGCTGGAATCTCTTCAAAATCTTCCAAATGCTTGATAAAATAAAGCCATTTATCGAGCCTTGTTTCTAATTCACCCTCTTTTTTGTTGAAATGAGGTATTTACCAATAAACAAACTTCAATTTTTTGTAAAGCACCTCATTGTTTTGATCTTTTAATTGAACAGTATGCACCACTTCTTTCTTTTGCGGTGCCTTGTAGTCGTCAAATATGAAATCTAAAATGCCAACACAATACACTGCTTTTAAAGCAATTCAAATTAACTCAATATAAAAGTCATTTCAGCATACTCCGTAGGTTCAAGGTTATTTTTCCGCCTCAGCTTTTCCCAACACGCTGTTTCTCATGCCGTACACAAAGTATATGACCAGACCAAGTGCCATCCAAATAATGAGCCTCAACCAAGTATCGCCAGGCAGCGTAATCATCACCCCAAAAGAAGATAGCACTCCTAAGATAGGCACATAAGGGAAAAAGGGCGTTTTAAATGGCCGTTCTAGTTCGGGGCTTTTGTATCGCAATACCAAGATGCCGCCACACACGA
>JBJXGB010000198.1:0-3781 GCA_046152935.1 Cytophagales bacterium
TTGATGATGGCTGCTGCAAGTGTGTCACACAATCGCATCAACGAAAATATATCGATAAAAGCTGGGTACTATCTGAAGAGGAAACGTTGCCAATCTTTTTCTCAAGATTTGAGGATATTCATACCTGACAACACCCTTTTTACCTACCCAGATCTGATTGTGGTGTGTGGAGAACCAAAACTATACGATGAAAAAAAGGATATTGTGCTGAATCCTACGATTATCGTTGAGGTGCTCTCTAAAAGTACGGCAAGCTACAATCGGGGCGAAAAGTTTGCCCTTTATCGCAAAATCGCAACACTAAAAGAATATGTATTAATCGATTCTGAAAAAATATGGGCCGAAATTTGGTGCGTAAACATTGAAGGATTTTGGATGTTGGCGCAAGAGACGGAAAATATGTCTGAAAGTCTATCTCTTGTCTCTATCGATTTTCATTTGCCATTGACGGATGTCTACAATGGTACAACATTGAAATAGTATATCATCAAGGCACATTTTTTATATTTTGGTACGATCAAGATAAAAAATGCCATAAAGAAAATGCACCTGTAAAACCAAACGTGAAATGTTCGATTTTCCAATTATTTTTGATGTATGAGTAATTTGAAAAATACGATTGGATCTCTCATTGGGCAAACGGGAAGACTAATTGGCAATCTTTTAGACTCAAATTTTCGGAAAAATGGTTTAGACATTACACCCGAGCAATGGATTATTTTGGTAAATCTGTTTGAAAAAGATGGTTTGTCCCAGAAAGAATTGGCAGCAAAGTGCCACAAAAACAAGGCAAGTATTACGAGCGTAATCACAAATCTTGAGAATAAAAAATATATTCAACGTGTTCAAAATGAGACGGATAAGAGGCTGAATTCTATTCGGCTTACCGATTTGGGTGTAAGCCTGCGAGAACCACTTTTTGCAATTGCTAAGCAAAATATCGAGGATTTCACAGCTGGAATCAGTACAGCGGATATTGAAACTTGCAATAGTGTGTTAAAGAAAATAATTGAAAATGTTCATCAAAATATTAGTTTGAATTCAAACTAATATTTCTATATTTGCT
The DNA here is from genome assembly GCA_046152935.1 of Cytophagales bacterium. GTDB lineage: Bacteria > Bacteroidota > Bacteroidia > Cytophagales > UBA9547 > CAZMFZ01. The sequence continues at coordinate 1,067 of JBJXGB010000198.1, forward strand.
TTCTCAAAAGGGGCTATATTTCATTATTTTATTGTTTATGGTATTCAAATTTGCAATTGCCATTGGTTTGATTGCCGTGTTCTATTTTGGATTTAGAAAAAAAATCAATTTGATCGTTTACAATACCATATTCAAACAAGATAAAATGCTCCAAAATGAAAAATTCATAGTTCAATACGTTGGATTTTCAACTGATTTAAAAAATAATGAATTTATAGAGCGGTGGAGTCCTTTTGCAAACCATTTTAAATCAGCAGGTATTATTTCAATCGATCTTTATCAGGTTAAAAACACTTCAGAATTGTCTTACATATCCAGAAATGTATGGAAATCGAGCACTTATTTTGAAAACTTCCCATCTGGTGTAGCTGGTTCGGGCTCTGGTGGTGGTGTAAAAGTGACACAATTTGGCGGTTATTGGTTGTTAGAAGGGGATTTAGAAAAAAAAGATAAAATGAATATTGCCTTTTTAGAGGTAGAAAATATAAAAGTTGATCATAATATTACTGTAAGAAATAGGTGTACTTCAAAAGTAAAATACATACAAATGATCGAACACCAGAGCTTTCAAAATCACGACAATGAACATACAATTTCAAACCAATTTATTTGCAATCACTTAAAAACAATGTAGTTTCTTATGAAAATCACATTATACTTATTAATAGTTTTCTTTTCTTCGGATGTATTATCATTTACGAAAGCGAAAGTCAAAACGAGCCATTCAGTTGCCACGGCTTCACCTAAGGAAATAGTAACTGCCCATTTGAGAGCAATTGAAAATGGTGACTGGGAAAAAGCGAATAGCTTTTTATCTGAAAAATTCAATATGAAAATGAAAGGAATGCCGTTTTTTGTGAGCATTCAAAAAAAAGATGCACTTAATATGCACAAAGCCCGTAAGATGGCTTTTCCAGATTTTAAATTCAATGAAAAAATTGAATGGGAAAAGGGAAACCAAGTCAAAATAGCTGCCTTCATTACTGGTACGCATACAGGTCTACTAGATTACCCTGCCATAACGAAGGTACCGAAAACGGCAGCAACTGGGTTAAAAATAGATTTGCCCTCCGAATATTTTATTTATACAATTGAAAACGGGCAAATAGTAGATATATATGGAGAAATTCCAGACGGACATGGACCAACGGCTTTAAAAAAACAATTAAATATTAAATAATATGAATACTATCAAAAAATGGTTCTTTTTATTGCCTACATTAATGGTTTTAGGAAGTGCTTCTGCAAAAATTGTTGGGGCTGAAAATGTCGTAAAACAATTGACGCAAGCAGGCTTAAGCAATTTTATTCTTGTGCTCGCAGCTTTTGAAATCGTATTTTGCATCACTTGGCTTTATGGAAAAACCAGGCGAATCGGCTTTTTTTTGTTGTGTAGTTATTTCGGTGGTGCAATTGCCACAGATTTAACGCATCTTGAAGTGATAGTAGCACCCATTATCATACTAAGTTTGATTTGGCTTGCTACATTTTGGCGAGATGAGGACTTATTTCACTCCGTGGCGAAGAAGTAAGTTTTTTTACTGCGTTTTGAGGTGTTTATTTGGGGAGAAAGCGTACTTTCTCCCCAAATTTTTAATATTTCCCTAAAAGAAAGTCGCGTATATGTAAGTGCCTTATTCCAAGGTAGTTACCTCTAGCTCCTTCATCCATTGTGACTACCAGTTTTGGGTAATTGTCTTTTATTTCCAATAAATTTCCAAATTCTCTTTCTTTGGTCGATTCGTCCGATATCAGATAAGCCACTTGTACATACAGCCTTTCACCTTCCTTTTCCGCTAAGAAATCTATTTCTTTGGTATTGTTTTTGCCTACAAATACTTTGAAACCAGCCATACATAAGTGCAAATAGACTAAATTTTCAAGCATTTTGCCTATGTCAGTTTGTTTGTAACCAACCATGGCATTGCGCAATCCCAAATCTTCAAAAAAGTATTTTTGACCAACTTCCAATTGCTTTCTGCCCTGTATTTCCATTCGTGAAACTTTAGTCACAAAGAAAGCCTGCTCCAAATGGCTCAAATAATTTAAAATAATACTAGGCGAGATATTCATGCGTTGCGACTTCAGAAAATCGCTTATACTTTTGGCTGAAACAGCACTTCCTGCACAATCGGCCAATAATTTTACCAAATTTTCGAGCAAAGCAACATTGCGTATCTCATGCCTAGCCATTACGTCTTTGAATAAGATGGACATATATATATTGCGCAAATATTCAAATACGGTAATATCATCGAAATTCAAGTTGAGTAAATAAGGCAGCCCGCCATATCGCAAATACAGCATAAATGCGTCATTTGTCTCTTCTAACTTATGAAACTGTAAGAACTCGGCATACGAAAGTGTGTACATACGGACTGCTATATACCTGCCACTCAGATAAGTAGCTAATTCGCCCGAAAGTAGAAAAGCATTGCTACCCGTTACGTATATATCGTGTCTGTTTTCGGCTTGCCAGCTACGCAATGCTCGTTCAAATTCGGCTATATCTTGTATTTCATCTATAAATATGTAATGCTTTTTGTCGTCAACTAATTGTGAATCAACATATTGAACCAAATCCAAATAGTTTTTTATGCCATCAAATTCTACCAATTCTTTATTGACGTATATGATATTAGCCTCTGGATTTCTGTTTTTGATGAAATCCATTATCTGAAACAAAAAGTAGCTTTTGCCCACACGCCTTTGCCC
>JBJXGB010000100.1:0-3315 GCA_046152935.1 Cytophagales bacterium
TATATAAGCATATTGCGACAGCTAATAAGCCTCATATTGCTGTATGGTGGATTTTTGGTGATATCGTGTTGTGCGAAAATCACCATTTTTCGTATTTCAGGTTTGATGATATAATTTTCGCCCTCACTCAAAAAATAATTTTCAAGCCGCTCTTTAGAAACATCTTTTTCTATATTCTTTTTAAATATTCCCTTGCCTGCATGTGCCAAAGCACTAATATCTATATCTGTGGCAAATATTTTCACGATTACATCTTTATACTCGCCTACAAGCTGTTCTTTCAATATAATGGCCATAGAGTAAGCCTCTTCGCCCGAGGCGCAGCCTGCCACCCACACTTTTAAATCTTCGCCAGGCAAGATTTTTTTGAGTATTTCTGGTATTACGTTTGCTTGTAAAAAGCCAAAAGCTTCTTTGTCTCTAAAAAAAGAGGTGACACTTATCAAAAACTCCTGCGAGAGGGCTTCCAGCTCCTTTGGTGTTTGTTTTAAGTATGTCAGATAGGTTTTTAAGTTCGGGAAATTGAGCGATTTAGCCCTTCTAAATGCACGTCTGTATATTGTAGGTAGCTTGTAGTCAGAGAAATCGAGTGGAGAAGTAGAATCGATAAGGGCTATTATTTCCTTTAAATGTATTTTGTCTTCATGGGCATCGTCTGTAATTTTGATTTCTTTTCTTAAATACTCTTCAATTACGTTGGGCATCATTTTGGGTTCGACCACATAATCAACTACCCCTGTGGCGATGGCATGCTGGCAAATTCGGTAGTGGCTGGGTCTCTCACTATTACCATTCCGCCTGCTTTTTTAATCGCTATTATACCTTCGCTGCCATCATTACCCAATCCTGAAAGTATAATACCAATCGCTTTTCCCCCACAATCGAGTGCAAGCGAATTGAAAAATATATCGATCGTTAAGTTTAAAGATTTGCTTTTATCCTTTAAATACAATTTTCCGTCCTTTATCGTCATTAGCTTATCGCTCGGAATAAGATAAACTTGATTAGACTCCACCTCCATTCCATCTTCAGCAGTATTGAGCTCAAGTTTGCTATGGCTATGAAGTATTTCTACCATTCGGCTTTTAAAATCGGCTGATAAATGCTGAACTACTATGTACGACACTGAATCTGTTGGTGTCTGGTCGAAAAAAGAGATGAGCTCATCTATGCCACCAGCAGATGCCCCTAGGGCTATGATAAATTTTGGGTCGTTCGTTGCCATACAGGTAGGTATTACTTAATAATCAATGAATAATAATCAATGAATAATAATCAATGTAATATACTAATAAAATGATAGTAAATGTAATTTTTAAATTACTTTGAGGTGACCAAGAGTTTTGGTATTTTCTGAAACCAAAAGGATGGGTCATGACAACTTTCACAAAAGTTGTCATAACTCAAGAAAAAGTTGTCAAATCTGGAAGGTATAATGAACGGCAATGCTTGGATTTTTAAGCCTCCATCAAAGCCAAAATGCCTTGGTCTTTGGCTTCCAATTTCGATTCGCCCATCAGAAATTCATCGACAGCTCTGGCACATTCTCTGCCCTCTGAAATAGCCCAAACGACCAACGATTGACCCCTCCGCATATCGCCAGCGGAAAATACTTTGGCTACTGAAGTCTGGTAATTGGTAGCTTTTACATTGCCTCGCTCGTCAAATTCTACCCCAAATTCACTCAGCATTCCCTCTTGCTGCGGGTGCAAAAAGCCAGCTGCTATCAAAGCCAATTCGCAAGGTATTAACTTTTCTGAACCTTCTTTCTCTACCATTTTAGGCCTGCCACCATCCATTTGCCAATCTACCTCTACTATTTTTATGGCTTTCAAATGTCCTTTTTCATCACCTACAAACTCTTTGGTATTCAAAGCCCATTGGCGCTCGCAGCCTTCTTCGTGCGAGCTTGAAGTACGCAAAATCATTGGCCAATTTGGCCAAGGCGTGTTTTCATTCTTATTTTCTGGGGGTTTCGATAGCAATTCAATTTGCGTTACCGATTTCGCACCATGGCGGATAGAGGTGCCTACACAATCTGAACCGGTATCGCCACCACCAATTACAAATACATTTTTGTTTGAGGCTAATATTTCTTCTTTTGAAATAGAATAGCCACTCACCCTGCGGTTTTGCTGTGGTAAAAATTCCATTGCATAATGCACGCCTTTCAAGTCTCTTCCAGTAATATTTACATCGCGGGGAATGGTAGAGCCACCACATAGCACAATAGCATCAAATTCATACATCAAATCGTTCACTTTCACATTTACGCCCACATTTGCGTTTGTTTTAAAAGTTACGCCTTCGGCTTCCAATACTTTTACCCTGCGTTCTACTACTGTTTTTTCCAGTTTGAAATCGGGAATACCATATCTTAAAAGTCCGCCTACGGCATCGTCTCGCTCAAAAACGGTTACCCAATGGCCAGCATAGTTCAGCTGGGCTGCTGTGGCCATTCCTGCTGGTCCCGAGCCAATTACAGCTATCTTTTTGCCTGTTCTTTCCGATGGAATACGAGGCACAACCAAGCCATTTTTATAGGCATTTTCTATGATTGTTTTCTCTATTTGCTCGATGGCGACTGGCGGATTATTAATTCCCAATACACATGAAGCTTCGCATGGTGCTGGGCAAATTCTGCCAGTAAATTCTGGGAAATTATTGGTCGAAGTCAATATCCGATAGGCAGAATCCCAATCTTTTTGGTACACAGCATCGTTGAATTCTGGAATAATATTACCCAACGGACAACCGCTGTGGCAAAATGGAATGCCGCAATCCATACAGCGCGAAGCTTGCTGGGTCGATTGGTCGTCCGACCAATCATTTACGAACTCATTGTAGGCTTTTACTCTTTCTTTTGGGTCTGTTTTTGTAGGAAGTTCTCTTGTAAACTCCATGAAACCTGTAGGTTTTCCCATGTTTTTATCTGTTTTGTAATTTTTTTGTTGAATATTTGAAGCTTTGGTTTGTGACGACAACTCGCCATGGTTCGTGCCCTCACGAACCATTCTTTACTATCACAAACCATGCATTTCGGTTTGTGAAAACACCAACCGAGGCAAGAAGGTTTGCGAACATACCAAACCTTCGGTGCTGTCAGGTGTTTCCACCTGACAGTGTTATTCGTCAAAGTGTGTCGGGAGTGAACTCCCGACACCACCAAAAATTATTCTATTATTTTTGAGGTAATAGAATAATTTACATCTGTTTATTTCGGTGCTGTCAGGTGTTTCCACCTGACAGTGTTATTCGTCAAAGTGTGTCGGGAGTGAACTCCCGACACCACCAAACTCCCGACACCACCAAAAA
>JBJXGB010000202.1:0-4839 GCA_046152935.1 Cytophagales bacterium
AATGGCGGGGGAAGAACTGAAAGAGAAAGAGCAAAAACTGGAGATGTTTATTCCAAATGGGAAAAGATTAGGTTCAAAAGTAATTGAAGCGAAGGGTGTAAAGATGGGATTTGGAGATCGTTTGCTTTACGATAATCTTTCTTTTGCATTGCCACCCAATGGAATAGTAGGAATAATAGGGCCAAACGGTGCGGGAAAAACCACGCTATTTAAGCTGATTACCAATGAGTTAAAACCTTTGGGAGGGGAATTTGAAGTGGGAGATACGGTAGAAATATCGTATGTAGATCAGGAGCACGATAATTTAGTTGCAGAAGACTCGGTTTACAAAGCCATTTCTGGTGGAACGGATACCATGTTAGTAGGCGGATTGCAAGTGAATTCAAGAGCTTATGTGAGTAAATTCAACTTTTCTGGTTCAGATCAGGAAAAGAAAATTGGAACATTATCTGGAGGAGAAAGAAATAGGGTGCATTTGGCCATGTCGCTCAAACAAGGAGCAAATTTGATTTTATTGGATGAGCCCACCAACGATCTGGATGTAAATGCCATTCGTGCACTAGAAGAAGCATTGGAAAATTTTGCAGGCTGTGCCGTAATCATCACCCACGACAGGTGGTTTTTAGACAGAGTAGCCACCCATATTTTGGCATTTGAAGGCGATTCGCAAGTATATTGGTTTGAAGGCAATTTCTCTGATTACGAAGAAAATCGCAAGAAACGATTGGGCGATACTGAACCTAAAAGGGTGAAATACAGGAAGTTGGTGTAAAACTTCCCTAAGTTTTAAAGTAATGCAGACATTCAAACTCTTTTTTGAGCGGTGTCTGCATTTCTTTTATTGTGCAAAATGGCAACGATTAATATTTGGTTTTTTAGTTCGTCAATATAAAAATGAATACCGTAAGGGAAGATTTTAGGATAGGCAATTCGGATATCTTTATACCTAATTGCATAATTCAGTGGGTTTTCCTTGATTTTTAGAATGGCTAATTTGATTGAATCTGCAAATCTTTTTTCAAGCCCAAGCTTTTGCTCCTTATACCAAGTTTTCGCCTCTCTTACATCTATTTTCGCTTCTTTAAAATAATCTATTGAATATGACATTACAGGATTTCGGCATCAAGTTCGTCAAATAATTCACTGATTGGTCTGATACTGTTGCTTTCTTCAGAGATAGCCTTTATCCTGCTATCTAAGATTTTTTTTTGCCATTCCGGAATGTCGTTTTCAAGTTTATCAATGTCTGGATAATTGGTTTTGATCAATGCCCAATCTTCCATAGGTATAAAAACACCTGTTTTTTTTCCGTAATCATCTTGTATTACTTGTAGTGTCATAAGGAGTAAGGCAATTTATTGGGTTATTAGAAAAGTTTGTGATATTAGGTTCAACGCAGTATAATTCAATTCTAATGTACAGAAAATATTCATAAATTGCATAGTAAAATTCTAAAATCATGTACACAACCTATCATTTAAACACAAGCGAACTAGACGAGAATTTTCTAAATGCGGTAAAATCGCAATTTCAAGACAGTAATTTGACGATCACTATTGAAAAAGAAATGGATGAGACGGAATATCTGATGTCAAATCCTGCCAACAAAAAGCATTTATTGGATGCCATAGAAAATGTAAAGAACGGAAATGTAATTGAAGTTGATATTGACGACTTCGCTAAAAAGCATGGAATTGAAATATGAAAGTTTATTTCGAAGATGTAGCTTTTGAACAACTTTAAGAGTGGGTTTCATTGGATAAAAGAACCACTTCAAGAATTTTAAAATTAATTAATGAGATCAAACGCACGCATTTTGAAGGCACTGGCAAACCTGAACCTTTAAAACACCAATTCAAAGGCAAATGGTCAAGAAGAATTACAGATGAGCATAGGCTTGTTTATGAGGTGTCAGATAATTTAATCACCATTATTTCCTGCAAATACCATTACGATACTCAGTAAAACCAAAAATGTGAAAAATGGATGATCAAATTCTAAAATCATCTAGACAACCTATCATTTAGATACAAGCGAACTAGGCTGGTAATTTTTGAACGTTCTAAAATCGCAATTTCAAGATATTAATCTGACAATCGCTATTGAAAAGGAAATGGAGAAACGGAAGAACATTTGCATTTCTCTAATCTGTGAACATCGTTGAACTAGATATAAATTGCTAGTATTCAATAGTTTATAAAAGTAACTCGAATGAATATTGGTATGTTTTTTTTGTTTAGTGATCTAAAGTTAAACGTTCGCAATTAAAAAATGATCCATGAAAAATGCCACATTTGATTGCTATTTTTCATGGATGAATTTTATAAGTTTGATTTTTTTCCAAATTTATGTATTTCGTTTTTCAGAAAATCAGTTATTGAGCATATCGTAATATTTTCTTTTGTTTTCCAAGTAAGTGAGCTTGGGGTTATTACATAATTATAGGTTGTTTTCAAATCATCTATACATTCATAAAAACCTTTGCTTAACACTGGTGAATTAGAATATTTTATTTCGATACATACTTTTGGTGTGTTGCCTTCTAAAAGCACCAAATCTACTTCTGCTCCATTGTGGGTTCTGTAATAATACCATGTGGCTTGGCTTGGTTTATTCAAATATAGTTGCTCTATCACATATCCTTCCCAAGATGCACCCAAATGCGGACTCAATTTTAAATCATCTATGGTTTTTAATTTTAGTAAATAATGTAATATTCCCGAAGTTCTCAAATAGGTTTTAGGTGATTTTACTAGCCTTTTTCCATTGTTTACATGCAAAGCGGGTAGCCGATGTATTAAGTAAGCTCCTTCTAAAAAATCTATATATTTTTTCACCGTACTGCTGCTTACGCCCAGGTTTCTACTGAAGTTTTCCATGTTTTCAATGCCACCATTTAACACAGCCAATAAATTCCAGATTTTATCAATGATACTGGGTGATAAATCTATCCCAAAAAGAAAATTTAAGTCTCTATAAATGTAACTTTTCACAAAACTATCCATCCAAGCCAACCAAAATTTATTTTTTTTGATAAGCAAAGATTCTGGAAAGCCACCCTTAAACCAGTGGTCTTCCAAAGTTATATTTTCTAATTCAGCCTCGCTGAGTGTTATTTGGCCGATTTCTATATAATAAATTCTGCCTGCTAGGGTCTCTGATATTTTTTTTACCAACGTTGGGTTTGCAGAACCAAGCAATAAAAATCTAGCTGGTACTTGATATGCATCGATGATAGGCCTTAAATATGTAAAAAGCTCAGGCAGGGCTTGTGCTTCATCTATTACTACACAATAATCTTTGTGTGCCATTAAAAAATCGTGTGCATTGGTAGCTAATATTTTTTTTTCGTCTGCATTTTCCATATCTAAAAAAAGTATAGGCTTGTTTAACCTTTCGGCCAAACTATGGGCTAGGGTGGTTTTGCCTACTTGCCTTGGGCCAGTAAGCATTATGGCAGGAAAAAATGACATATATTCTACCAGTTCAGAAGTATCTTCTCTATTTATCATGCCACAAATTTAATAAATAACATGATATAGTAAAAATGATTTAGTTATTTTTCATTGTATTTTTACTTTTTTATCCATGAAAATTATTAATTACAGTTGTTAATTTTCATGGAATATAACGAAGTTTATTGTTTGGGAATATGTGTAAATGGTTCGTTTTATTCGCAATTGCCTTTTATATTAAACTATCTTGTTTTTGATGAAACCTGCTTTAAGGCTTTTGAAGGCACAAGCAAGCCAGAACCACTAAAACTCCAGTTCAAAGGCAAATGGTCGAGATGAACCTCTGATAAACACATGGTTATTTATGAAGTTTCTGATGGTTTAATCGCCATTATTTCCTGCAAATACCATTGAGAAGTACAATTAGTCTTACTGCAACCCTCAATTCCATTTTGTTAATACATTTTTCGTAATTCCTTCCAATAGCGTAACTTTGGTATTTAATTGATACTTTGCATTATCAATCGATGCATATTAATAAAAGATTATTCCCAAAATGCTTCTTCGTTCAGAAAATTTAGTAAAAAAATACAAAGGTCGTGCCGTTGTGAACGATGTTTCATTTCAAGTAGCGCAGGGTGAAATTGTGGGTTTGCTTGGTCCAAACGGAGCAGGCAAAACTACCAGTTTTTATATGACCGTTGGTCTCATAAAGCCCAATAGTGGCAAAATATTCCTTGATAATGAGGAGATTACAGACTTGCCCATGTACCGCAGGGCACAAAAAGGGGTTGGATATTTAGCGCAGGAAGCATCTGTTTTTAGAGAGCTTTCCGTTGAAGATAATATCATGGCGGTATTAGAAATGACAAAACTTCACAAAGATGAACGCGTGGAAAGAGTCGAATCACTTTTAGAGGAATTTGGTTTGAAACACGTTCGCACGAACATGGGGCGTGTGCTTTCGGGAGGAGAAAGAAGGAGAACTGAAATAGCCCGAGCTTTGGCCGTTCGCCCAAGTTTTATTTTATTAGATGAGCCATTTGCAGGTGTCGATCCTATTGCGGTAGAGGAAATACAAGGTATTATCGCTAAATTAAAAGAAAAAAATATTGGCATTTTGATTACAGATCACAATGTGGACGAAACGCTTTCGATTACTGACAGAGCATATTTGATGTACACCGGAAAATTGCTCAAATCTGGTACACCCCAAGAATTGGCTGACGATGAAGAAGTGAGGCGACTTTACCTCGGAAAACATTTTGAATTGAAGCGTAAAATTTAGAAATTAGCTTAAATTTTAATCAATTATGGGATTTACGTACGCAAATATTAGATTAATCAATAGCGATGATATTGCGTTGGTTCGAAACGGTTACAA
>JBJXGB010000208.1:0-47343 GCA_046152935.1 Cytophagales bacterium
TTTGTCAATACAAAATTCTGCCCTGTGCGTATTGCCTGTGAGGTCGACCAAAAGATTGCGTAAAAGCCTATCGGTAAGCCAGTAAGGCACATTTTCTTTGTCATGGTCTGGTATTTGACTTAGGGCAATTTCCATTTCGTAAAGACGATCGTCTCGGCCTTCGTCAAATCTTGGCGCTTGGCTAGTAGGGCCGATAAATGCCCCTGAAAACATATAAGACAGACCTGGATGGTGTTGCCAATACGTAATCAGACTTTTTAGTAAATCTGGTCTACGCAATAGTGGGCTATCAATAGCATTGGCTGCACCAATGGTTACATGGTTTCCGCCACCAGTACCAGTATGTCGGCCATCGGTCATGAATTTTTCTGTTCCTAATCTCGATAAACGTGCTTGCTCGAAAAGTTTTTCATAATTGGTGGTCAATGCCGACCAGTTCAAAGCTGGGTGAATATTGACTTCTATCACACCAGGATCAGGTGTAACTACCAGACATTCAACTCTTTGGTCTCTTGGAGGCTCGTATCCTTCGAGCACGATTGGATATCCTAAAGTATCCGCGATGGTCTCGATAGCTGAATATAATTCTAAGAAGTTTTCAAATAAAGGTATTGGAGGAAAGAATATGTGTAGTCTTCCATCTCGTGGCTCAATGCACAATGCAGTTCGCACAATGTAATTTGACTTGTCTTTTGTTGGTATTTTTTCTTTTTTACTGGCTTTTTGATGGTACAAATCTAAAGAAGGCAAAATCTCCATCGGATCATGCTCAAATGGTTTTTCTCTTTCCGACTCGTCTTCCATCTTTTCAATCGAATCTAAAGGTAATCTTAGACCCATTGGAGAATTGCCTGGCACCAGAAACAGGTTATTTTTCCTAAATTTCCAAATACTGCTCAGCCATTGGTTTTCAGTATGGCTCCATTCCAATGGAATAACATATCCCGTGACTTCACCCAATCCTTTGGTTAATAAATCGGCCAAAAACTGCCTCTCAAGCGATTCTTTTATGTCTTTTTTAGTTGGATCAATATTTACGGGCACTTTACCTTCGCTCCAAAAGTAATAAAGTACGTCTTCGTAAGCAGGCTGGATGTATTTTGAATCTAGATCAAGGGTATTAATCAGACTTTCGGAGAATTTCAATGCCTCCTTTGTTCCAAAGCCATAATTTATGTTAATATCGGCAATGGTATTGGGCTTGTGGCAAATAGGCAAACCATCTTTACGCCAATAAATGCTGTTTTTCCATCGCGGCAGCGGCTCTCCAGGATACCATTTTCCCAAGCCATAATGAAGTAGTCCGCCTTTTGTAAATACTTCTTTGAGCTTAATTGTCAGCTCGTTGGCCAATTTTCGTTTCTGTTCTCCATCTGCACCCGTATTCCACTCTTCGGCTTCCATATCATCAATAGAAACAAAAGTTGGCTCGCCACCCATTGTCATGCGAACATCATTTTTTTCAAGATCATGGTCTACTTTATAGCCTAAAGCTAGAATTGCAGCCCATTGTTCTTCAGTGTAAGGCTTAGTTACGCGGGGGTCTTCAAAAATACGCTCAACAGAATTGGCATAGTCCATTACTGTTTCGCAAAAATCAAGCACGCCAGAAACTGGAGCCGCACTTTCGTAATGCGGAGTGCAACAAAGCGGAATATGACCTTCGCCAGCAAATAAACCAGAGGTAGGGTCGAGACCAATCCAGCCGGCACCTGGCACATATACTTCGCACCAAGCGTGCAAATCTGTAAAATCTGCGTCAGGGCCAGAGGCACCATCCAAAGCTTTAATATCAGCTGTTAATTGCACCAAATATCCAGAAACAAAGCGAGCGGCCAGCCCTAAGTGCCGTAATATTTGTACCAAAAGCCAGCCTGTATCTCTGCAAGAACCTAGTGCATTGCCCAAAGTTGTTTCGCAATTTTGAACTCCATGTTCAAGCCTTACGGTATAATTTATGTCTTTCCAAAGTTTTTGGTTGATATAAACCAAAAAATCAACAATTTTTTTGGGCGATCTGTCTACCGTTTCCAGCCATTTAGTCAATAATGTACCATTTTCTGCTGGCTTCAAATATGCAACCAATTCTTCTGCCAATTTTGGTTCGTAAGTGAATGGGAATTTCTCAGCATACTCTTCTACAAAGAATTCAAAGGGATTAAAAACCTCTAAATCGGCAATAATGTCTACTTCGACCAGAAGTTCAGTCGTTTTTTCTTTAAAAACGAGCCTTGCTTGGTAATTGCCAAAAGGATCTTGTTGCCAATTGATGAAATGCGAATCGGGAGAAACTTTGAAAGAATATGATTCTATTTTGGTTCTGCTATGAGCTGCTGGTCGCAAACGAAAAACATGAGGCCCTAGATTAACTAGTCTATCATATTTATAATGTGTTTTGTGGTTTATCGCAACTTTTATTCCCATAATGCTAAAATTTCAAGGCTAAGTGAATGAATTATATACTTTTTTGATCTCAATGCCATAGAATCAAAACTATGGTTTTAAATTCTATTAATCAAATACAATAAAAACTAAGTAGCTATTCACCTTACAAAAACTTCTTCCATGTTCGTGCCATAATATTCAAAGGAGATCAAAAATAATGTGTTTCATAATTTTATGCTTTGATTTTTTATCAATGTGTTAGTTTTTTAGTTCATTTATGATTTTATTCGTTATTTTTCGACCGTAATTTCAGAAAATACCAGCTTATCTAAACTTCATCATTTTAAATGGATGCCACACTATCACTCTTACAAGAGAAACTTCCCAAAACATACAAAGACTTACAGTTTCTGCTCGAATGCCTTCGTGATGTGCTCTTAGAAAACGAAGAAATCGAATTGGCTTCGCAGATTCCGTGGATAAATGAGCTCAAGGGCATTGAACCAACACTTTTTACTGAAAAGCATATTCAGCTGTACAGCATTGCTTTTCAAATATTAAATATGTGTGAAGAGAATGGAGCTGTGCAAGCTAGACGAAAAATTGAAGAACAAAAAGGGATGTCGAGTGTGAGTGGGCTTTGGGCTGCCAATTTGCAAATGTTGAAAGAAAACGGTGTCTCACAAGTAGATATCGCCAGGAATCTAGCTGAAATACGCATTGAGCCTGTTCTTACTGCACATCCAACAGAGGCAAAAAGAGCTACTGTTTTGGAGCATCACAGGGCATTGTACATTCTACTCGTAAAGAGAGAAAATAGCATGTGGACAGAAATGGAGCAAACAGATATTACCAGAGAAATAAAATTGGAGATATACAGATTGTGGAAGACTGGCGAAATATTTCTCGAGAAACCCGATGTACAAACCGAGCTGAAAAACATTCTTCATTATTTGGTAAATGTGTTTCCCGAAGTGCTCGATTTGCACGATCGTAGGTTGGTACAAGCCTGGGAATCAGTTGGTTTTGATAGTGGTTTGATAAAAGATGCGGACGCTTTACCCCAAATTCGTTTTGGTGATTGGATAGGTGGCGATCGAGACGGCCATCCATTCGTCACCAGCGATGTTACCAAAACTACGCTGCAAACTTTGCGAATCAATGCTTTTATTATCATAAGAAGAGAGTTGATAAAGCTGATTAAGAACCTGAGTTTTAGTCTCCCAATGGAAAATGCAGACGAGCCTTTGCGATCCAGAATTGAGCAGATAAAGTTACAATTTAGTGAAAAAGGAGAAGCGACAGTTAACCGCAATAAGGGCGAAGCTTTCCGTCAATTTTTAAATCTTATTCTTCTCAAGCTTCCTGTCGATATCGAGCGTGAGCACATAATAAACATAGCTGAACAGGAAAACGATTATGTTTTTGCTGCAGAGTTGGAAAGCGATTTGAAATTATTGCAAAATTCGCTTCTAAAATATGGTGCCAAAGCGGTGGCATACGCAGATGTGCACCAGGCTATTCGTTTGGTACAAACCTTTGGATTTCATGTTGCAGTACTAGATATCCGCCAAAATAGTGCTTTTCACGACAAAGCCATTGCCCAATTGATGAGTGCCGCAGGCTTAGATGGCAGCAAGTTTGCCACTTGGAGCGAAGAAGAAAGGGTGTCGTTCTTGAATAAAGAATTGATCTCAAACCGGCCTTTTACACACCCAAATATGAAGCTAGAGCCTGAAGCTGAGGCAGTTACCAAATGCTTGCAAGTTGTTGCCGAGTATGTGGCTAAATATGGTGTTTTTGGTATTGGGTCGTTGATCGTAAGCATGACACGCAGTTTGTCAGATTTATTGTCGGTGTATGTTTTGGCAAGAGAAGTAGGGCTAACCACGCTCACCGAAAATGGAATTGTGTGCAAATTGCCCGTAGTTCCTTTGTTTGAAACGATTGAAGATTTGCAGGAAAGTCCTAAAATATTAACAGCTTTTTTGGCACATTCTTTCACCACCAGAAGTTTAGATTATCACTGCAAATTTAAATCTGAAAAGGAGCCAGTACAGCAAGTAATGATTGGCTACAGCGATAGCAACAAAGATGGTGGGATATTGGCTAGTGTGTGGAATTTATTTGAGGCGCAGCAAAATCTTTCTCAAATAGGCAGGGAATTTGGCGTAAAAGTGCGTTTTTTCCATGGAAAAGGTGGCTCGATAAGCAGGGGAGCCGGTCCTACTCATTGGTTTATCCGCACTTTGCCGCACTCTTCCATCAATGGCGACTTGCGGCTTACCGAACAAGGCGAAACCATTGCCCAAAAATATTCAAATCCAATGAATGCTACCCTTAATATTGAGCAGCTTTCATCTGGCACGGCTGGCTATTCTATTTTGCACAAATTTACAAACAAAGTGCCTTATTCTTTCTCTAAAGAATTTAATTGGATGGCCAATGAAAGTAAAAAAATATACAACGAACTCATTCAGAACGAGCACTTTATCACTTTTTTTGGTGAGGCCACACCGATCGATGCTATCGAATCGAGTAGAATCGGCTCAAGGCCAAGCCGCAGAACTGGCACACGCACGTTGAAAGATTTACGGGCCATTCCATGGGTATTTAGCTGGAGCCAATCTCGCTATAATATTACGAGTTGGTATGGTGTTGGCAGTACTCTTGAACGATTTCAAGCTCAATTTCCCGAAAGATTTGAGGAATTGTGCAGTCTCATTGCCACCGATACCTTGCTAAAATATGTTTTTACCAATGTTGATACCAGTTTGGCAGCCACCGATGAGGAAATAATGAAAGATTATGCATCGTTGTGCGAAGATTTGGACGCAAAAGAGGTGATCTTGAATATGTTGCTGAGCGAATTGAGCAAAACAAGAAAAATGTTGCTCCTTTTCTTCAAAACACCTATTGAAGAACGGAGAAATGCCCATTATTTGTCAAATATGTTGCGTTCAAAAGCGATGGATCAGTTGCATAAAAACCAAATTTTTAGGTTAAAAAAATGGCGTAAGTTGAAAACCCAAGATAAAAAAGAGGAAACTGAAAAGGAATTATTGTCTTTGTTGATGACCATCAACGCCATTGCGAGTGCAATGCGTAATACCGGTTGATTTGCGTACTATTAGATTTTGAAGTGAGCCTCGGCTAATTTGATTATTAGTCGAAATGCTTGTTAAGAATTGAATCTTTTCAAAACTAGAGCATTGCTTTGATTATGAAAAAGGCATTTATAAGCACATAAGTAGAAGCTATTATTTTAAATGCTTTCATGTCGGCTGCTACCAGTTCTTTGATTCCAGACTTGTATGCGGCTGGCTTTACTACATATATGTTGATAGCAGAGTACAAAATAATCAAAAATATAAAGATAAATGTAACCGCATGAAGAATGTCGGCAAGGGTGAGCGAATTTACATTTGGCAACAATGCATCTACAAAATATTTATTTCCCACAGCGGCAAATAAGCTACCTACAGGCAGCGAAAACCGCGTGCTCAGATCACGTGGATGCACAAACAGAGAAATAATCGCGATAAAAAAGCTCACATAAAGGCCCGTAAAGAGTTTTAAAAATAAGAAACCCACTTCACGCTGCACGTCTACCGTGGCCACGACTCTGTCAAAGGCTTCTTTGTTTTTGAGAGCTTTGGGGTTGCCAAAATTATTGTTGTATTTGTGTTGCTCGTGGGCAATATGAAAGTTTGATTTTATCTTTATTCCGTTGATATGCAGGTTGTTATCAATGCCAGATTTTGAAAATGGCGTTTCAGAAAGTATGAATTTTAGCCTGCGTTTTTCATTTTCAGCATCTTCAAATTTGAGGTGCAATACCTGGTTATCGAAAGGAAAATCACGTACATCAAAATCATTTCTGATTTTGGCCGACACCTTTTTGAGTACGTAGAAATCGTTTTTGAGCGAACTGTCAATTTTCACGTACGATTCGGCAACTTCACCATTGTATATGTTGAGGAGATTTACTGTTTTCAATGGATTTAGCCCAAATTGTTTAGCATATTCTTTCCGATAAACATACCAAACCCAAAAATCGACACCGAAATAATTTTCCTGCAACTTAATATCGTGAATCGAAGTGATATAAATTCCCATTGTTACCGTTTTTGCCAACTCTTTAGGCTTTTGTGTTTTTGAAAATCCGCAGAAATAGTTGAAGAAACAAAAGCAAAAAAGAAAGATTAAGATAAAATGTTTTTGCTGCATTGGAATTTACTAGTCAGAGTTCAAGTCTTTAAAATTACTAATCGAGATCGATTCGATGACTGCAAGTTGTTAAATAATAATTAATTAGAGCTTTTTTGTTTCGAGTTGAAAAAACAAATATTTTATTTTGATCTTGCAATATCATTATATTTGCAGCGAATTTATAAGTTTTTGAAAAGCACGCGCACAAACTTTCGATTTTTTTTGGCAAGTACTTTGCTATCGGTCTATTTGATGTGTTCGTTTAAGATGTACACTCCGTATATCAATTATAAAATCAACTATAAATATATAGCAGGCGTGCTTTGCGAAAACAAAGCAAAACCCAAAATGCAATGCAACGGCAAATGCCACTTAAAAAAGGAACTGAAAAAAGCAGCAACTGAAGAATCCAAAAGCAAAGCTGAGCTAAAAAATATTGAGCAAGAAGAATTTTTAGAGATAAATGTGTTTTTGTTGCATAATTTTCAATTTATCGCTGAAAACCAATTGTATTTTTTCCATTCAAATAGATATGCTTCATTTTCTTTAGAGCATATTTCCCCACCGCCACAGGCTTAGTTTCATTTTGTAAATTTTAGTATTTTTTGGTGATTCGGTTACTAACCGTCATTAAAGTTTTTGTGCTATTATTTATTTGTCAAAAGAAATATTTATTCATTTTTAATTCTCGAGAATATGAACAGCAACCTGCAAAGGCTATGGCTTCTGTTTACCATATTTGGCGTTTTCTTATTAGTAAGAGTTGAGCCTTTATTGGGACAGAACGCTGAATCTGCAAACGATAAACATGGCTCGTGCCATTCGCACGATCAAAGTCCAGTTGGAGTAATGTTTAGCCACATTCATCCTTCAAAAAGTTTTATGTTTTCTTATCGATTTATGTCGATGGCTATGAATGATAAGTTGAGTGGAACCAGAAATGTAGCTGATAATGAGGTGTTTACCAATTATTTGATGTTACCAAAACAAATGCGAATGGATATGCACATGCTAATGGCAATGTATGGCTTATCAAACAAAATCACATTGATGGCAATGGTCAATTACAATGTGTTTTCGATGGAAATGAGCATGCTTCCGAGCAATGCAAATGCCAGCAGTTCGCATTCTCAGCACAACCATTCCGACCACGACCACATGGCGATGAAAACCTCTGGCATTGGCGACACAAAACTGTATGTTTTGTATGATTTAATTCAGAAAAACGAGTACCAGTTTTTATTGAATTTTGGTGTTAGTATTCCTACTGGCGATATAAATATTGCTGGAAATGAGGCAAATATGTACCCTTCATCTCGTTTGCCATACTCGATGCAATTAGGCTCTGGCAGTTATGAATTATTGCCAGGAATCACTTACAGTACCAAATTTCGATCTATTTCCGCTAGTTTACAGGCATTGTATATTCATCGAATACATGCCAATTCTGTTGGTTACAGGCTTGGAAATGAATGTGTTGCAAATGCTTGGGCTGCTTATCAGTTGACTAAATGGCTAAGTTTTTCAATGCGAGCAGAAGGCATATTTTCTAGTCCAATTCGCGGTGCAGACAATTCAATTTATTACTTATCTGAGCCAGCAGCAAATACGGCTAATTATGGTGGGCAGAAAGTCAATGCTTTCGGAGGCCTGAATTATTTTCCCAAAATAGGTTTTTTGCAAACTGCAAGATTGTCGCTAGAATATGGGCTGCCAGTATATCAAAATTTAAACGGCATTCAATCTGCTACTTCTGGTACGTTAATAGCTGGATTGCAAGTCGATTTCTAATCTTTACTAATTATTTAATCTTCTAAAAAAATGAAAAAATTAAATTTATACCAACTCATGCTTGGCATTTTTGTCTTTTACACATTGAATTGCTGTAAAGATAAAGACAATACTGCTACACCAATAGCTCCCACTGGTTCGCTGGAATTTCACATCCACACTAATGTGGGCAATAGCGAAGTAGAAGAATATGGTGTTGAATATTATGCCAACAACAGAAAAATGATTATCGTCAAGTCTCAAATGTATATTTCTGGCATAGAGCTTGTAAAATTAGATGGCAATATTGTGAATGCACCCAACCAGTCTTTTTTGATTGAAAATGCAAACGATGAGTATAAAATTGTGAATTTGCCCGTTGGTAATTATCGCTCGATTAGATTTTATGTTGGGTTAGATGAAATTACCAATCAAAAAAAAGCGGGTATTTCAGATACACTTATTAATAGAGCTGATATGTGGTTTGGCAACAGTGCAGAACCAAATAAATATGTGTTTTTAAATTTTCAAGGCTCAATAGACACCACAGATGCGAAAAATGGTAGCACTTTGGTGAATTTTGACTTTAAAATAGGCACTATTAGCAATAGAAAGCAAGTTTTCATGCCAGATCTCAATTTTACAATTGCTGCTAATCAGATCGCAGTTTTACACATGGCAGCCGATTACAATCGGCTCTTTGATGGCATTAATCTAACTAATAATGGGAATTTGATACTAAATACGACATCTGATAATTCAAGTGATCTTGCGGCCAAATTGGTGTCGAATATTTCGTTGGTGCTAGACTATGAAAAGTAAGGTTATCGGTTAAATACCTACTAATTTACTTCTGACAATTACATTTACTCAAAATCCAATCTTAATTCAAATTTTAACAAGAAAACGAAAATGAAAAATACATTCAAATTTGCATCTACAATAGCTTTAACAGTTTCATTATTAACAAGTTGTACAAAAAAGGAGGACCAACCAGCACCAGTTTCTACTCCTCAGACCCAGAAAGTATCGCTCAACTTTAGTCATGTGGCTGGTGATAAAACTGTAAATTTCGCAGACGTTTTTACCTCAACTAAGGGTGCAAAATTTACACTTAGTATGTTTCGATATTATGTGTCAAATGTTCGTTTCGTAAAAGCGGACAATACCGAACAGACAGTTCCTGGAACGTATTTTTTGGTAAGTCCAAACAATCCAGTTTGTGATTTGGGTCAAGTGCCTGTGGGCGATTACAAGGGTGTCAAATTTGCTGTGGGAGTCGATTCTGTCACCAACCATGCCGATATTACAAAATACCCAGCAAGCAATCCATTGGCCGTGCAAAGCCCGGGCATTCACTGGAGTTGGAATAGTGGCTATATTTTTGTGATGGTGGAAGGGACGGTCGATACAACTGCTGGCAACATCGATGTATTGACTTTTGGCCAGTATTCAAAAGGTATGTTTTTTCATTTGGGAACAGATAAATTGTATAAAAAAGTCGAACTTTTGCAGCCAATATCAGTTAAAAAAGAAGGTGAGAAAACTGTTTCTATCAAAACAGACATAAATACCTTATTCGCCAATATTGATCTGAAAACCCAAAATGCAACGCATACATTTTCCAACAATTCAATAGCAACGTTAGCTGGCGCAAATATTCCATCGATGTTTTCAATTGCACAATAACAGAGGCTATTTGCCGTATTGTTGATTGAAATGACGTATCTACTTTGATTTACAATTTATCACGTAAAGATGAATTATTTAGCAAAATACATCAGCCGACCCTTTTGGTCGGCTCTTTTTTACACTCTTTTTAATAAAAATAGGTCAATACTTCCAATTGTAGTACTGATTCTGGTAAGTGCTTGTAAAAAAAATGAAGTATTGGACGAATTGGGTAGTAAAACAGACGATGCTGGCAGTAAAACTATTCAGCTCACTGTTCCAAAAGGTTTTCCATATCCCGAAATTCCTTTAGACAATTTGCCCACCCAAAATCGGATAGATTTGGGTAAAAAGCTGTTTTTCGACCCAATTTTATCCCGCGATTCTACTATTTCGTGTGCTTCGTGCCACCATACAGACAAGTTTTTTACTGATAATCAGAAACTTAGCAAAGGTATCGATGGGCGATTGGGCAAAAGAAATGCTACCTCACTTATAAATGTGGCTTATTTGACTGATATATTTTGGGATGGGGGAGTTCCCAATTTAGAGCAACAGGTTTTGGCACCTATTGAAGACCACACCGAAATGGATTTTGATGCCAATAAAGTAGTGGAAAGGTTAAAAAAGCATTCAAATTACTCAATATTGTTTCAGAAAGCATACCAACAAGAGCCAACAATTTTTGCATTGACTAGAGCTATTGCTTGCTACGAACGCACTTTGATTGGCGGCACCTCGAGATTTGACCGTTTTTTGAATGAAAATGACAGTTCTGCTCTTTCTGAGTCAGAAATTAGAGGTCACAATTTGTTTTTAAGTGAAGATGGTGAATGTTTTCACTGCCACGTTGGATTTAACTTCACAGATAACAGCTTTAGAAACAATGGTTTGTATCGTACATATCCAGATTCTGGCAGGGCTCGAATTACCATGGATGATGCCGACATTGGCAAATTTAAAGTGCCTTCGCTCAGAAATATCACCAAAACAGCACCATATATGCACGATGGAAGTTTGGCTACGCTCGATCAAGTTTTAGATCATTACATTAGTGGTGGCAAACGCCATCCCAATAGAAGCCCGATCATAAAGCCGCTGCCGCTTAATTTGAAGCAAAAGCAAGACATTATTAATTTTCTTTCTTCCCTTACAGATGAATAATTGGAGAAATACGGAATTAAATTTAAGTTGAAAAACCATCTTAAAAAATAAAGCCCTGATAATCAGGGCTTTATTTGTAGCTTAAGTACCCAGAGCCGGAGTCGAACCGGCACGAGTGTAACCTCATTGGTGTTTGAGACCAACGCGTCTACCGATTCCGCCATCTGGGCATTTGGTACTGTGTTTTCAAACGGAGTGCAAAATTAGAGAAACTGCTCTAATTCACAAATTTTATTTTTTTATTTTTTATTGAGGGGCCATAAAAAATCCCGCTTGCTGCTAGCGGGATTTTTGACTACTTTTTTGCTTCTCTTATTTTCTTATATTCTTCTACATCTATCGCTTTTTCTTTCAATTTCACTTTAGAAATAATATGATCTAACACTTTTTCACCAAAAGCCTCTTCATAAAATCTACGATATTCTTTGCCATTGTCTCTTTTAAGCACATTGTCCGCAAATTGATTTACCAGCTTAGCCATTTCGCCATCTACTTGTCCATCGGCCAAACCAAATTGTGCTTGAACCAAATTTTTGGCTTTGGCTACCACTTCTTCATTATCAACATGAATATTGGCCTCTTTTGATATTTTATTTTTGATCAAATCCCATTTCAAAGTAGATTCAAAACCTCCAAATTGAGTGTTGATTTCATCTTTAGCTATTTTTCCTTCGTTTACAATAAAAAGCCATTCTTTCAAAAACGTTTCTGGCAATTCGATATGCGTATTTTTTGTGAAATAATCAAATACATCGCTGTAAAGAGTGTTTTTAGCTTCAATTGCATAATTTGTAGCAACATTTTCTCTTATTTTTGCTTCAAATTCCTCAAAAGTAGCAATTTCCGTCCCCCGAAATACTTTTGTGTAGAATTCGGTATTCAAATCTGCATTGGTTGGATGGCTTATTCTCGTGATTTCAAAACTAAAATTTCCACTTACAAATGGGGCTTCTTTCTTGTCGATTCCTAACACATGTGCAATCGCGGCATCGTCAGCAAAAGCAGAGCGTACGTTTGCTTCAATTTTATCGCCTTTTTTAGCTCCTAAAAATCGGTTGCGGCTAGGCTCTTCAATTCTGTATTCTGGAATAATGGCATTGTACAATTTAGCATTTTCATCATTTGCATTTGCGTAGATAATATCCTCTAATTCAACTACTTCACCATCGGTATGTACGCCAAATTGCTTGCGAAGATTATCAATGGTTTCTTTTACAACTGAATCTTTAAACGTGATTTTATATTGCTCTAAAATTACTTTTTCTGAAATATCTAAGTTAAAGTCTGGTGCAAGCCCCAAATTGTAAGTAAAGTCAAAATCCTTTTGTGTATCCCAATTGATGGCAGCCATGTCTTTCGCATCTGGCATGGGGTCTCCTAATATTTCTACATTGTTCTCCTTGATGTAATTATTTACGGTTTTCGAAACAAGGGTGTTTATCTCTTCAACCAAAATATTTTTTCCATACATTTTTTCGATCAGCCCAACTGGCACATGGCCAGCACGAAAGCCTTTCATTTGTACTTTCTTACCATATTCTTTTATTTTGGTATTGTATGTAGATTTGTAATCAACTTCTTCCAGTCGAATTCTGAGGGCTGCATTTACCTTATCTTTTTTCTCTAAAGTAATTTCCATTGAGGTGTTTTTTAACGTTTTTTGCAAAAGGAGTGCAAAATTAGTATATTATAGTCTAATAGCTAGTTGTTTTGCAATAATTATGACAAAACAATTAAAAATATCGCTTTTTGCAACTTATTTGATCTAAAAACCGTACTCGGAACGATGAGAAAAATTGCCGCCATTGGCGAAGTTTTGTTCGATAGCTATAAAGGCAATGAAATATTGGGTGGTGCACCGTTCAATTTTATTTATCACATTCATCAGATAAACAAGCAATTTAATTTAGGCTACGAAACTGGTTTTATTTCCAAAATAGGAGCAGACGCTCGAGGCGAGAAAATCAAGTTTTTCTTTGATGAGATTGGGCTTCCCCTTCAACTTTTGCAAACAAACGACACTTATGATACAGGCGTAGTCCATGTAAAAATAAATGGTTTTGGTACACCAGAATACGAAATCGTAGAGCAGGTAGCTTACGATTACATTGATTTTACGCCAGAAATTAAGACATTCATCTCAAATGACATGGCTTTTCTGTATTTTGGTACACTTTTTCAAAGAAGTGGGCACAATAGGAAGACGCTTTCCAAGTGCCTACCCGAAGAAAATATTTTCCATCAAAAAGTGTTTTTCGACATCAATCTGAGGCAAAATTACTTTAGTTGGGAAGTCATCGACAGCAGTTTGCTAGAGGCTGATTATCTGAAAGTTAACCAAGACGAATTGTATCTTTTGCGCACAAAATATTTCGCAGAAAAGCAATTTTACTACGATAAAGATTTTATCGATTTTTTGATGGAAGAGTATGTATTAGATGCCATAATCGTGACCAAAGGCGGCAAAGGTGCTTCGATTTATATGGATGAATTTAATTTTTGGGAACATGAAGGTAAGTTTTGCTACGATCTAAAAGATACTGTAGGTGCTGGCGATGCTTTTTCCGCTATTTTTACTTTGGGGACTTTATTGGAATGGAAAGGCAATAAGATATTAGACAGAGCCATCGATTTTTCAACCGAAATATGCAAAATTAAAGGTGCTATTCCTCTTGATAAAGATTGGTACCGTCAGTTTAAGGATTGGTTTTAAGCTTTGCAAATAAAAAGGTTACTTAAAGTTCAAGATAGATTTCTGCTTTCAAACCTTTAGATTTGCAAAAAAATGAAATTGCAAAAGGATGTTTGATATCACAATAATTGGAGGAGGCATTGTAGGGCTCGCCACAGCTTACCAACTGAAAGAAGCAAAACCAGAATTAAAAGTAGCATTACTTGAAAAAGAAGGTGAATTGGTAAAACACCAAACTGGCAATAATAGTGGTGTTATCCATTCTGGACTTTATTATAAACCAGGCAGTTTGAAAGCCATCAATTGCATCAACGGCTACAATATGCTGCTCGAATTTGCAGATAAACACAATATTAAGTACAATTTGTGTGGAAAAGTAGTGGTGGCAACCAGAAAAGAGGAATTGCAAGGCTTAGAAAATCTTTATCAAAGAGGCATTGAAAATGGATTGACCAAAATCAAAAAACTCAATTTGGAAGAGTTAAAGGCCATTGAGCCGCACGTAAACGGTATTGAAGGACTCCAAGTTCCTTATACAGGTATTATCGATTATGTGGCTGTTTCATTGAAAATGGCAGAATTATTCAAAGCCAAAGGCGGAGAAATATTTTTGAATAGCAAAGTGACCCATATAAAGAATCATACCGATTTTTCTGAGGTAATTACCAGTTCACAAATATTGAAAACCAAACTGATCGTAAATTGCGCAGGATTATATTCCGATGCCATTGCTGCAATTAACAAGGACAAGATCAATCTTCGCATTATTCCTTTTAGGGGCGAATATTTTTTATTGAAGCCCGAAAAACGCTACTTGGTAAAAACTTTGATTTATCCTGTTCCTGATCCTAATTTCCCATTCTTAGGAGTACATTTTACCAATATGGTAAATGGAGATGTGGAATGTGGGCCCAATGCAGTATTTGCCTTTAAGAAAGAAGGCTACAAGCTTTTCGATTTTGACTTCAAAGAATTTTGGGATGCCATTACTTGGCCAGGCTTTCAAAAAGTAGCGTTGAAATATTGGAAAACAGGCATTGGCGAATATTATCGTTCTTTTTCAAAACGTGCTTTTACCAAAGCATTACAAAGATTGATTCCCGAAGTTCAAATGGACGATTTAATTCCGACCCATGCTGGCGTTCGAGCACAAGCTTGTGATAGGGAAGGGGGTCTATTAGACGATTTTTCAATTATTGAAGATAAATTCATTATCAATGTCTGCAACGCGCCATCTCCCGCTGCAACTTCCTCATTATCAATTGGAATGGCAGTAAGCGAAATGGTTTTGAAGCGATTTTGATTGCGCAGCTTTGACAACTTTTGAAAAGTTGTCAAAGTTTTTGAAATAATTCGCTCAACTCAAATTCAAAGCCAACAATTACATCAGATTTAATAAGTCCATTCTCTTTAGTTTTTGAAACCAAATCAAATTCAGCATTTTTATTGTGGTAAATTTCCAAAGACCGCTTGTTTGGATTGATAATCCAATATTCTTTTACGCCATATTTGGCATATATTTCCTTTTTTTCTTCCCAATCGTAGTAAGCTGTCGAAGGCGCAAGCACTTCAACTACTAAATCTGGTGCTCCATAAATCCGATCTTTTATAATGTGTTTATTTTCATTCGATACATATAAAAGATCTGGCTGAAACACATTTTCTTCATCCAAATGAACATCTAAAGGCGCAAATCGTGCAACTCCTATTTTATTCTGAAGGAGAAAATTTCCTAATTTTACTGTTAATATGAATAATACTTCTTGATGATAATCTGTCGGGCTAGGCATTTCTATGATTTCTCCTTTAATTAATTGATATTTAGCTCCTTCGGGAAGCTGTAAATATTCGTCAAGCACGGTTTTCTGTAAAGTCAACATCTTTTCATTCTTTGATATTCCAAATTACAACTTATTTGCGAAAAGTCATAATATAGCAACATTTTCAAAAGGGGATCATTATTATTTAGTGAAATTTTGGAATCTTTATGATGCAGAGTCTGTTATTAACCCAAATTCAAACCATGCAATTAATAAATCTTAATAAGAAAACCATCTCTGTTGATATCGTTTCAGATGTAGTTTGTCCTTGGTGCTATGTTGGTAAAAAACGCCTCGAAAAAGCCATGGATGAGTTGAAAGACGAATATAATTTTGAAGTAAACTACCATCCTTTTCAATTAGATGCCACTGTTCCTGAATCTGGTATCGACCAAAAAACGCATTTTATAAAGAAATTTGGCAGCGCAGATCGGGTTGAAGAAATATTCCGCCATGTGGAAAACGCAGGTGCCTCGGTTGGCATTGACTTCAAATTTAGGGAGATTCCAAAAGCCATAAATACCATTGGTTTGCACCAAATACTGCAAGTTGCCAAAGAGGAAGGCATTCAACTGGCTGTAAAACAAGCTTTATTCGAAGCCTATATGGTAAATCCTATTGATTTGACAGATAGAAACAACATTGCTTCAGTACTTGCCCCTTTTGGTTGGAACAAACAAAAAGTGAATGAAGTATTGGATAATGAAGAGTTGAAATATGGGGTAATGCAAGAAATAAAGCAATACCAGCAAATGGGCATTAGTGGTGTTCCTTTTTTTATCATCAACAATAAGTATGGAGTTTCCGGTGCGCAACCTTCAGAAATGTTCAGAGATGCATTCAAATCTTTGAAAGAAGAAGACTTCCCTCAGTTAGAAAGTGCTTCTTGCGATGTAGACGGAAATTGTTGATAATTTTAATCTCAACTAAATATTTTGAAAACAAAAAAGGATATTCACCAATTGAATATCCTTTTTTTATGATCTTACTGAGCGAATTATCAGGCTATTCTGCTGCTGGTGCCTCTTCGAGCACCGCTTCTTCCTTTTTCTTTGAAGATACTGCAGCAGTTGCTACAGGAGTTGCAAATTGTTTTTTCAAATCTTCAATATCAACCTTCTTTATAATTGGTTGCTTGCTAAACATTTTGATCGTTTGAGTGTATTTATCCCAAGCTTTTAACCTGTTTAATTTTCTTTGTGTATGTGACATGATATGGTATCTTTAGAAAAAGGACTGCAAAAGTAGCGTTTCGTTTTTCATTTACCAAATTACTATCCAACTTTTTGCAAATTTTAATGCCAAAGCATTAAGTTTGTGAATCAGAAATCGAAAATTGTACGAAATCGTGGCATTTCTTAACTAATGAAAGAAATATCGCAATCAAAAATAGCGTAAAAGCATGAGCAAACCATCATTACCCAAGGGCGTAAGAGACTTTGGTGTTTCAGTAATGGCAAAAAGAGAATTTATTTTTGCCACCATCAAATCTGTCTATCAAAAATATGGTTTTTCGCCCATCGAAACGCCAGCGATTGAAAATTTGAATGTGCTTACGGGCAAATATGGAGATGAGGGCGATCAATTGATATTTAAAATACTCAATTCTGGCGATTTCTTATCTGACATCAGAACACAAAATACCAATGTTTTGAACGAGGATTTGAAGAAAATACTGCCGCTAATTTCTGAAAAAGCACTCAGATACGATCTTACGGTGCCGTTCGCTCGCTTCGTGGCGATGAACAGGAACGATATTATATTCCCATTCAAGCGTTACCAAATACAGCCTGTGTGGCGAGCTGATCGCCCGCAAAAAGGCAGATACAGAGAGTTTTACCAATGCGATGCAGATGTGGTGGGTACAGATTCGCTTATTTGCGAAGCCGAAATTGTGTTGATGGTACAAGAAGTATTGGAAAATTTGGGAATCAATGATGTCCTTATAAAAATCAACAATCGTAAAATTCTTACTGGAATAGCTGAAGTAATTGGTGCAGAAGGTAAAGAGGCGACCATTTGCGTAGCGATAGATAAATTAGACAAAATTGGTGAAGAAGCTGTAATAAAAGAATTGCTCGAAAGGGGAATTTCCCAGAATTCGGTCGATAGATTATTGCCTATTTTAAAAATAGATGGCTCAAATGAAGGAAAATTAGCGGCTTTAGAAATAGCTCTAGCCTCCAGTGAAATAGGAAAACAAGGCATTGATGAATTGAAAAAGGTATTTAGTTATACTTTAGCATTTAGCAGCGAAGTATCTCAATTACAGATCGATATATCATTGGCCAGAGGCTTGAGCTATTATACTGGTGCTATTTTTGAGGTCAAGGCAATGGGCGTACAAATAGGTAGCATTTCAGGTGGAGGTAGGTACGACAATCTTACTGGTCTTTTCGGGCTCGATGGCGTTTCGGGAGTAGGTATTTCTTTTGGCGTTGATCGAGTATTCGATGTAATGACTGAATTAAATTTATTTCCAGCGAGCACAGAAAATGCCACCAAAGTAATGGTGACAAATTTTGATTCAACTAGTGAACTCGTAAGTTTAGGTGTATTGGCTGCTTTGCGAAAAGCCAATATTGCTTCAGAAATCTACCTTAAATCAGAGAAGCTGAAAAAGCAATTTGGTTATGCAGACAGCAAAAAAATACCTTATGTGTTGGTGATAGGAGAAGAAGAAATAAAAACTGGCGAATTTGCATTGAAAAATATGCAATCGGGTGAACAAAAAAAGCTTAATTTGCAGCAATTAATTGAAGCATTGCATGAAGTTTAGATTTTGGATTTTATTTTTTCTTGTGGGCTTTCAAAATCTGGCGATCGCCCAATTCCAAATTTCTTTTTCTCAAACCAGAGGTTGTGGTACTTTTATAACTGTTGTTACACTCACCAATAATGGATTTTGCAATGCTCCAGATCCTGTGGCAAGTATCGAAGGTCCTGGCCTTCCAATTAATGGGTTGAGTTTTACAGGGATTGGTGGCAATAATTTTACGCAAAGCTATCCAGTGAATGCAGCTGGAATTTTTAACGTTACTTTAACTTGTAGCAATGGTGGAACTGCCACAAAAGGGAATTTAGGAATTTACCAAATCCAAGGGCTAGACAACAGAGTCTCAAACTTCACCATTTCTTCTTGTCAGGGCAACGAAACGAGCGTAATTCTAAACAATCCAGTTTACGACAAATACCAGGTCAATTGGGGCGATGGCAATACTTCTACCGTTGGCAGAAATTCTTCCACAACCCAGCAAATAAGACACACCTACGGAGACCAAATCACCAAAACTATCTCTGTTACAGGTATTTACGAATACACAGTGGCTGGAACTGGTTTGGTAAATACTTGCAGAAAAGATAGTGTCGGAACGGCTACTCCCTATCCCGCACTCACGCCTCCCGAATTATTTCAATTGGCAGTAAATAATCTCAATAGTATAACTGGGCAAGCTACGCTTGATATTAGAACTGATGAAAGGTTGAAATATAGAATTTCACAGAGAACCTCTACCTCCGCTTACCTAGGAATAGTTACCATACCAAATATCACGTTTGGCGTGCCAAATACCAATGCTACCCAATCTGTGCAAGTTGGTGGGCTAAATACATTAGGCAATACGTATTGCTACAAAATTGAAGCTTTTGACGATTGTGGTAATATCGCACCAACTTCTACTCCAGTTCAGTCCGAAAATCAGTTGTGTACGTTGCCGATTTTTGGAAATGCAATCGCCACTGGGAATGATATAAGAGTAGGCAATTACGATAGACCCACTGCGGATTTTTCACTTTCAGTTTCGGGCTTTGCACTTGTAGACACCACTATAAGTCGCGGCTTTAATTATTTAGATGAAAATGTGTTGTGCGGCCTCAATTATGAATACAGGGCAAGTGCCAAAACGGAATTTCCCACTATTGAACAAGTGTCAATATCTGCTCCATTATCCATTTTGGCCATCAAAAAGAGTGCATTGGTTGTCAATCCACCTACTGATTTTTTAGCAAGCTACGGAAAAACAGATCAAAATTTAACATTAAATTGGACTCCTCTTACATCTACAGGAGTCACCTACGTTATTTATGCGGAAGGCAATACAAAGCCGTTGGTATCCGTACAAGGCACAAATACATTCAAAGCCCCTGTGCCATTGGCCAAATGTTATTTAGTCAGTTCTTCAACAGATTGTGGTACCAGCAACACCTTGAGAGCTTGTCCGCCAAATTTGCAAGCTCAAAAAGATAATTTAGAGCAAAATTCAGCCCAATGGACCGATGCCGTTACAGGAGACAATGACTTGGTAAGCAATTATGCCTTAGAGTTTTACGTGCAGGGTGGTGGTACGATTCCCTACAAAACGTTGCCAATTTCTACAAATAGTTACATTCACAATCCGATCGATACCAATAGCCAAGTAACTGTATATAGAGTGATAGGTTTTTTGCCCGATGGAGTTACAGAAGTAAGATCAGATTTTATAGCAGTAAAGCAAGATGTGCGGCTATTTATGCCTACCGCTTTTTCTCCAAATAGCGATAATTTGAATGATGTTTTTAGTCCAAAAGGGCTTTTTTGGGAAGAATTTGAGTTGAGCATCTTCAATCGTTGGGGGCAAAATGTGTTTTATTCTACTGACAAAAATAAAGGATGGGATGGTGGCCAATTTAATCCAGATCTCTATCATTATGTAGCAAAAGTAAAAGACCAATTTGGCGATGAATTGGTAAAAAATGGCACTTTTCAATTGATAAAATAATCACAAAATATCCCGATATTTTGACACCATTAATTGCTCTCTTCGGGGATAGAGGCATTGAAATTTATGTTTGATATGTTTAGCATTCTTGGTAAAGTAAAAGAAGCCCAAGAAAAAATGAAAAATGCCCAAAAAGCCATTGTTAACATCACTTTAACAGCCGAATCGGGTGGGGGAATGGTGAAAGCGACCGTAAATGGCCACAAAAATGTGTTGAAAATTGAAGTTGATCCTGAAATTGGCAATGATTTTGAATTGATGCAAGATTTGATAGTTGCGGCTGTAAACAAGGCACTGAATGATATTGATGTGCTGGTAAAAGAAGAATTGGCAAAGTCGATCGATGGGGTAATTCCCAATATTCCGGGTCTCGATTTGAAAGGCTTGATGAGTGGAATGAGATAAAAAGACGGCAGAGAGGTTAAAAATTAGTTCATTTTATGCCAGTAGTTTGAAAGTTGCAGTTGTTATTTTAAATTGGAATGGGAGAAATTTCCTAGAAAAATTTCTCCCCAATGTTGTCAAATATAGTGAAAGTGCCCATATCTCGATTGCTGACAATGCTTCGACAGACGATTCAATTGCTTTTTTGAAAAACCATTATCCGCAAATAAAGATCATTCAAAACACTAAAAATGAAGGATTTTGCAGGGGCTACAATTTGGCATTGAATGAAATAGAAGCAGATTATTATGTGCTTCTAAATTCTGACGTAGAAGTGACCCAAAATTGGCTTTTTCCTGCCATTAATTATTTGGAAAACAATCAAAATATTGCGGCTTTACAGCCCAAAATCAAATCGTATTATCAAAAGGAGCAATTTGAATATGCGGGTGCTGCTGGAGGATTCTTAGATCGCGATGGCTATCCATTTTGCAGGGGACGGTTGTTCGACACGCTTGAAAATGACCATAACCAGTTTGACGAAATTGCCGAAATTGGCTGGGCTTCTGGTGCTTGTTTTTTTGTGCGAGCATCTGTCTTTAACCAATTGGGTGGCTTAGACGAAGATTTTTTTGCTCACATGGAAGAAATCGATCTTTGCTGGCGTATTTGGAATGCAGGCTATCGCATCGTGTATTACCCACACTGTGAGATTTTTCATATTGGGGGCGGCACTTTGCCAAAGAAAAATTCGCACAAAACATTTCTCAATTTCAGAAACAGTTTATATTTATTTCACAAAAACTATCCTGGCAAAGATTTGCCTATAAAGTTTCTTAAAAGGTTGTTGATGGATGGTTTGGCGGGTGTCAAATTTTTATTGCAAGGCTATCCACTCGATACTTTGGCGATTGTAAAAGCACATTTTGCTTACTATATAGCCATTCCTCTATTGCACAAAAAAAGAAGTGCCTCGAACCATAATTCACACAAAATGTTGAAAAAATACAGCATCGTGTGGGGGTATTTTGTGCTCAGAAAGAAGATATTTGCTGATTATAAATAGATATTTATAGTATTAATGTATTGATAATGAACGAATTAACACTTACCACACCAGCGATCCTATTTCCTGCTATTTCACTTTTGCTATTGGCATACACCAATAGATATGTGGCCATTAGCAATCGAATACGGACTCTACATGCACAGTATTCGAAAGAGAAAAGCTCAATTATTTTGGAGCAAATAAAAATATTAAAATTACGAATCAGGCTTATCAGAGATATGCAATTAATGGGTATTTTGAGCATGCTTTTTGCATCGCTCACCATGTTTCTTATTTTTGAGAAAATCAATTATTTTGCTGGCTATATCTTTGGCGTCAGTCTTGTTTTATTGATTGTTTCTTTGGCATTTTCAGCCTACGAAATTATGCTTTCAAACAAAGCTTTGCTTATCTTACTCACAGATATAGAAGAAGAAGTAATATTGAAAGAAAATATATAGGTAAAAATTTCAAGGTAGCATAATTTTCTAAACATTCAGCTAGATGCAAATCCGACCACGTAGAAATCGCAAATCGCAAGCCATTCGCGATTTGGTGCAAGAAACCAACGTGACTGTTAATGATCTATTATTTCCTATTTTTTTAACAACAGGAACAAATAAAAAGTTCGCAATTGCCTCAATGCCAGGTATTTATCGATATTCACTCGATTTGTTGTTAGTGGAAATTGACGAATGTGCCCAGCTTGGAATCAAAGCTTTTGATGTGTTTCCGCAATATGATGAAAGCTTCAAAGATAAATTTGCTACTGAAAGTTGGAATGAAGATGGTATGTACATCAATGCCATCAGAGAAATCAAGCGAAATTTTCCACATATTTGTTTGATGACAGACGTAGCTATGGATCCATATAGTAGTGAAGGGCATGATGGTTTTGTCGAAAATGGCTCGATAAGAAACGATGAAACTTTGGAAATATTAGGTAAGATGAGCCTCGCCCAAGCAAAAGCGGGGGCAGATATTTTAGGTCCTTCAGATATGATGGATGGTAGGGTAGGCCATATTAGAAAACTGCTAGATATAAATGGATTTATGGATACCAGCATTATGAGCTATACCGCCAAGTATGCAAGTGCTTTTTATGGGCCGTTTCGCGATGCCTTAGATTCTGCTCCTAAATTTGGAGATAAAAAAACGTATCAAATGAATCCTGCAAATAGCAAAGAAGCTTTGATCGAGGCAGAATTAGATGCGATGGAAGGTGCTGATTTTCTGATGGTGAAGCCCGCATTGGCTTATTTAGATATTATCAAATTGCTAAAAGACAATTTCAATTTGCCTATTTCTGCCTATAATGTAAGTGGTGAATATGCGATGATAAAGGCCGCATCACAAAACGGTTGGCTCGATGGCACAAAAGCAATGAACGAAACGCTTTTGAGCATAAAAAGAGCCGGAGCAGATATTATTCTTACCTATTTCGCTAAAGAATTTGCGATCAATTCCAAAATGATAAATGGCTTGTAGTTGTTTAAAGTCTACGTATTTTGCAGATAAGCATTTACTTTTATCAATTTTAAAGTATTCACAAAATAATCATACATTCGCAAAACTTATTTTGATCTAAAAACCAAAACCATGAAATACTATTTTACTGTACTCTGTTTTTCAGTTGTATCATTTTTGACGCTATCTGCTCAAGAAATTAATTATCAAAAACTAGGTGTGCCTTCAGTCGATGGTGGCGGCATTATTTTTGATGCCGACAAAAACCAAATTGGTAGAGTAGATAAAGATGGTGCAATTTATGACGCTAAAGGTACGAAAATTGCCAAATTTGACGCTTTTGGTAACGTAATTGAAGATATAACTGGCGGAAATTTTGGCAAAAGCGATGCAGAAGGCAATCACATGATTGTAAAAAACAAGAAAGTGATAAGCTGGAATTCGGCCTATCCAGAAAATGCTGGGGTGCAAATTTGTCTAGTCAAAAATAAAAGCGGTAAATTGATGGGTGCGGTGAACAAAGTTCACAAACAGTATGGAACTGGAGCGATGTATTTTTTGGTTGTCAAGTTTGTAAAAGGTTCTGAAAAAGAGACTACAACGACCATCACAAGCAAAAAAACAACCAAAAAGTCTACTATCAAAAAAACTACCACTAAAAAGGTGGTAAAGAAGAAAACAATAAAATAGAAATAACATGAAAACAGTATATCTTTTCGTAGCATTGTTGCTAACTATTGCCAAAATTTCTGCCCAGTCGGAAACTACTACAGTCAAGTTCAAGGTTTTGGGCAATTGTGAGATGTGTAAAAAAACAATTGAAAATTCGCTAGCTATCAAAGGCGTAAAATCTGCAAATTGGAACCAAGAAACTAAAATGATACAGGTAGTTTACAGCAATTCAAAAATAAGTGAATTGAAAATACATGAATCAATCGCTGCAGCTGGTTACGAGACCGAAAAGATGAAAGCAAGTACAAAAGCATACGCAGATTTGCCAGAATGTTGCCAGTATTCACAATCGAAGTAATAAGCTCTGGTGGCATTTTATTGGATTTGATAAGTTTTAATAAACTGTCAAATCTTTTTTTTGTAAATAATTGGGTAACATCGTTACTAGTCAAAAAAATATTATGAAATTGCTATTCACAGTGCTTTACTGCGTATAAGACCACATCTTTTATTTTATCATTTTCAAATGGAAGCTTCTGTAAATAGGTTTAAAAAAGTGCTAATTGTTGACGATGAGTTTGTAGATACGTTCATCACCAAGCATTTGATGCTCAAGTGCAATTTTGCAGATGTGTATATTTTGATCGATTCATCGCAAGATGCCTACGATTATATTAGTGAAGAACTTACTTTGGGGTCGAAACTACCTGAATTAATTTTTTTAGATATTAATATGCCCATGTACAATGGTTTTGAAATTTTAGAAAAGATTGAGACTTTCGTGAAAATGAATAACCTGAACACAAGAGTATTTATATTAAGTTCATCTGATAATATTGACGATATTAGAAAAACAAAGGCTTTCAACTGTGTGGAAGATTATTTTGTCAAGCCTTTGAATGAAGAGATGCTGTTGAATATCAAATAATAAATGCAGTGTTCACAATATTTCTTTGCTTTTATAGACGGTAAAATCAGTTATTTTTAGATCTTCAGACTATTCAGTAGCTTGATATTCTCTATTTTTTGCTAAGCGAGTGTCGACACAGCTGTGGCTGTCATAAAATTGTTTTGATCTATTGTGGTGATAATTTACATGAGAAAGCGTTCCGTTTATATTTGAAAAAAAGTAAATTTGTGGGTAAATAAGAACCAGAATAATGGAAGGTGGAGCTTTAAAAGACATTCTCAAAAAACTTAGAAGTTACGAAATAAAAATTCGCAAGGCTGTAAATCAGCAAATGCACGGAGATTTTAGGTCGGTTTTTAAAGGCTCTGGTATTGAGTTTGACGATATTAGAGAATACCAATATGGTGATGATGTGCGAACCATTGATTGGAATGTGACTGCCAAGGGGCACGGTACCTTTCTGAAAACTTTCAAAGAAGAAAAAGAGCAAACAGTTTACTTTATTTTAGATGTGAGCGCCTCGCAAGATATTGGCAAAGTAGGTCAAAAAAAGATCGATATTGCCAAGGAGATATGCGGAGTTTTGGCTCTTTCTGCCATTCACGAGCAAAATTTAGTAGGAGCTCTCTGCTTTACAGATACCAAAGAGAAATACATAAAACCAGGAAAAGGTGTAAAATTTGGCTACGAATTTATCGCTGGTATTTATAATCTCAAGCCCAAATCGCTCAAAACAGATATCAATAAAGCATTGGGTTATGCACTCAATTTGGTTAAAAAGAGGAGCGTTGTAATTTTAATCTCCGATTTCATAGACGACCAATACCAAAAAAACTTGCAGGCATTGGCAAGCAAGCACGATTTAGTGGTGATTCACCTCTCTGATAGGAGAGAGGCAAAGCTGCCCAAAATGGGAATTATTCCTGTTTTTGATAAAGAAGCTCGGAAAACGATATGGATAAACACTTCTTCGTCCGATTTTAGGAATGGTATTACCAGGAAATTTACATTAAGTAAAAATCAATTGGAAGATACGTGCAAAAAAACTAATTCAAGTTATATGCAGATTTTTACCAACGAAGATTATGTAAATAAATTAATCAGGCTATTTCAGATCAGGAACATAAAAAAATGAAATACCAAAATAGGCTAATTTTTAGCCAGCTACTACCTCAATTAAGCTGGTGGAATCAAAATATTTTTCGGCCAATTGTTGCAATTCACTAGCTGTAATTTTCTTGATGGTCTCTGTGTATTTGGTATAAAATTCGTAATCTAAGCCTGAGTAGTGGATGCTTTTGAATTTTTCTGCCAGTTGAAAAGGCGTATTTAAAGAACTGATATAGGTGCCAAGCATATAATTTCGCACAGTATCAAGTTCCTCTTGGTTCACAAGTTCATTTTTTAGCTTTTCTATTTCTTTGTATATTTCCTCAAGTGCTTGAGCCACCAATTCTTTTTTTACATCTGTGCCGATTATAAAAAATCCTTCATTCACCATGCTCACCGATTGGGCGTATATGCCATAAGTAAGACCCTTTTCTTCTCTGATATTTTTCATTAATCTAGAGCCAAAATAACCTCCCAAAATTTCACAAAGCACCAGAAATTTGATATAATCTGGGTGGTTTTTGGTGAAAAGCTTTCTACCGATCCGTATCGAACATTGAGAATTATCTTCTTTAGACCAAGTGATTTTGTTTTTTCCAGAACCTCTGGCCTCTTTTTTGATCGTGATCGAAGTAGGAAACTTCATTTTCTCAGCACCAAAGATGCGATCTATGTCTTTTATCACCGCATCTGTCACCATTCCAGAGGCTATGATTTCAAAGCTATTTTCTCTTATTTTGCCGTTGTAATAAGCCAAAGTATCGGCATAAGTTATTTTTTCGATCGTTTCTACATCTAAAAAATAACCGTATGGATGGTTTTCTCCAAAAATATTCTTTTTGAACAACCCAGATGCTTGGTAGGAAGTTTTTTCGAGATTGATTAATAATTGCTGACTTTGGATATTTTTAAGATTATCGAAATTCTCCTCAGGGAAAATTGAATCTTTCAAAATTTCATTTAAAAGTGGTAGTAGAAATGGCAGGTGTTTTGTAAGCGACACCATCGAAATGCTGATTTTGTCATTTCCAGGATACAATTCTAAACTTGCACCGTAGTAAGCAATTTTTTCTGCTAAAGCTTTTGCTGTATGGTTTTTTGTGCCTTCATTTAGCATTTTGGTAGCTAAAAATGCCAAACCTGCCGATGGTTCGTAGTAATTGCCAGCATTATACACCAATTCTATTTTTACCACTTCTTGGCTTCCATTGCGTATAAAATGCAAGGGCAATCCGTTGGCTAACTTTACTGTTTGGGCTTTAATTAATGGAAAAGAAGTAAGTGCATGTACTTCTGGAGCTTCGGTTCTGTTTAGCATCAAAATAATTCAATCAATAATCTCTCGCACAAATCTACAAATACCTTTCCAAAATAGACTGATTTATTATTCAATTACAGAATCAAGTTGCTTGGTTTTATTCTCAAAGTTGAACGATAACGCAAATCTAAACGATTCTGCCAATGGGTTAGTACGCTCAGTAGCAATGAGATACGCCATGTCTAAGCCCACTGTTTGATAGCGAACACCAATGCCAACAGTGAAATATTTTCTGCCACCTTTTTGTACATCTTCGTAGAAATATCCACCACGTACCGCAAACATGTTATCGTACCAGTATTCCATACCGACACTGTACATTATTTCCCTCAACTCTTCTTGCGCACCAAAAGGAGCATCTGAAAAAGAGCTAAACATGCCATTTACCAAGTTTTTATTTGGAGCTGCTAAATATGGTAGTCTTTGCTTGCCACCTGTAGTGTCCGTGTAGAGTACTTCCGAAGATGGCACCATCAATTTGGTGGCTTGCAAAGCCAAACTAAACTTGTTGTATTCATCGACTTGATGTGTGAGAACTGTACCCAAACGCAACGTAGTAGGAATAAAATCGGCACGAGACGAGCTAGAATACGATATTTTGTTGCCAATGTTGGTGATGGCTATTCCTGCCGCAATATTGAAATCTCGGTCGTCTATTACCAAATCGCGATTGTAATAAAAACCAATATCGGCTGCTGCTGCTTGCCCTGGTCGGGTTTGCGTGCCAGCATTGTTGCTAAAGTTGCCAGAAAGATCGGAAAATATATATTTCAAACTCAAACCACCACTAAATCCTTTGCCCAATACCCTTGAATATGTGCCCATTGCAGAAAATTCGCGAGGATTGTAATCCAATACTACACCACCATTATTATCAGTAAACGTTATTTTGCCAAGATTGAAGTAGGTCAAAGACAAACTAATGGCATCTACTTTTCTCAGTTTGTAGTAGCCGGTAAGGTAAACAAGTGACATATCATCTACTATTTTTGCCAACCAAGGATTGTAAGTGAGTGCAACACCAAAGTCTTTGTTTATTTGTGCCAATTTACCTGGATTCCAATGGGCAGAATACTCATCTGGTGTAGTGGCTACACCTTGGTCGCCAAGCGAAGCACCTCGTGCATCGGGGGCAATGGTCAAAAAAGGAACTGCGGTTTGTATGGGTTTCAAACCATTTTCAATTTCTGTCAATCGACCTGTTACGTCTGCATTGGTGTTATTGATGCTATTTTGAGCAAAAATGATTGTGGAAGAATAAAAAAAGATAGAAATGCTAGTAAAAATTGACTTTTTAAGCGAATGAAACTTCATTATGCAAATTATAAAATTATGTAAAAGAAATACGTCAACGAATAACAACCAATTTTTCTATGCCCAAGGCTTCAGAATTATTGGTCATCGATCGCACTTTGCAACGGTAAACGTAAGTTCCCGCTGCAATATTGTTGGTCGCTGCTATATCCCAACGATAATCGATGGTGCCAGAGCTATTAATGATGATGTCTGAAATTTTGTAAACCAATTTACCAGACCTATCTATTATATCGATGTCAAGAGCCAAATCTTGCCCAGCATAATTGTGAATAAATTGAAACGTAGTAGCTTCGTTGGCGGGATTTGGGTAATTTAACAGGCTTTCTAATTTAATTTGAGCGGTATTTGATACAATAAAATCTACTTTTTGTTCGGATGAATTGTTGTAAGTATCCCAAGCTTTAAGTGTTAAAGTGTGATTTCCCTCTGCTAATGTGCTTAATTGATAGTTTACTTTTCCTTTTTGGTAGGTGTTCAAGGCATTTTCGTAAAAATCGTTTAATATCACTGGGTTGTTGCTTTCACCATCGATGATAGCTGTAATTTCATGGCCTACTGATGAACGCGCAATATTTATACCACTTTTATCGTACAGATTTGCCAATAGATACGGAGCATCATTTGTGAGGCCACCATTTTTGAAAGTAGAATCGTTCATAAAAAGCCTTATTTCTGGAGCAGTATCGTCATTTGGTGCGGTGAGTGAGCCGCCTCCGATGATAAAATCGGTTTTGTAGCCTCCAGCATCTATTTTTTGGTTTTTGTCGAATGCATAAATGCTTATTTTCCCAGAACCAAAACGGTAATTAATATCTTTTGGTACGATAAAATTGGTGGAAAATTTACCATTTTTCACTTCTGTTTTACCAGCATAAAAAATGCTCGATCTTTGAGCGATTTTTGTTGCAACACTGTACTGTTGGCCTAAAGTGTTGAAAGTATCTGCTTTGTCGTATATTTCAAATACTATTTCTCCATTAAAATCTGATTTCAACGTTGAATCATTGTCGGAAGCAATGATGCCTTCAATTTTCATTTCCGACAATGCCCTTACTGTATCTGTTTGCTTGTCATTTATTTTGGTGACAAAGGCCTTGTATTTTGGATAATTCAATGTCATCGATGGGTCGCCAATGAGTGAATAGCTTCGGTTTGATATTCCGGCTGTGCTTTGGTTTTTAGTTCGTTTAATAATTTCGCCCAATGTTGGCATATTTCCATCTTCCGTAGGCTTGAAAGCGGCATCGTAAAAAGCATTGTTCAACAAATAATTTGTATTGGAATAAACGGCTCTGGTGGCAGAAATCACGCCAATTCCACCACCATCTGGTTTGGTTAGCATTATTACCCCTCCTGAAAGTTTAGACGGGTCGTCATACGTGCTGAAATCGCAAGTGGCCGTAACCCAAAATGGCAAGCGATCGATATTTTCCCAACTTTCTAACGTTGGTTTTGTAATTACGCCTTCCTGCGAAAGGCCTTCAGTGCCACCATGCCCTACATAATTCACAATCAAAGCCCCTTGGTTGATCGATTTTCGTATCGCTTCGGCTGCCCCTGGCGTTTCGATGCCTTTTGGAGTAGATTTATCTTGATAGGCATCAAGGTATATTTTCCCTACATTTATATTTGGGTAAAGTGCTGACGACTTGTTTGAGAGCCTTTCGCTATCATTTGAAAATGTATTCCCTTCTCCAGGGTTACTACCATTATCGGCAATAAAAGATATTTTATTGCGCCATTTGCCAAAAGAATTGCCTGTTTCGTAAGCAATCAGCTTGTTTACTACGTTTTGGGCTTCTACAGAATTTCTTACTGGAATTCTACCAATTCCAATCTGCATATTGTAGTTGTCTGAGCCA
Organism: Cytophagales bacterium; assembly: GCA_046152935.1. GTDB lineage: Bacteria > Bacteroidota > Bacteroidia > Cytophagales > UBA9547 > CAZMFZ01. Next base: position 30,560 of record JBJXGB010000208.1, read on the forward strand.
TTTTCTTCCCAATTACCTTCATTATCTCCGAAAAAAGCAAAATAGTCTTCTGAAGAATAGCTACTTATTGAATTGAATGAATTTTTAGCTTCGTAGCAAGGCACAAAATTTGTGTTATTATCTATTCTGTCTTTGTAATCGAATGAACAACCCCCAAAAAGAAGCAGATTTTTCAATCCCCCGCGTTTATAAAACATTCGGCATGCATCTCGAATGGCTGTAATATCCTGCCCACCACTTGAAAATTCGTTGTAGACTTGATCTGTAGTTACCACCTCAGTTTTTATGCCTTGGATTCTTCGGTACGTAGCTAGTTCATTTGCTTGGACTAAGAACGAATTGTGTGTTACGATCAATAAATCGGGAGTAGTCAAGCCATGAATATTTTGATTGGTAACTTTCCCTACAAAAGCAGGAGTTAAATTGATTGATTGTGGTGTAAAAGCTACATATTCGTGCAAGACTGAATCTGTCTTCGATAGAAATTCTATCTTTGTGCCGAGCGAATTTGCTACTAAAATTGGATTGTAAGGCGTGGTTACATTCCAAACCTTTGATCTTGCAGAAGCATCAGATACTTGATAGTTGGTTTCGGATGTTGGCTTTAATAATCGAAACAAAACCTGTCCATTATTACCAAGAGCAAGTTTTTTCTTGAAATTTATGTTTAAGTAATTCAAATAGCTTTTGCCTTCTGGGTCAGCATTTGGGTTGGCAGATACTGATATTGGCACACTCGCGGCATTGCTAATATTATTTGGAATAATGTTAAAAAGAGCCGATTGAATGGTGCCAAGCTGGTAGCAATTGTTGCATTTAATGCTACTTCCGATCGATAAAGTTCCAAATGCTGCTCCATTTAATTTGTATTGAAAATTGATGGTTGCCGATTGTCCATTTGCTAATCCAAATTTCAATGCGGCTTCAGTTTTTAATTTTACAGTTGTGCCAGTCACATAGCCAGACATATCAAAAGCTTGTGTAAAAGTATTTGAGGTGGTAAAATCGTGGCCTAGCCACTCTCTGCCAGATTTCAACAAATTTATGGCATCGTTTTCATAAAAAGTACGCTCATCAAATTCGGTTTGGAATTCCAGGCCAGTGGCCACGGAAAGTTTGGTTTCGATTCTTTTTCCATCATTTTCACCGTATGTGATGAAATAATAAGCAAAATCGCTGTAAATATTTTTTTGGTGGATGAATATTCCCGCATTTACATCAGCCTTCCAAGTGGTCGGACCGTGGGCATAAAATAATATATAATCTTCTGGATTGAATTTTCCATCAGCTTCTCCTACGATTTCAATCGGATTTTCGGCCAGATCATCAACCCTGAAAGTTTTGTTCATTTGAGGAAGCATTCCGCCTCCATTTCCGTATATTTTTATTTTTCTCGGGTCGATATTGTCAATACCAATACCTATATTTTTTAGGAAATTATAGTCTATTTTATGAACTCCAGTTTCAGAAACACTGATTTTGTACCAATTTCCTTTCGCAAGCACTGATTCTGGGGCATTTGAAAAAGCAAAAAATGAAATGCATACAAAAGCAAAAAGCAAACCTTTCGTAAAAGTCATATTAAAATGATGTAAAAACATTCATACAAGATGGTACAGTAAAGGTTGTTTTCGATAGGGTATAATTTAGAGATTGGATATTTTGAAAGAGTAGCTTTCCATTATCATATTGGCCAATAGCTTTTTGCAAGCCATTTCTACATCATTTTCAGCTTCAGCAAGCGAATTAGTATCAAGAGTGATGACAATATGTTTGCCAATTCGAACGTCTAATGCAGTATTTATTCCCAAATTTCCTAGTCCTAACAATACCGCTTTGCCTTGTGGATCTAAAATTTCCTTGAGCGGCATTACATCAATTTCAGCAATAAATTTCATTCCTATATGTGTTGCTTTTTAATTTTATTAGTTGCGGAAGCAGAAGATACTTACACAATCTTTTCAAATATTGAAACTTTTCTAAATCACATTATGATTTGTACATCAGATTTTTAACTAACGACAAAAGTATATACAATATTATAATTAAAGGTAAGGCAGTATAAAATAAAGTAAAAAAAAGTGCATTTGAAATGATGATTAGTAGAAGTGGGAACAGGTTATCTTTCCAATTCATTTTTTTGAATTTTAGGGAAAATAGTTTCAGATCTGATACCAAAAGCAGGCAAAATATGATTATGATGGCACTTAAAGTATTTTGGGTGAATATAAAATTGAGTAAATGAGATTTGTCGTTGAATAAAATCAAAGGAAATGACACGAAAAATATAGCATTGGCTGGTGTTGGTAAGCCAAAAAAATCGACAGATTGGCGTGGATCGTTGTTGAATTTGGCCAATCGCAAAGCCGAAAATACTGGAATAAGCAAGGCGATATTAGGCAAATATGGGTTTGTAGCGTAAATACCCAATATTTTATACATCACAAAACCAGGCAGCACGCCAAAAGTGACCATATCGGCCAAAGAATCGAGGTCTTTACCAATCGTAGATTGTACTTTTAATAATCTGGCGGCAAAACCATCAATAAAATCGAAAAAAGCACCAGCAAACACAAAATAAGCGGCATTCATTAAATTATTATTGAACACCTGAATAATGCCAAGCAAGCCACAAACGATATTGCAACAAGTAAGGAAATTGGGAATATGACGAATGAAAAACAAGGCTTTGTGTGTGTCTATTAAGTTTTCTCTTTTCTCTTTATTCTTATGTCTTTTCTCTTTGGTCTTTAAATAATCACGCCATCTTTCATTTCAAGCTTGCGATCGGCCATATTTGCCAAATCTTGGTTGTGTGTCACGATCACAAACGATTGCCCCAATTCATTTCTTAATTTGAAAAACAAATGATGCAATTCTTCGGCATTTTTTGAGTCGAGATTGCCACTTGGTTCATCGGCAAATACGATTTCGGGGCTATTTATCAAAGCCCGAGCTACGGCAGTTCTTTGTTGCTCGCCCCCCGACAATTCAGATGGTTTATGATTTGTACGGTGCTCAATATTGAGCAATTTCATCAATTCTAAAGCTTTTTTTTGGGTTTCAGCCTCTTTTTTATTGCCAATATAGGCAGGAATACAAATATTTTCCAGCGCTGTAAACTCTGGCAATAAATTGTGAAACTGAAATATAAATCCGATTTGCTGGTTGCGAACTTTGGCTAGTTCATTGTCTTTGAGTTTGAGTAAATCTACATTATTCAACATCAAATTCCCTTCATCGGCCTTGTCTAGCGTGCCAATAATATGCAATAATGTGCTTTTGCCAGCCCCAGACGAGCCCACAATCGATACCACTTCGCTTTTCTCGATAGTGAGATTGATACCTTTGAGTACTTGCAAAGGGCCATAAGTTTTTTTGATGTTTTGGGCGATAAGCATTCAATTTATTTCAGTTACGCAATTCAACACTACTACAAGATGGATGGCAAGCAAAAGAGTATTTGGCTTACATGTAGTTCAAATCGTTGTTGGCCTTCAATTTTATTACCCCAATGGCATTGAGGCCCAGTATTATTGGATAAGTAGGGTCAAATTCAAACCACTTTTTGCCGAAATTTGCCCTGCCACCAAATTTGTGGTGATTATTATGATAGCTTTCGCCCATCATCAAAAAATCGACAGGCAATAAGTTTTTGGCTGTATCGCTCATTTGGTAGCTTACATAGCCGTATTTGTGTGCGAAATAATTGATAATCGCACCATGAACAGGCCCCATGAAAAAGTGGATAGGTAGCAATAGATACTGCCACCAAGCTGTAGCAAATTGCACATAAAACAAAACATAAAATACGCCCCAAGCAATTCGGCTAAGGTATTGACTGCCAAGCCATTCGATGAACTTAAAATCAGGCACTCCTTTCTTGAATTTTGGGTCTATATCAGCAATATCAAGTCGTATATCGTGGTATATTTTTTTTGTTTTCCACATCATATCAAAAAGCCCATCTGAATACATGGGCGAATGCGGGTCTTTTTCGGTATCGGCAAAGGCATGGTGCATTCTGTGCATGATGCCATAGCCTTTTGGGCTTAAAAAAGAAGAACCTTGGAATATATAGGTGAGTACATAAAATACTTTCTCGGCCGATTTGCTCATGGTGAACATTTGGTGGGCTGCGTAGCGATGCAAAAAGAAAGTCTGGGCAAAAAGAGATAAATACCAGTGGGCGAGGAAGAATATATAAATGGCCATTTTGAGAGTATTTTTTGATTGTATACGGTTGCAAATCTAAAAAACTATTAACTAAAGCGTGTATTTTTTATAATTGTTTTCGTTTTGTGTTGTATAAAGCACCAAAGTATTTCAAAAATCGAAGATTTTGTAGTGTTTCTTTATTAGTGTGAATTAAATCAAACTATTTTTTGATTATCTGTAAATAAAGCCAAATTTGCTGGGAAAATATTAAATGCTATGTCGGTACAAATCACAAACCTCACCAAACTATACGGAGAGCAAAAAGCGGTAGATAATATCAGTTTTTCAGTTGCTAAAGGCGAAATTGTTGGTTTTTTAGGGCCAAATGGGGCAGGGAAGTCTACCACGATGAAGATTGCTACTTGTTTTATACCACCAACGCTAGGTGAAATAAAAGTTTGCGGCTTTGACGTGACTAAGCAGGCATTGGAAGTGAAAAAAAGAGTGGGTTATTTGCCAGAGCACAATCCTTTATATACCGAAATGTACATTAAAGAGTATCTGCATTTTATTGGTAGTCTTTATGGGTTGCATGGTAAAGTTTTGGATGCCAAAGTAGCCGAAATGATAAAAATAACGGGGTTATCGCCCGAAAAACACAAAAAAATAGGCGAATTAAGCAAAGGCTATCGCCAGCGAACAGGCTTGGCTGCGGCTTTGATTCACAATCCTGAAGTGTTGATTTTAGATGAGCCAACCACGGGTCTCGATCCCAATCAAGTAGTGGAAATTCGCCAATTAATCAAAGAAATTGGAAAAGAGAAAACTGTGATACTTTCCACCCATATCATGCAAGAGGTCGAAGCCATGTGCAGTAGGGTTATCATCATTAATCAAGGAAAAATAGTAGCCGACAATTCGGTGTCGAACATCGCAGAGACGGTAGTTCAAAAGGCTTTTAAAATTGTACTTCAATTTGAAAACAATGTGCAAATAGCTGATTTACAGATGATTGAGAACGTGGAATCAATTAAGGAACTGGGCAATATCAAATTTGAATTGATAGCAACGAAGGACATTAGAAACCAATTGTTCAAATTGGCAAGCGAAAGAAACTGGTCGTTGGTAGAATTGAAATTGGAAGAAACTACATTGGAATCAGTTTTTCAACAACTTACTAAAATCTAATTTATTTGCACAAAGGAATGATGGTTTTCACTATTTATCCTCCAATTTTTTTAATAATATTTTCACAAATTCCCGCTCGGCATAGTACAGTTTTGCCGCTTGCCTTTGGGAAATGATCTTGGTAAATTTCAACATGTATTCCTTTTCTAGTTGAATTTTCGCTTCTTTGAAAGAAAAGAGCGTTTTGATGTCTTGTGAAATTTGGTCTTCATTAAGCTGATCTATTTGCTTTTCCATCGACAAAGCCGCTATTTTTGACTTTAGTTCCTTTCTTTTAGCAGAATATTCGTTGTACATAGGCCAGAAACTAGCAGCTTGATTCGAGCTTAAGTCAAGCCTATCGGTAAGAAACCCAATCTTGATGGCTTCCATTTTATCTTTAGTAGAAGTGGCTTGTCCATGTATCGTGATGGAAAAACCGAACCACAAAAAAAGTAAAATAAGGATGTATTTATAATTCATCTGTCAATATTAAATCGTTCACATCTGATGCTGATAATTGATGTTGGTTGATGTTTTCCTCCCAATTTACTGCAGATGGAAGGCTAGAAGCTTCAATTTCGTCACTTTTCATGGCTATATAGCTTGCAATTTCTTCCTTGCTCAAATTATCAATCAATGCCATTGTGTTTTCTGTATTTTTATTTGTCGTCAATTGCAAGAAAACGTAAGCAAAAGTAAAAATTAGAAACGTTGCAGCCATCAAATAAATGGGCTGGCTTGCCATATTTGGAAGCCATTCCCATTGCGTATTTGGCTGCTTTTGAACTGGAATTCTTTCTTTTATTTTACTCGAAAGCTGGTCGAAATAGCCATTAGGCACTTCAAAGTTTATTTCTTGTTTTGAAATAAGCCAAGGTTGCACCTTATAGATTTCGCTTGTTTTTTCAAGAATAGTTTCTTCTAATTTGGCAAAATAGCCCTCGTTTATATTAATAGTTTGAAATTCTGCTGGTTTGGAATGCAAAATAAAGACCATTTTCTCTTTCAATTGAGCCATTGCTACTGTTTTGTGTATGATATTCACCTCCATTTTTTGGAAATAATTATCTGGCACTTCTCCAGTATTTTTGATGAACTGATCGATCGATATAATTTTTTTACTTTTCATTTTGTATTTGGACAATCAAATAAGGCGTTGGTTTAAAGTTTGTTGACATATTCTTCGATTTTTTTTGTGGCATGATGGTAAGAAGCTTTCAACGCCCCAACCGAAGTGCCAAGTACTTCCGATATTTCTTCATATTTCATCTCATCAAAATATTTCATGTTGAAAACCAATCGTTGTTTTTCGGGCAATGTGAGCAGTGCTTTTTGGAAATGTTTTTGAATTTCATCTCCATCTAGGGGCGAACTATTGTCGATCTTATTTTTTAATTCGCCTTCTACATCGCCAATGGGCAGAAAAAACCGCCTTCTCTTTTTTGCCAAAAAATTAAGGCTTTCATTGGTAGCAATGCGATATATCCACGTATAAAGTGCGGATTGACCTTGAAAATTATCTAATCCTTTCCAAATTTTAATAAAAGTTTCTTGCACTAAATCGTCTGCATCATCATGATCGACCACCATACGCCTGATATGATAGTAGACTTTTTTCTGGTATTGTTTTACCAATACATGAAAAGCCCAGTTTCTAGAAGTGGGTTCATAAAATTTATCTAAAATTTCCTGGTCCGTCATTGCACAGATTTAGCGTGGATAAAAATAAAAAAACAGGGCCATAAACCCTGTTTTTTTATTTTTATTTACAATGATTAGTAAGTAACTGTACGGCTTCTTACTTTTCCGCTTTTATTCGTGGTTGTAATTGTAAATCCGTTTCCACAGCCATCGCTTCCTGTATTTACTACTGCATCAGAAGTAAAAAGCACGCTTCCATCGGTGGTTTCGGTCAAGATGTGTCTGCGTTGTCCACTTGTAGGTCTGTACCAGCCGCAAGCTGAATTTGCTACAATTGGTGACAATATTTGTGTGTAAAATGTGTAGCCAGCCCTGTTGATACCTGTAGATACTACATTTGAATATCCATTTACAGATTTGTTTGAATTTACCGTGAAACTCAATACTCCAGCATTGTTTGCCCAAGTCAATTCACGATCGATACTCCAGTTTCTAGTGCCTGCAGCTTCGCTTAAAGTAAGACTCATATCGCCTGATACTTTGTGCATTACGGTGGAAAATTCACTAGGTCTTGCGATCACGAATCTTGGCAATCCTCCACTCACATTTATTACTGTTTGTGTACCTGAAAGTGTAGCTGTTTCACCATTTCTTGTTACGCCAAACCCAGCAAAAACCAATTTGTAAGTAGCACCTTTATCTTTGAAAAAGTTGCCACTGATCAAAGTTGCTGTTATTGTTCCGGTTCTCGTAGCTCCATTACAAAGTGTGTTTGTAAATGTATAGACAACTGTTTTTTGAGAAGTTCCTGGCAAAGTGCTGTTGTAACTGGTGCGGTTTACTGTAAAACCACAAGATGCCGCTTCTGCTTCCATTCTTCCATTTGGGTCTGTTTCTGCCAAATCTGTGTTTACTATGTCCAAAGCATCATCTATACTGCTCGAAACATTATCGTTATCCGATACTTGAGTGCTAGTTGTGTTCAGTTCTGCATCTGTCAAACCTGGTTCTGCCTCTTCTTTGTTTCTACAAGAGTTCATTGCAAGCAAAGCTGCAATAGAAAGTGTCATTAAGCTGATTGTTAATTTTTTCATGGCTTTTACTGTTTTAATTGGTTTTTAAAGTTTTTACACAACTTGGATGCAAGTCGAGATCAAAGGTTTAATTGTGTAATGAAAATATTTATCAGTTGAATAAAATAGTGTTCTAAAGCAACGATTGTTTAATTTCAAAAATACCTTCAAAAATGTATGGCATGATTGTTTTATCCTGACAATAAAATTAAATCATTTATAAAACTTACAATTATGAAAAACTTTATTTGGATTACAATTCCTTTGTCAGCCATCATTTATTTTATGTCTACCTCGTGCGTGCCCACTAGAAAACTAAAGCAAGCTCAAATTAAAATTGACACTTTAAAATCTGATAGTTCTCGCACCCACACCTCGCTAGATGCTTGCAACACGCAAGTTAAAAATTTGATGACAGATAAAAGAGGTCTGCAAAATGAAAAGGCGGGCTTAATTGACGATAAAACAGGTTTGCAAAATGAAAACTTGAATATTCAGAATAATTTGAATAATCTGTCTACTACCTCGAACATGACGATTGCCGACCAAGCAAAACGATTAAAAAGCCTTCAAGATTTGATTCAGGCTCAAAGAGATGCCTTGAATAAACTCAAACAAACGATGACAGACGCACTTATCAATTTCAAGGCAGATGAATTGAGCGTAACCATTAAAGATGGCAACGTATATGTATCAATGCAAGAAAAATTGTTGTTCAAATCTGGTAGCTCCGAAGTTGACCCCAAAGGAAAACAAGCATTGGCAAAGTTGGCTGTGGTATTGAATACGACAAGCAAAGATATCAATGTAATGATCGAAGGCCATACAGATAATGTGCCAATGAAAACTGCTAAGTTTGAAGACAATTGGGCTTTGAGTTCCGGAAGGGCACTTTCTATTGTAAGGATATTGACAAAAGACTATGGTGTAGATGCTTTTAGGGTTGTAGCTACGGGCAGTGGAGAATACCATCCTGTCAAAACAAATGATACTGAAGCTGGTAAGGCCAGCAATCGCAGAACAGAAATCATTCTTTCGCCAAACCTTTCTGAATTATATAAATTAATCAACCAATAATTCAAACAATGTTTGGTTAAGTGTTAATTAACAGTTGCTTGTAATAAAAAAACGCCCACTATTAAAACATAATATGGGCGTTTTTTAATTTAGTAAATGCGACTATCTCTTACTAATAACAGTAAAATCACGTTTTGTAGCACCAGTGTATATTTGTCTGGGGCGGCCAATAGGTTCTTTATTTGCTCGTAATTCTTTGTATTGGGCTATCCAACCAGGAAGGCGACCCAAAGCAAACATTACGGTAAACATGTTGACGGGTATGCCTAGTGCTCTGTAAATAATACCAGAATAAAAATCTACGTTTGGGTATAATTTTCGCTCGATAAAATAAGGATCGTTCAGGGCTGCATCTTCTAGGCCTTTGGCTATATCCAAAACTGGATCATCGACACCCAATTTGTTCAATATTTGATCGCAAGCACCTTTGATAATTTTGGCTCTGGGGTCGAAATTTTTATAAACTCTGTGTCCAAATCCCATCAAACGAACAGTCTTTTTCTTTACTTTTTCAATATAATCTTTTGTGCTCACCCCAGAGATGCGAATTTCTTCCAACATTTCGATCACTTCTTGGTTGGCACCACCATGTAGCGGCCCCCAAAGCGCATTGATGCCGGCCGAAACCGAGCCGTACAAACTTGCTTGCGAAGAGCCTACAATTCTTACGGTAGAAGTAGAGCAATTTTGCTCGTGATCTGCATGAAGAATCAGCAATTTGTTTAATGCGCTCGTGACCGCTGGGTCGATTGTGTACGGTTCTGTTGGATGGGCAAACATCATTTGAAGGAAGTTTGAGCCATAATCCAAACTATTTTTTGGGTAATTGTAAGGCATACCCTTCGATTTTCGATAAGACCAAGCTACCATGGTAGGCATTTTGGCAAGCAACCTTATTATCTGTACATCTAATTCTTCTGGTGAAGGACTTGGGTTTAGCGATTCTGGATAAAACGCTGTCATTGAGCATACTAGCGAAGAAAGCACACCCATTGGGTGGGCATAAGATGGGAAACCATCTAAAATGATTTTCATGTCTTCGTGTACTAGCGAACGTTTTGTAATTCGATTGGTAAAATCCTCGAGCTCTGCTTTATTTGGCAAATTGCCATAAATGAGCAAATAAGCCACTTCGATAAACGAGGAAGTTTCGGCCAGTTGCTCAATAGGGTAGCCTCTGTATTGCAAAATACCGTTTTCACCATCCAAATAGGTGATTTCGCTCTTGGTAGCACCCGTATTTTTGTAGCCCGGATCGTAGGTTATGAAGCCAGTTTCATCTCTAAATTTCGAAATGTCGATGGCTTTTTCATTTTCAGAGCCTACTACAATTGGAAACTTGTACGATTTTCCTTCTAAGATAATTTCGGCTGTTTGATCTGACATATTTAATAAGGATTATAGGAATTTTATACAAATAATAATTTCGAAATATAATGAAAAAAATATAACTCCTACGAGGGCAGATGTTTTTTAAGGGTAATTATTGAAAAAATTCTGCGGATTTGAAAAATATCCTTCAATTTAAAATTGATTACCACAAGAAGTAGTCAAATAAATATCTATAAATAGATTTATTCAAAACTAAATTACCATCCTCCCATTTTCATTACAGTCAATATTGTGCTAATGACGGCAATTGTGGTGCCGATAATTAGCCCAAAAAGCCATCTGATCATTTCAGATTTTGAATCTGAAATGAGCTTAATGACTTCTACTTTTGAATCCGATATTTGCTTTTGACAATCTGCCACCTGCTTTTGACATTCACCAATCTGTTTTTGACATTCACCAATCTGTTTTTGAGTCTCTTGGGTGTTTTTGTGAATGCTTTCCAAAATTTTCAATTCTAATCTAAGCAAATCTTCTTTGGTTGCAAACACATTTTTTGCTTCCAGATACTTGTCTTCAACTTTCGACTCAATGTATTCCACGAGTGTTCGAGCTTCCTCTTCACCCATCTTATCTCGAAGAATATCTACCAATCTAAAATCAGAAATATACATTGAAAATCTATTTTGACCGAAATATAGGAACGAAGGATCTAAAATGCTACGAAATCAGTGTATAAGAGGTACTTTTTTCTAGTTTTCTTATACCTTGCTAAATCTGCCTTCCAAGATGCTCTTATTTTAGTTTCTGAAATCCCTGCTTTTATTTGCTGCATCAAATGGTCATTTCCAGCTAATTTATTGAAAAATGGATTAAAAAAAGTATCCTTATTTTGCGATTTGTTATAGAAATCAATTAAATGGCTTAGATTAAATTTATGGTTTGGCTTGGCTTGTCGTAAATCAATTCCATAGCATTTTTTTCCAATATGCACTGGTTCTTTCGCCATGCCATCAATACTTTGGGGAATAAAATAGTACTCTCCAAATGTGCTATCTGGAAAGCCAATGGCTTGAAAAGGGAAATAGGTACCCCTTGCCACACTTATATTCGTGCCTTCAAATAAACATAAAGAAGGATAAAGGGCAATTGATAAGTCGTTTGGTAAATTAGGTGACGGTTTTATTGGCAAACTATAAGTAGAATCGTGCGTATAATTGACACACTTTATTATTTCTAAATCGCATTGTAATCCATTTTTGAGCCATTTTTCCCCATTTATCATTCGTGCCAATTCGCCAATTGTCAAGCCGTGCACAATGGGTATAGGGTGCAATCCTACGAAAGATGTAAAGTTGGTATCTAGAACAGGTCCATCGATGTACATGCCGTTGGGGTTTGGCCTATCTAAAATTATCAAAGTTTTATGACTTTGGGCACAGGCTTCCATAACATAATGCAGCGTGCTAATATAGGTGTAAAATCGTGCGCCAACATCCTGAATATCAAACACTATGATATCTAAATCTAGAATTTGTTCTGGGTAAGGTTTTTTATTTTTTCCATACAGTGAAACTACAGATATGCCAGTTTTCGCATCTACATCATTATTTACTTTTTCGCCCGCATCTGCCTTCCCTCTAAAACCATGTTCTGGGCCAAATATCCTTACAATATTTACTTTCGAGGCTAGTAAAGTATCTAATAAGTGGGTATTATGAACAACTGAGGTCTGGTTTACAACCAAACCTACTTTTTTATTCTTCAATAAACGTAAATAGTCATTCAATGCGTTTGCCGCTGGAAACGGTTGCGACAGACTTACGAATGTCGAAAAAGTAAATGTCATTGTGGCTACTAAGTTTTTTAGCATTTCAATCTCATTTAAAAGCGATCAGAATAGATTTTTCTCTTCCCAATAATAAAGAAAGCCAGGATTTTGTCCTGGCTTTCTTCAAATCGATGATGTTGCACTCAATTAAAACGTGATTACTCTTGCCAGACCAGCTTTGTAGTTTTTCAAATCGTAACCAGCCATGTTTGAGTAGCTATTGGCTTTGATTTTTTCAGCATATTTCTGTGCTACATCTTCTTTTCCATCAAACAAATCTGTGTTGCTGATGTGTTTGCTTATTTGCGGAATTCCAAAATTTTTATCTTCCATGAGACTCTTGATTATGAATTATGAATTATTAATTATTTGAAGAATGTGTAGTATCTGATTTACTACAAAAAACAGAGTAGAATTATTAGCAACGAGTAAATTACTAGATCCTAATTATTTAACAACTCTTTGGCTATCAAGTACTTGCATTACAGATTTTACTGCTTTCTCAGAATCTTTCAACAATGCCAATTCGGCATCATTTAACTTGATTTCTAAAATGCGTTCTACTCCGTTTCTACCCAACACTACAGGCACGCCCAAGTAGCAATCGCTAATTCCGAATTCGCCCTGTAATTGCATACAAACCGGAAATACGCGTTTTTGGTCTTTTACAATAGCTTCAACCATTTGCGCAGCAGCCGAACCTGGTGCATACCAAGCAGAAGTACCCATCAATTTTACTAATTCGCCACCGCCTCTTTTGGTTCTTTCCAAAATGGCTTGCAATTTATCAGCATCGATCAATTCAGTAACTGGAATACCGCCAACTGTTGTGTAACGTGGAAGAGGCACCATGGTGTCGCCATGTCCGCCTAGCAATACGGCTTGAATATCTTTTGGAGAAACGTTTAATTCTTCGGCAATAAATGAACGATAACGAGCAGTATCCAAAATTCCTGCCATTCCAATTACCTTATTTCTAGGCAATTTCGATACAAAATGGGCTTGGTAAGTCATCACATCCAATGGATTCGATACAATAATAATGACTGCATTTGGAGAGTATTTCACTACTTGTTCAGTAACAGAACCTACTATTCCGGCATTGGTGGCGATAAGGTCGTCACGCGTCATGCCTGGTTTGCGAGGCAAGCCCGAAGTGATAACAACCACATCTGAATTGGCTGTTTTTGTATAATCATTGGTAGAGCCAATCGTTTTTGTATCGTACAAATCGATTGGAGCTTTTTGAGAAATATCGAGCGCCTTGCCCTCTGCGAAACCTTCGCGAATATCTAACAATACGACTTCGTTGGCTATTTCTCGGTATGCCAACACATCGGCACACGTGGCGCCTACGTTTCCTGCACCTACTACAGTTACTTTCATTTGGTTTTTATTAGTTTGTTGATGGATGTAAAAATAATATCGATTTTATTAATGTCAGAAATAAAATCAGACAAAAATAGAAAACAGCGTTTGATTATTTTATGATTTTTAATAATGATTAAAATTTATTTTACTTTTTTCAGTAGTGGTCTTTTTAATTAAATCGATTACAATATCTGCCTCAAAGCCTTTGCCCATCAGAAATTTTATCATTTTTTGATTTCTAATGCTGCTATTTTTCTCTTTCATAGCAGGAAGTTTCTTTTCGATCAATTTTGTGATCGTTTTTTCATAATCATCACCAGCTATTTCCGCCAACCCCTTTTTAATGCAATAATCGCTCAATCCGTGCTGTTTTAAGCCTTGTTTGATTTTGATTTTGCCCCATTTTAAGTTTCTAAATTTTCCAGAAGCATACGCTTTGGCAAACCGTTCTTCATTGATGAAATTTTCTTGTATCAGTTCGACAATTACCTCTTCAATAGCTTCATCCCAAAGCTCCAATTCTCTTAATTTATTTCTCACCTCGGCTTGGGTACGCTCTTGGTAAGCACAATAGCGACTGGCTTTGGCAAATGCCGTTTTCTTATCCACACTAGTTTTTTTATTTTGAATTCAAATATTATCCAAATCAGAATTAAATTTCATCAAAAATTGTAGATTTGTGAGATTTGACAAATAAAACAAAACTTAATTTTACAATCATGGGAAAAGGCGATAAAAAATCGAGAAAAGGCAAAGTTTGGAAAGGCACTTTTGGTGTTCGCAGAAGAAGAAGAGCATTGAAAGTAACTGTTGATGCAACTTCAAAGGCAAGCGCGAAGGCTAAATAAAATGTGGAATTTTGAACATGGTTTAATTTTTTTTAAACCATGTCCTTATTGTTGCAATTCATTCTAAACACCAAATTAAAGACGTGAAAATTCCCTTTTTTAGCAGTAAAACTGAAGAAAAACAAGTTTTAGGCATCGATATTGGAGGCTCTGGCATTAAAGGAGCTGTGGTCGATGTAGTTTCTGGCGAAATATTGACTGAAAGATTACGTTTAGAAACCCCCCAACCAGCTACCCCCCAAGCTGTTATCGATACCATCAAGACTTTGGTTAGTGATTTGAAATGGACAGGTGCGATTGGTTGTGGTTTCCCTGCCGTCATTCAGCAAGGAGTAGCCAAAACAGCCGCCAATGTCGATGCGAGCTGGATAGGAACGAACATTGAGCAGTTGATAACAGAGCAAATTAAATGTCATGCACGCGTAATCAACGATGCCGATGCTGCAGGTCTTGCTGAAGTGAAATTTGGTGCTGGTCAAGGAGTTGAAGGGGTAGTCTTGATGCTCACCATTGGCACTGGCATTGGTTCTGCCCTGTTTATTGATGGTTTGCTAGTGCCAAATACTGAATACGGACACTTATATTATAAGGATATTGTGGCAGAAAAATACTGCTCAGATGCTGCTAGAAAAAAATATGAACTGGAATGGGATGTGTGGAGTGATCGATTCAATAAATATTTGAGGCACTTGGAAAGAACTGTCAATCCGGACTTGTTCATTATTGGCGGTGGAATTAGTAAAAAGCCAGAGAAGTTTTTACCATTTCTTACCATAGATACTCCTTTGAAAATTGCAGAACAGCAAAATAATGCTGGTATTGTTGGGGCTGCGATGGCTGCCGCATGATTTCAAACCATGAAAATTGGATTAGATACACCAAACCTACACTTACCTTTTAATCAATAAAAATGAAATATAGCAAAAAACTCATTGGGCAGAAATGCTATTTGGCACCGGTGAGAGTTGAAGATGCCGAAAAATATTTTGAGTGGCTCAATGATTTGGAAGTATCTGTAAATCTTAGAACTTATAGCCAGCAAATACCTTTTGAAATTGACAAAGAATATTTGGAAAAATTTGCCAAAAACCAAACAGAAGACTATTTATTTGGCATCATTTCAAAAGACACAGACACTTTGATTGGCAATTGTGCGTTGATGAATCCTGATTTTATCAACAGAAATGCAGAATTGGGCGTATTTGTGGGTGACAAAAATTTCTGGGGAAAAGGTATAGGTACCGAAGCAACATTATTACTTTTAGATTTTGGATTTAATGTGTTGAATCTTCACAATATTTGGCTTAGTTTTTTCGATTTTAATACAAAAAGCAAACGAATTTATGAGAAGTGCGGGTTTCAAGTACTCGGACGTAGACGAGAAGCTAAAATAATTGGAAATCTTAAATTTGATATTGTATTTATGGATGTATTGGCAGATGAATATAAGTCTGTTTACATCAAAAACCTCTTGCACATTGAATGATTTTTTCGCCTGTATTGCAATGATTCTCTCAAATATTATTCGATTTTCATAATTTCTTATTGTTTTGAACGTACTTGTTTTTTTGAGTTTAGGAGTTGTACTTTTCCCTTTTTTCGTATTACTGCTTTATACCATCACAAGAAGTAAGAGTTCGTTATTTCCATGGTTTGCGATTGGAATACAAGCTATTACGTTTACAATCTCCATTTATTTATTCATTAGTATTTTTGGTTATACACCTGTAAATCAGTCGTTTGATTGGCTTAAGCTCACCGAAGGCATTAGCTTTAGTTTTGGTTTGTATCTTGACGACCATTCGGTCCTCATGCTTTTAGTAGTGCAGTTGGTGTCTTTGTTAGTGCATATTTATTCGTTCGTTTACTTCGAGGGAGAAACTTCAAGAAACCGCTTTTTTGGATTTCTGGGTTTATTTATCTGTGCGATGAATGGCTTAGTATTAGCAGATAACTTACTAATGCTGTTTGTTTTTTGGGAATTAGTGGGTTTTGCTTCTTATTTGTTAATAGGCTTTTGGTTTGATAGGGACGGAGCTGTGGCGGCAAGCAAAAAGGCGTTTATAATTAATAGAATAGCAGATTTAGGCTTTATGGCTGCGATTGTAATCTTTTGGTCTCAATACGATACTTTAAATATTCATCAGTTAAAGTATGTAATTTTTCATTTTCACGAATCATTTGCTTGGCTGCACATTGCGGGTTTTGGCTTATTTCTGGCCTGCATGGGCAAATCTGCTCAATTTCCATTTCAAATTTGGTTGCCAGATGCGATGGAAGGAC
>JBJXGB010000211.1:0-4627 GCA_046152935.1 Cytophagales bacterium
AATATGATGCAGATTCGAATTTCAAAGCAATATTTTGAATTTTCGATGTGCCTATTCTGATTGTATTTGTCAAATGTATATAATTCGAAAGTATCATTCAATACCAGAATTCTGGTATATTTTGTAATTATGTAGTAACAAAAAATGAATTCGCAGCCTATAGTTTAATAAATAGGTTAATTGTTAGATTTTAGTTTCCCATCCAGTACGATTTCGATGCTTCGGTGATGAGTTCGGCTACATTCTTTACTTTAAACTTTTTCAAAATATTTTTCCGGTGTGCTTCTATGGTGTGGTTGCTCAAATAAAGCATTTCTGCCATTTCTTGGGTGGTTTTGCCTTTGGCTATCAATTGCAATATTTCCATTTCTCTTTCTGAAAGGGTTCTGATTGGGCTGTACTTCAAACTCAGGTATTGCCAATCAATTTTTACTTCTGTGTTTAAATTTGAAGCTATTTTATCGTGCTGTTCTTTGATCATATTGAACTTTTCAGCATTAGGCTCTCTTTTTTGCAATTCCGACCATAAAAATAATTCGCTTTCAATTCTAGGCGTAATATCTTTCACCAATGTTATTATTCTATTTGGAATTTTCTCTTTTGTAAAATCAATAATAAAAGTTTGCACCTCAAGCCATTTCCAAAGTCCATTGGCATGCTTGAACTTATTATGAAAAGTCAATAAAGGTATTTTAGTTAAATCATATTCGTTTTTGGCCATTTCAAATGTTTGTGCCGCAATTTCTTGGGCTATTCTGGCCATATCTTCAGGCTCAGCTAGCGACACAAAAAAGTCCATTGACTCTGCATAGTACTTTTCTACAGGATGGCCCATTAGCATCTCAATGGCTTTGTTCACAAAAAAAATCTTTCCGGTAGCATATTCATTATAGAACAAAGGAATGGAAAGCCTTTCTAATTCTTTGATTAGTTGTTTGTCAAAAATGGAGTCGATAACATTCATAAGAAACCAGTATATCAACTAAACTTACAAAATATAATCGAATATTTTGCAATCAATTAGTCGCGCTTACTATTTTTTTGAAATTATAAACATCATTAAAAACCTCAATTCTTTTAATTTTACCTTCCAAATGAAAACTAGGCCGTTTTTTTTAAAATGATATTAAAGTTTCTAGAAAGTTCTATGACCAATTTAACATTATTAGCCAATATCTGTTACTACTACGCAATACTAAATTTTTCCTAAATAACATTTACCAAAAGCTCTGTGTGCTACTAAAATACGAAATAAAGTGATAAAAAAACTTAAAAATATATACGTTCAAGTCGATAAATGGCTAAGCAAAGCCAATAGCTACATGTATAATTTTAAAGATGGGCATTTTCAGTTTCCGTATGTAACTAACACACCTGAGCTGATGATTGAGGCATTGAAGAACACCCCTTTTGTAACCCATAACGAGCAAATGCAGCTACTGGAAACAAATTCGTCTTTTATGCGCATCAAACTCAAATATCTTTATTTAGAAGAGGGATTTTGGTTTAGATCTACCCAATCTGTTTGGAAAGTAAATGTGCTTACCATAGCCATGCCCATTGATACCCCTTGCGACTATTATTTTTTAAACTACTCTCGCAACACAGATTATGTGCGTGTAGTTACCGACAATAGCATATATTACGAAAACAACAGCTATTCTTGGACACTTTACAAAGCTGACACAGCCATAAATGCCTATTTTAAAAAGAAATGTAAATCGCTGACGTATTCCTTTATGTTTAACGAAAACTGGATTGAAAAAAACATTTTAAGCCATAGTGAAATCAACATAGAAAGCATAAAACAACTTCTAAATGACGAAAACGCCTACAAAACCTATATCTACAACGATAAATCTATACACACAAAATTTAGTCTTCTTAATAGCCTAATAGAAGACAAGCCCGTAAATGCTATTGATATGCAAAATTTTAACAAACAATCTAAGGCAATTATACTCGGGTTTTTTAGAGAATTTTCGGCAAGTAGTTTTTCGGCAGATGCTGCCCAAAAATTAAAATCTAAAGACCGAACTAAACTAGAACTTATAGAAAAACTATTAATAGGAAGCCTTACTACTGGTTTTGAGGGAATAGAAAAAATTTCAAAAAAGTTTGAAATATCTCCTACCAAACTAAAAACTGACTTTAAATCTGCATTTGGAATGAGTATGTTGCAATATTACCAAACAAAGCAAATGGAACTTGCTGTAGAGATGCTCAAGAACAAAACCAAGATTCAAGACATAGCCCAAACACTTGGCTACGAAAACCACAGCAAATTCTCAAGTAGATTCAAGGAAATCATTGGTGTTTTACCGAGTAAATTTATTTAATCTGCGTACTTTTCAAAGTTTACCGTTGCACCTTATTTATAAAATGTCGCATAGGGACAAATTGCATCAAAATAGTTGCTAAAATTCTTTTTTTTAAGCATATTATTGTAACATTATTTATCAAAAATTAACCCTTAAATAACATGTTTGAAAATCTACTAAAATTTTGTATTATCTCTTCTTTATTATTTTTGGGTGTGGCACAAGCCCAAAGCTATTACTCCGTAGCAAGATTAGGTACTGGCGCGGCTGGCAACTTCTCTGAAAACGACAAATTTAATTATCCTAACAGTGTAGCTGTTGATAGCGAAAAAAAAATATATGTAGCCGACACTGATAATGATCGTATTCATGTCTGGACTCAAAGTGGGGCTAATTTTGGCTATTTCAATACCATAGGTTCTTTTGGCAACTTAGAAGGAGCGTTAAGAAAACCAAGTGGAGTAGCCTTTTTTCAAGATAAAATCTATGTGGCTGACACAAAAAATAACAGAATACAAGTATTCACACAAAGTGGTGGCAATTTTGGCTTTTATGCGTTTATCGCTGGTACTCCTAATATTGGTGGTTATCGAGATCAACCTGGGCAGTTAAATACTGAATTATACGAACCCAAAGCGGTGGCAGTTTCTGCAAATGGTACCATATACATCGGTGATACCCAAAACCACCGTGTGCAGGTATGGACACAAAGCGGAACTAATTTTGGCTACTTAGCCACGATGGGAACAACTGGTGATAATAGCAGCGATAATGCTAAATTTTACTTTCCTTCCAGTATTGCTTTAGATGCTGCTGGCAAAATATATGTGGCTGACTGGGGCAATTCCCGCGTGCAAGTATGGACACAAAGTGGTAGTAATTTTGGGTATTATGCTACTATTGGCGCAACAACTGTGAGTGGTTCTTCAAATAATAATTTTAATGGCCCCCTTGGCGTTGCAGTTTCGCTCGACAATAAAATATATGTAGCAGATGCAAATAATTCCCGCATACAAGTTTGGACACAAAGCGGTGCAAATTTTGGCTATTTTGCTACCGTAGGCAAAAATGGCAACGGACCTAATGAACTATTTTATCCCACAGGTACTTTTGTAGATGCAGACGGCAAACTGTATGTGGCTGAAAATTATGGAAATCGCATAAATATTTTTGATAAATGTGTCGATTTTACCAGAATCATTACCCAACCTACCAATCAAACTTTATGCCCTGGTGGTGCTGGATATTTTCAAGTAACAGCCACAGGAACAGGTCTATTGTCTTACGCTTGGTCGGGTGGTGGCCCTAATTCAGAAAATTTGCAAACAGATATAGCTGGAAATTATGATGTAACTGTGTCGGGAAGCTGTGGCATCGCGATTTCAAATACTGTTGCCCTCACTACAGGCATTGGTACCAATTGGGTTAGGCAACCCATTGGTGCTCAAGATTTTTGCCAAGATTCTTTTGCTACCATTTCTGTTTCGGCCACAGGCACAAATGTAAGGTATAGCTGGTCTGGCGGTATCACTTCTACTAGTCCTACAATTACCACCACCTTGATAGGCACTTTTTATGCGTATGCAGAAGGCGATTGTGGTTTAAAACTACAATCAAACCAATCGACTACAAACATATTGCAATCCACAACCATAGTTACAGCTCCTGTATCGCAAATTATTTTAGCTACTGCCTCTGCCAATTTGAGTGTAGCCGCTTTTGGAGATAATATTTCTTATTTATGGAGCTCTGGCGAAACTACTACAGGCATCAACAACAAACCAGCGGGCACATATTCTGTTTCTGTAATCGGTATTTGTGGAATAAAAACAGCTACGGCTACTATATCTATCAGTACTGTAACTTCTATTAACACTGTTACCTCTGTAAATACCATCTCATCTGCCATCATTACATTTACAGGCGTAGGCGTGCAAACATTTGCAGGAACTTCTGGAAATCTATTTTGGAATCCTTTGGCTGGAGCAGCTACTTATTGTATCAGATATTCTAAATCAAGTAATTTTACTTCGACTGTAAAAACTGTTTGTGGACTAACAGCTCCTAATTACCTTTTTGTGCTTTCGACAGCAGGTTTAAGATTAGAAGCCCTAGATGAAACATTTTATTACCAAGTGGCGGGTGTAGATGCTGATGGGAATCAATCGCAATGGTCTGCCACCCAAAGTTTTGAATTGAGAACAGAAGAAATTCAAATTCCTACCAGTCTACAAGGCTTTCAATCTTCCCGTTTTACAATCTATCCAAACCCATATACAAATGGAGAATTGAAAATTGAAAATGGC
>JBJXGB010000222.1:0-67739 GCA_046152935.1 Cytophagales bacterium
GCTGAAGCAAAAATTAATTCTTTGCAGAAGGCAATGGCAATGTTATAAAAAAATCAGTGCTCACTCCAACAGAAATCCGATCAGTGCTACATTAACTCATACCGCCTTCACTCTTCAACAAATTGAACTTTTCGTTCTTTCAATTTAGCCAGCACGATCTCAAAAACAGTATTTCCTTTAGTACTATTTAGCAAATATACATCTCCGCTCAATTTCTTTGAAGCCAGTTTGGCAATGTAAAGCCCTAATCCTGAGCCACTTGAATACTCATTTCCTCTAAAGAACATATCAAATATCTTCTCTTTTATGCTATCGTCTATACCCTGTCCGTTATCTGCTATTTTAACCACCAAACTGTTATCTTTATTCGTAAAAATTACTACTTTGCAAAACGGGGCATTGGAAATATCGTTGCTTCGGAAGCGTACAGAATTGTCGATCACATTGTGTAGTATCAATTGAAGCAAATTGTAGTCGTAATAAATGATCTCCTCCTCGTTCATTTCAAAACTTATTTCTACCTTAAATCTGTTCGGATTATCAATCAACAGAGCCAACACGCCTTCTTTTAATTTCAACAATGAAAAATAGCTGGGCTTAATGTGGTTGTTTTTTATCTCATTTACACTCAAGATACGATTGAGCGTAAACTGGGTATTTTTAGAAAATTTATCCAACACCAATAGATAATCATGGCACTTATTGAAATCTTTTTCCATTAAAGCCAAATTACAGAGCCCCATGATCGTGGTAATAGGCCCGCGGATGTCATGAGCAGCTCGATAAATAAAAGTGTCCAACTCATAATTAAGGTTAAGCAAATCGCGGTAGGCTTTTTGAAGTTTTTTCGTTCTTTCCCTTACTTTTTCTTCCAATTCTTCATTTATTGCCGCTATCTCTTCTTTTTGAGATATTAATTCTTCAGTTCGCTCTTGTACTTTATGTTCTAATTCAAGATTTTTCTCTTCAATTAAAGTTTGCTTTTCGTGTTCAGCCTCAATTTCACTTCTTACCAATTCCTGTTCAATCACTTGGATTCTATTTGCCAAACCAAGTGAAAACAAAGCCAAATCAAAAATAGCTCCTATTTGAGGCAAGTATTCGATGATTTTGGTATGTTCATTATGGTCGATAATATTTAATAAATAGAGTACATACGGGATAGCGGTAAGGGTAAGGATGATATTTCCCATTAAAAAATACCTTGCAGGAAAGTAATTTTTGGCAATACACTTTGCTGTGACTACAGTCATAAATACTACCGTAACAATAAATAATACAAGTAACATCCATCGTGAAAACCACCATTCCCCCATCACCATTGGAATGTAACAGGTCAATAAAGTTAAAATCAAATACTTGGCATACCTATCTGCACGAGGCACAATAAAGGTTGTCTGCATATATATTCTTCCAAATTGAATGTAAAACAGTAACATCAATGGCGTAATTATAAGCCTCAGAAGATAAAAATGATTGGCTGTGTCTTGAAAAAACGATTCCCGCAACAAGCCGTCAGTCACAAAGTTGTAAAGTAGAAACAAAACAGAAAATACCACGTAGTTCGCATATCCACGGCTATTGAGGGTAATAGCAAGCATCAGATTGTAAAAAATCATTAGCAAAATAGCTCCATAAAAAAAGATGCTTATCGTTTTTGCAACGTATCTGTTCGCTTCAAACGTACTAGGATTCACTATTTGAGCCTCTATAAGACTGTATTTTAACAGATATTTCGAAAATTTACTTTTGTTTTCAACTTTAAGTAGCAAAGTGGTGGAATCATTTTGCGCCAGATTGAAGACCACAAACTCTCCGACCCCAGCTTTAACAGGTTTTTCAACCAAAGTATAATCAGTGCCGCAATAAGAAGTGCCTATTACTTTATCATTTGAGATTACGTTTAATGTGATTTTTTCATTGCTATTGCCAAAACCTATCAACCATCGTATTGATTGCGAGCGGTTTAAGACATTTAGTCTGACAAATATTAAATCTGAGGCATCTTCTACTGCTATTTCATTAGTACACAACGAATCGCTGTAAATTTTAAGGGCGGGTAAAATGCTGTAAGACTTATTCTGCTTGTTTAGCTCCAAATAGTCTAAAACGCCAGCCTTCAATTGTGCTGAAGAAAAAATCAATGAAACAAAAAATAATAAATATCTAATCATTCGTTGGTTGAGCTGCTATAAAGATTGTAAATATGATACCTAAGAATCTCTAATGGTTATTTCAATTGTTTATACGCATTTAAATTAAAATTCTAATTGCGAAAGTGAACTATTCTACGAAAACCAAAAAATCACCTCACAAACAGTTTTTCTTCACGCTTGATGTTTAATCCTTAATTTAAAATTCCAAATGATCGCCAACTACGAGTAACAAATGTGGATTTTTTATAGCCGTTCTACGGTAGCGACATCGAACTATTATTTGTAAATTCATTTGGCAATATTAAATAAATACTAGGCTTTTGAGTTCATCTTCAACTCTCTGCTTTCCGCGAATCAAACTTTATTGTTATGACATTTAAACCTTCGAATCTAAAATATCCACTAAATAAACAATATTAAAAATATTACTACTTTTTTGGAAATACATTAGATATTTTTTTGAAATCTGAATATTTACGCCAAATTCTACAGATGTTGAAATATCAAAATTAAATATTGATGTAATCACATTGAAGATGTCTTCGAGTATACGATCATTCACAAAAGAAGTTGAAAATATGGATGAGATTCAATCATATAGCTAAATTAAAGGATGTATTTGACCGACTAATTCTAAAAAAAACAACCAATTCCAGCCGAAGAAAATCGTGCCAAAATCCCTAAAAATTTCCTTTTCTACAGTTCAATTCCACCCTTGAAGCGCCAATCTATATGGCAAAAATGATTGTGTTTTTAATAAATATTCAAATTGAAATAAGTAATTTATTTGCATCCTCAATGCTGGATGAAATTATTAATTAATACAAACTTAACGATTTCTTAAACGCCATTCCCACGCAATTGACTATCATAGCACCATGTTCGCTTCGATATCAAGTTTTTACACTTTTTTTTGTACCTTTTTTATTGTCTTGGTTTTTTCAAATTTTTCATTTGGCAATAACCAATCTGTCGCTGATACATTAATTTCAAAAGCAGATAAATACATTGCCACCGAAAATTATTTAGAAGCACTCGATTATTATCTGAAAGCTACATCCGTACTTGAAACCCGAATACACGACAGCCTCAGCCTTGCGTACTCATACAAGAAAATAGGCCTTTGCTACGATTACTTCGACTACGTTGCATATTCAAAATCTTACTTTAATAAAGCACTTCAAATTTATGCAAGTCTTGGAGATAAAAAAGGCCAAGCCTATTGCTATGCCTACCTTGGCGATATGCTTGAAGATGCTGCACAGAACAATGAGGCCTTGGAAACCCATAAACGGGCACTAAAATTGTTCTTAGACTTGGGCGATGCTGCTGGAGAGGCCATGCAATACGACAACATGGCTAGTGTGTATGAAAATTACAACAAGTTAGACACGTCATTTATGCTTTTAAGAAAAGCACTAGTCATATATAGTAGATTGCAAGACAGTATCGGCATTTGCGTGTCTTTAAACAACTATGGCGACATCTACTACAAACTAAAGAAATACCCTATTTCGCTCAGCTATTTCAAAAGATCGCTTGCCATTGCCCAAAAGATAGGGAATAAAGAAGAAGAAAGAGGGAATTTGAGAGATATTTCCAGAGTTTATGAAGCACTAGGCGATTATAAAAACTCGTACCTATACTTCGCTGAATATTTCAGCCTGCACAAGAAGTTGAAAATTGAAAAAAAAATAGAAGAAATTGCTGGAATAGAAGCCAGATCCATCCAAGAAAAAAAGAACTTAGAAATTAAATCATTGGAAGCCGAAAGGGAGATTATTCGCCTCCAATCAACAATTATCACCATTTGTCTAATCTCATTTTTCCTAATCCTTTTGTCCGTGTACATTGCGTTCTTAGTGAAATCGAAAAAAGACAAACAGCTCGACAAACTTCAGAAGGCCAATATGGAATCTGAACTTGTAATGAAGCGAGAAAAATTATTGGATTTTGCAAGAATGCTGGCGGAAAGAGGGGTGATAATCGATGATTTAAAACACAAGCTCGAACATGACCAAGGCAATAGTAAAGACAAAAACCCTGATGCTATCCGGTATAGAGCCCTAGAGCAACTTTCCAATGCGAGTATCCTCACAGATGAAGATTGGAAAAAATTCAAGAAACAATTTGAAGCTGTTCACGAGGGCTTCTTTTCAAAGATAAAAGACAAATATCCAGACTTTTCTACTGGAGATATTAGACTTGCAGCAATATTAAAACTAAAACTCTCCCAAGACGAAATAGCGCACATGATGGGCATATCGCCAGACAGTGTAAAAAAGGCAAAGTCTAGATTAAAAAAGAAAATATCGATCGATGACGATTTTAAAATAAAGGAATGGATTGATGATTTATGAACCCATTTTTCACCTTCACGACAAATAATGGGCTTTATCCGCACCAAGCCCAATATTTTATCACAACTATTTTTGTAAATTAAATTTGTTTATCTACCTTCGCACTCCCATTTTCGGATCATAGTATTTATACATAATTATTAGTAATGCCAACCATACAACAGCTCGTTAGAAACGGCAGAGAAAAGCTGATTTATAAGTCAAAATCTCCTGCATTAGCGTCTTGCCCTGAGAAAAGAGGGGTATGTACCAGAGTGTACACTACAACACCAAAAAAACCAAACTCAGCTATGCGTAAAGTAGCAAGGGTAAGGCTTACCAACCAAAAAGAAGTGAATGCCTATATTCCAGGTGAAGGTCACAACTTGCAAGAACACTCAATCGTGTTGATCCGTGGTGGTAGGGTAAAAGATTTGCCAGGGGTTCGTTACCACATTATTCGTGGTGCATTAGATACTGCTGGTGTAAGCAATAGAAAACAAAGCCGTTCAAAATACGGTGCAAAAACACCTAAAGCAGGTGCTCCAGCTACTGGAAAAGGAGGTGCAAAAGCTCCAGCTAAGAAAAAGTAAAAATTTAACAATCAATTAATAATCAATTCTTAATTTTAAATGAGGAAGTCGAAACCGGAAAAAAGATATGTATTACCGGACCCCAAGTACGGACAAGTGCTTGTTACAAAATTTGTAAACAGCCTAATGTGGGACGGTAAGAAGAGTATTGCATACACTATATTTTATGATGCAATCGATCTGGTAGCCAAAAAGACAAACGAAGATGGTTTGGAAATTTGGAAAAAAGCGTTGGCGAACATTACGCCTGCAGTCGAAGTTAAATCTAGACGCGTAGGTGGTTCAAATTTCCAAGTGCCAACTGAAGTAAGGCCAGAAAGAAAACAGTCATTAGGTATCAAGTGGATGATATTGTATGCTAGAAAAAGAGGAGAGAAATCAATGACGGACAAACTAGCAGGCGAAATTGTAGCAGCTTCTAAAGGTGAAGGTGCTGCAGTGAAGAAGAAGGAAGATACACACAGAATGGCTGAAGCAAACAAAGCATTTTCTCATTTCAAATTCTAAAAAATGTCAAATCTTAAGTATTTGCGTAATATTGGTATCATGGCTCACATCGATGCAGGTAAAACTACCACATCGGAGCGTATTCTTTATTATTCAGGTAAAACTCATAAAATTGGTGAAGTGCACGAAGGTGCTGCTACTATGGATTGGATGGTGCAAGAACAAGAACGTGGTATCACTATCACTTCTGCCGCTACCCATTTTCAATGGAATTATCCAACAGAACAAGGTGATCCAATTGCTGGAAAAACTGAAGTTTACGAATTTAATCTAATCGATACACCAGGTCACGTTGATTTTACAGTAGAAGTAGAGCGTTCTTTAAGGGTATTAGATGGTGCGGTTGCTTTGTTTTCAGCTGTTGATGGTGTTGAGCCTCAATCTGAAACAGTATGGCGCCAAGCTACTAAATACCATGTTCCTCGCTTGTGCTTTGTAAATAAAATGGATCGTTCTGGTGCAGATTATTTCGATTGCGTAAAACAAATCAAAGAAAAATTAGGTGCAAAACCTGTGCCTCTTCAAATTCCAATCGGAAATGAAGACAAATTCAAAGGCGTTGTTGATTTATTGACAATGAAAGGTTACATCTGGAACGAAACCGATCAAGGTAGAACGTATGATGTAATTGAAATCCCAGCTGATTTAGTAGATGAAGCTAACGAATGGAGACAATTTTTAGTTGAGTCTATTGCAGAATATGATGACGCTTTGTTGGAGAAATTCTTTGATGACCCAAATTCTATCACCCGTGATGAATTGATGGTTGCCATCAGAAAAGCTACCATTGATATGACGATTTCACCAGTAATGTGTGGATCGGCTTTCAAAAATAAAGGTGTTCAAATGATGTTGGATGCCGTTATCGCTTACCTTCCTTGCCCACTTGATTTGCCACCAGTAATGGGAACAAATCCTGAAACAGGTGAAGAAGAAGTACGTGAACCAAAACCAGATGCTCCTTTTGCAGCTTTGGCATTTAAGATAGCAACTGATCCTTATGTTGGTCGTTTGGCTTTCATCCGTGTTTACTCAGGTAAACTGGAAGGAGGTTCTTATGTACACAACATGAGAACAGATAAAAAAGAGCGTATTTCACGTTTGTTGCAAATGCACGCTAACAAACAAAATCCAATCGAAAGAGTAGAAGCAGGAGATATTGCGGCTGCTGTTGGTTTTAAAGACATCAAAACTGGAGATACGTTGGTTGATGAAAAACAGCCAATTATTCTTGAGTCAATGTCGTTTCCTGAACCAGTTATTGGTTTGGCAATTGAGCCTAAAAAATCGGTTGATATCGATAAATTAAGCAATGCCATTGTAAAATTATTGGAAGAAGATCCAACCCTTAAAGTTGAAACTAACCAAGAAACTGGTCAAACTATTTTGAGAGGTATGGGTGAGCTTCACTTGGAAATCATTATTGATAGAATGAGACGCGAATTTGGTGTTGAAATCAATCAAGGTGCACCTCAAGTATCTTACAAAGAGCGCTTTACTAAAAAACTAGAACACAGAGAGGTTTACAAAAAACAATCAGGTGGTAGAGGTAAATTTGCCGATATCGTGTTTGAAATGAGCCCTCGTGATGATGATAAGAAAGAAGGATTGCAATTTGTGAATGAAGTAGTGGGTGGAGCTATCCCTCGTGAATTTATTCCTGCAGTTCAAAAAGGTTTTGAAGAATGTTTGAAAAATGGTTCTTTGGCTGGATATCCAGTAGAAGGATTCAAAATCAGATTGTTCCACGGATCTTACCATGATGTCGATTCAGATTCATTGTCTTTTGAATTGGCTGCTAAAGTTGGTTTCAGAGAAGCTGGTAAAAACTGCGGTCCACAATTGCTTGAGCCTATCATGGCTTTGGAAGTTGCTACTCCAGATGAATATACTGGTCCTGTAACAGGTGATTTGAACAGAAGAAGAGGTATTATGAAAGGTATGGATTCTAAGCCAGGCTTTACTATTATCAAAGGTGATGTACCACTTTCGGAATTGTTCGGATATGTAACAGATTTAAGAACAATTACTTCAGGTCGTGCATCTGCATCGTTGACATTCTCGCATTACGATCCAATTCCGGGAAATATTGCTGAGGGTATTGTAGCGAAAGCAAAAGCAGCCCATTCTAATTCATAATATTGATCTCATAAAAATTCATTTGTAATGAACCAAAAAATAAGAATAAAATTAAAATCGTTCGATCATTCATTGGTCGACAAATCTTCTGAGAAGATTGTACGTGCTGTAAAAGCTACAGGTGCAATTGTGAGTGGACCAATTCCGCTTCCAACTGAAAAACAAATATTTACAGTATTGAAATCACCTCACGTTAACAAAACGGCTCGTGATCAGTATCAAATCTGTACCTACAAAAGATTAGTAGATATTTATTCTACTAGCCCAAAAACAGTAGATGCACTGATGAAACTTGAATTGCCAAGTGGAGTAGATGTTGAGATCAAAGTTTAATGATCTGGATAAAAATTATAAAAAAGGTTGCTAAGAAATTGGCAACCTTTTTTACTTATGATACGACATGTAGAAAAGAATCAACAAACTTTACATTTTTGCTTGGTAGTATTAAATCAATAGGTCTCTAAATGTATTCAATACATCCTAAAGATGAATTGAATACATCCTACTGCTATTTTCGACCATTATATCATATCCCAAAAATAAAAGATAGGAAGGAGCCAAAATTCTTCCGATGTATCGACAGGCGAACGAAATTATATCTGACGAAAAAACTTAGCAGGTTAATGTGACGCATTTTTCAACTTCATTCTTTTTTGCAACTCTATCATTTGAGCTTTAAATTTCTTATCGGTAACCATCATATCCTCGCAAGTCTCAATGGAATGAATTACGGTGCTATGATCTCTCCCTCCAAAGTAAAGACCAATCGTTTTTAACGATAAACTAGTGTAGTTTTTAGCTAGATAAATCCCTATCTGCCTAGGTATTACAAGCTCCTTTTTTCTAGATTTCCCTTTCAAATCATCAAGCGAGATTTTAGCAAATTCACACACAGATTTCTGAATATAATCGATATTCACCTCTGTCGTTATATCACAAACTATTGATTGAATTACCTTTTTGGCCAGTTCCAAGTCAATTTCCTTCCTATTCAGAGAAGATTCTGCAATCAAACGAAGTAACACGCCCTCAAGCTCTCTCACGTTTGTATCTACACTATGGGCAATATATTCAATCACGATCATCGACATTTCCATGCCTTCTGCATCCATCTTTTGTTGAATAATAGCCATCTTTGTCTCAAAATCAGGCTGTTGCATATCTGCATTTAGACCCCATTTAAAACGAGACAAAAGCCTCTCCTCCATTCCTTTCAACTCCTTTACAGGACAATCGCTTGTCATTATTATTTGCCTCTGCGATTGATGTAAAGTATTAAAAATATTAAAAAAGATTTCCTGGGTTTTTTCCTTTCCCGAAAAAAACTGAATATCATCAATTATCAACACATCAACATTCAAATAATATGCCCCAAAATCCTGTATACTTCCTGTACGAACGGATTCCATAAAATGATTTACAAATTTCTCTGATGTTACATACAAGATTTTCTTATTTGGACTATCCGCAGCAATCTTGTTACCAATAGCTTGAACCAAATGCGTCTTCCCAAGACCAACCCCTCCATAAACAGTCAATGGATTAAAAGAGGTAATGCCCGGTTTGTTTCCTACGGCCAATCCAGCAGACCGTGCTAAACGATTACAATCACCTTCTATAAAATTATCAAAAGTATAATTAGGATTTAAGTTCGACCTATACTTAGCGTGCTCATTAATTAGTACATCATGCTGAACTTCGGCTTTATTCAAAAAATCGTTCTTAAAATTTGCTATCTTCTTGGCAGGAATATTAAAAGACAAAGTACCAGACTTCTCATTTCCTTTGTCAACAATAATTGAATATTCTAGTCTCCCACCTGGCCCTAATTCAGACAAAATAGCTTTTTTTAGCACATGTACATAATGCTCTTCCAACCATTCATAAAAAAATTGGCTTGGAACTTGTATGGTTAGTATGTCGTCTTCCAACGACACAACGTGCACTGGCCTAAACCAAGTCTCAAAATTTTTATCTGTAATATGTTGCCTTATTACAGACAGACAGTTGTTCCATACTGCCGCGCAGTCTCTTACAAGTGTAACCATGAAAAATGCTTAATTATATTTAGATTTTTTTACTTTCTCTAGTATCAGATTTCAAAACTGCTCAAAAAATAGTTAAAAAAAAACAACCGATTAGCCTTGTATTATCCGAGTATGGCTGGAGGATGAATTTAGAGGGTAAACACTTTAAAAATCATTGAAAAATACAACGTATACTTGGAAAATTTAAACCTCTAGAGAAACATTAAACTTGATGTAAACAATAAAGCGTGATACATAATTAATTGATAATCAACTACATAAAAAGTTATCCACACGTTTCTAAAAGAAATCCACAAATTGATCGAACAAATACTTTGAGTCATGGGGGCCCGGTGCCGCTTCAGGATGGTACTGCACAGAAAATGCTCTTCGATCCTTTATTCGTATACCTTCAACAGTCTCGTCATTAAGATTAATGTGGGTAATCTCCACATTTGCATTCTTAATCACCTCCTCCTTCACCACCGAAAACCCGTGGTTCTGAGAAGTAATTTCAGACTTCCCAGTCAAAAGATTCTTAACGGGGTGATTCAAACCTCGATGTCCATTATGCATTTTATAGGTAGAAATGCCATTTGCCATTGCCAGCAGCTGCTGTCCTAAACAAATGCCAAACAAAGGCTGGTTATTTGCCAATATATCTTTGACGGTATTCACGGCATATCCCATTACAGACGGGTCGCCAGGACCGTTGGAGATAAAATATCCATTAGCTCCCCATTCCAACATGTCGCTGTATGCAGCAAAAGATGGAAAAACCTTACAGTAACAATCTCTATTTTCAAAATTTGTTAGAATCGACTTCTTTACTCCCAAATCTAAAACGGCAACCTTATACTTAGAGCTTTCATTTCCAAAAAAATAATGTGATTTTGTACTCACTTTCGAAGACAATTCCAAACCAGTCATAGTAGGTACAGTAGATAGCTCAGCCGACAAGTCCTCAACGTTCAAATTCACTGACGATATTATCCCATTCATTGCACCCTTATCCCGAACATGTCTAACCAATTTTCGAATGTCAATGTCTGCGATCCCTACAATCCCATTGGCATCAAAATAGCCTTGGAGTGAATTCATAGCAAATCTTCTAGAAAAAACATTTGCAAATGAATTACAAACCAAGCCTTTAAATTGCACAACTGACGATTCTTGTTCCAATTCGGCAGTACCATAATTCCCAATATGGGGAGAAGTATTAATTATTATTTGTCCAGAATACGATGGATCAGTGTAGATTTCTTGATAGCCAGTCATTCCTGTATTAAAGCACATTTCACCATTTGTCGTACCCTTTACACCAATAGACTTACCTTCAAAGACCAACCCATCCTCCAAGACCAGTAGTGCTTTATCCTTCAAAACATATTTCATATTCAATATTCTTTAAATAATTGGTAAAACTAACAATAGTATTTGACTTTGACATAAAAAAAGGACTTGAGCATAAACCCAAATCCTTATAAATAAACCAATGAAAATCACATCATTTGCTTTTACTTCGCTTCATCACCTTCTTCTATCTGACCAACAGCATCGGTGGAAGCAGATTTTTTACTCCTTCTTGTTCTAGTCTTAGGCTCTTTAACTTCAGATTTATTAGAATACAACAAGTTGTAATCGACCAATTCGATAATGCAAGTCTCCGCATTATCACCCAAACGATTACCAGTTCTAATGATCCTAGTATAGCCACCAGGTCTATCAGCAACTTTATCAGAAACGTTGTCAAAAAGCTCCTTCACCGAAACCTTATCTTGCAAGTACGAAAAAACAACCCGTCTTGAATGGGTAGAATCGTCTTTCGATTTGGAAATCAAAGGCTCTACGTATTTTCTCAACTCCTTAGCTTTGGCTAAAGTAGTTTCAATTCTTTTGTGCAATATCAAAGATGACGCCATATTAGACAACAAAGCGTGTCTATGTGCTGTGGTTCTTCCTAAATGATTATCTTTCTTACCGTGTCTCATTATTTTCTAATCTTCTTCTAATTTGTATTTGACAACGTCCATTCCGAAACGTAAATTTTTCTCCTGCATTAATTGCTCAAGCTCAGCCAATGATTTTTTCCCAAAATTTCTGAACTTCATCATATCAGAAACATCCAATGAAGCTAAATCACCTAGTGTCTTTATATCAGCAGCTTTCAAACAATTGTAAGCTCTAACTGAAAGATCAAGATCAGCCAACGAAGTTTTGAGCAATTTCCTCATGTGCAAAAACTCCTCATCAACAGTCTCTATCTCTTCTGCTTTCTGAGTCTCAAAAGTCATAGTCTTATCAGAAAACAACATAAAATGCTGAATTAGAATATGGGCAGCCCCTTTCAAAGCATCTTCTGGGTGAATCGTCCCGTCAGTCTCAATTTCAATCAGCAACTTTTCATAGTCAGTTTTTTGCTCTACTCTCGTATTTTCAACACTGTATTTTACATTTTTTATGGGCGTAAAAATAGAATCGATGGCGATTAATCCAAAAACACCATCCCCTAGCTTGTGTTCTTCAGCTGGCACATAACCCCTACCTTTCTCAACAGTTAGTTCCAAATCAAACTTCACACCTGTGGCAAAGTGAGCTATTACCATATCAGGGTTTGTAATTTGAAAACAAGAAGTAAAGTCTTGGATCATTCCAGCACTAAAAGCCTCCTTATTCTTCAGAACAATGGCAATTCTATTATCAGTCATTACATCAGGAATCTTCTTAAATCTAACTTTTTTCAGATTCAAAATCATCTCAGTAACATCCTCCCTTACACCTTCTATAGTAGTAAATTCATGGAGCACCCCAGGCAATTTGATACCAGTTATAGAATAACCTTCTAGGGAAGACAGTAAAATTCTTCGCAGAGCATTGCCTATTGTAACACCAAAGCCTTTTTCTAAGGGTTTGAACTCAAACAAGCCTTTAAAGTCGTCAGCTTTTTCCATTACGACTTTGTCCGGCATTTGGAAAGCTAATATTGACATAGTTACTACTTTTATATTTTAACTAAATTATTGTTTTGAGTAAAGTTCAACTATTAACTGCTCGTTAATATTTTCAGGGATTGATTGTCTATCAGGATAATTAATAATTTTACCTGACATTAACTTGGCATCCCACTCTAACCAATTATATCTTTTTGAACTCTTGGCGGACAGCGAAGTAGTAATAACCTCTAAAGACTTCGACTTTTCTCTGACACTAACAACATCGCCTGGCTTCAGTAAATATGACGGGATATTGACCAACTCGTTATTTACCAAGATATGTTTGTGTAGCACAATTTGTCTGGCAGCTCTTCTAGTGGTACCTAATCCCAAACGATAAACTGTATTATCCAACCTACCTTCAAGAAACTTTAACAAATTTTCACCAGTAATGCCCTCTTTTCTAGCTGCAAAATCAAATGTCTTTTCAAACTGCCTTTCTAATAGACCGTATATATACTTAGCCTTTTGCTTTTCAGCAAGCTGAATGGCATATTCAGACTTTTTAGACCTTCTACCCTTTCCATGTTGACCAGGAGGATAATTTTTTTTCAACAATGCTTTGCTATGTCCCAAGATAGGCTCATTAAACCTCCTTGAAATTCTAGCTTTTGGACCAATATATCTTGCCATTTCTATATAATATCAATTGTATTCAAGAATTAAACTCTTCTTCTTTTTGGCGGACGACAACCATTATGAGGAACTGGAGTTACGTCACGTATAACACTTATTTCAATACCAGCATTTTGAATAGTCCGAATTGCAGACTCTCTGCCTGAACCTGGACCCTTCACAAACACCTCAGCCTTCCGCATACCTGCCTCAAACGCTACTTGTGCAGCAGATGACGCAGCCAATTGCGCAGCATAAGGGGTATTCTTTTTTGAACCTTTAAATCCCATTTTACCCGAAGAGCCCCAAGAAATCACTTGCCCATTCATATTAGTAATCGAAATTATGATATTGTTAAAAGTGGCCTGGATATGAACCTGACCAATTGGTTCAACTATTACGATCCGCTTTTTTGTCTTGTCTTTCTTTTTTTGTGCCATTTCTTAAATTATTATCAACAAAAATCAACCTAATGAAATCTATTTAGTCGCTTTTTTCTTATTTGCTACTGTCTTGCGCTTGCCCTTCCTGGTCCGACTATTATTTTTAGTACGCTGCCCCCTCACCGGCAAACCCTTTCTATGTCTTAAACCTCTGTAACAACCTATGTCCATCAACCTCTTAATAGACAGCTGCACTTCGGACTTCAGAACACCCTCAGTCTTAAACTCAGTCGAAATAATATTTCTAATACCATTAGCTTCATCCTCTGTCCACTCCTTCACCTTCTTGTCTAAGCTAACCTTAGCTTTATTTAAAATATACTGAGAAGTACTTAGCCCAATACCATAAATGTAAGTAAGAGACACGTCTCCCCTTTTTAAATCCGGAATATCTACACCTGCGATCCTAGCCATAATTCTATAATTAACCTTGTCTTTGTTTAAAACGTGGATTCTTCTTATTAATAACATAGAGCTTCCCTTTCCTGCGAATTATTTTGCAGTCCACGCTCCTCTTTTTGATAGATGCCTTAACTTTCATCTTTATAATTAATTAACTATTTTTTGCTCAACTCTTGACTTGGTGCTTATTTATACCTAAACACAATCCTACCTTTTGTCAAATCATAAGGAGACATTTCCAACTTAACTTTGTCACCAGGCAATATCTTTATATAATTCATTCTCATCTTTCCAGAAATGTGACAAATAACTTCGTGTCCATTTCCTAACTCTACCCTAAACATTGCATTAGACAAAGCTTCTAGTATTTTACCATCTTGCTCAATTGAAGACTGTTTCGACATTAGATTACTTGCTCTTTAATTATATAATCGAAAGTCGTTAAAACCTCTGGACTTCCATTCAACACGGCAACAGTATGCTCAAAATGGGCTGAAGGCCTGCCATCACTCGTTTTAACAGTCCAATTATCCTCTAGCTGATATACATCTCTAGTACCTAAATTAATCATGGGTTCTATGGCTAGGACCATGCCCGTTATTAGCTTGTGCCCTTTTCCCCTTCTTCCAAAATTAGGTACTTCAGGCTCTTCATGCAAATTTCTTCCAACACCATGCCCCACTAATTCTCTGACTACGCCATACTTTTCTCTCTCATTATACGACTGTATCGCAAAACTTATGTCCCCAACTCTCATGCCAGCCTTTGCTTGCTTAATGCCTTCATACAGAGATTCCTTTGTGACACGAAGCAACTTCCTCTTTTCAGCGCTAATGTCACCAACACTATAAGTGTAAGCCGAATCAGCATGATAACCACTTAGAAGAACACCACAATCGATAGAAACAATATCGCCATTTCTCAACTCATAATCACTGGGCAATCCGTGCACAACTGTATCATTCACCGATATGCACAAAGAACTAGGAAACTCCCTATACTTCAAGAACGAAGGAACAGCACGATTATCTTTAATAAACTCATAAGCTATCCTATCTAATTCAAGAGTCCTAACACCCTCTCTGACATTCCTCGACAACTCCCCATGAACCCTTCCCAAAACATCTCCACTCTTTTTAATTAGCTCCAACTCATCAACTGACTTATATTGAATCTTTTCCCTTCTCCAGAACATATACTTACGCCACAGACAGTTCCTGTCTTCCTTTAATCCTACCTGACTTCATCAGACCATCGTATTTCTTCATCAATAAATAACTTTCGATTTGCTGTAAAGTATCCAGAACAACACCAACCATAATTAGAAGCGAAGTGCCTCCATAAAACTGCGCAAACTCCCTATTGAGACCGAACAAACTTGCGATAGCAGGAAAAACCGCCACAGCCACAAGAAAAAGCGAACCTGGTAAAGTGATCTTCGATAAAATATTGTCAATAAAATCTGAAGTTTCCTTACCAGGCTTGATGCCCGGAACAAAACCACCACCTCTCTTTATGTCATCAGCAATCTGAGTTGGATTAATAGCTATGGCCGTGTAGAAAAAAGTAAATACAACTATCAAGAAACCAAACAACGTGTTGTACTGCCAAGAGGTGTAATCCGAAAACGTTGCCCCGATTGTGTTTGCCAAGTCAGAAGAATCAGACCAAATAGAGGCAATCATTGCTGGCAAGAACATTAGCGATTGTGCAAAGATGATTGGCATAACACCTGAAGCATTCAACTTCAGTGGAATATATTGTCTTTGACCACCAATCACTTTATTACCGACTACTTGTTTGGCATACTGCACTGGAACTTTTCGCGTTGCTTGCGTCAACATTATTACAGCCATAACAATAAAGAACAACGCTACAAGCTCGAGCAGGAAGAAAAGCGCTCCATTCATACCTTTCGACAAGGCCTCTCCAATGATACCTGCCGGAAACCTAGACAAAATACCAACCATAATTAACATAGAAATACCATTGCCAATTCCTCTATCCGTAATTTTTTCACCGAGCCACATACAAAACATTGTGCCAGTCGTTATTATAATAATAGACGAAATAGTAAATAGAGTTCTTTCAATCATGACCGCCTCAGCTGGTATGGTGGCAGTAACATACCCGATCGACTGAGCGATAGTGATAAATATCGTTAATATTCTCGTCATCTGGTTGATCTTTCTCCGCCCACTCTCTCCATCCTTCTGCATCTTCTGGAAATATGGCACTGCTACTGTCAATAATTGCAAAACAATTGAAGCAGAAATATAAGGCATGATACCTAAGGCAAAAATAGAAGCATTGCTGAAAGCACCTCCCAAAAAGGTATCCAATAAGCCTAATATACCAGAGGTATTTTTTGTCAACTTAGTTGGATCGACCCCAGGTAAAACTACGTAAGAACCAAGCCTAAAGATGAGAAGAAAACCCATTGTATTTACAATACGGTTTCTCAACTCATCTATTGAAAAAATATGCTTTATGGTTCTAAATACCCTTTTCATTCTATTTTAAACAATTTCAATATTACCACCAAGACTTTCAACACTAACTTGAGCAGCTTTTGTAAAAGCATGAAGCTTCACAGTTATCTTAGATCTTAATTCGCCTCTCCCCAACAACTTCACTCTATCCCTCTTCGAGACCAATCCATTTAAAAATAGAATTTCACAATCGATAATTGTCAACTTCTTCAAATCAACAAGACTCTGGATAGTATCTAAATTAACACCTTTGTACTCTACTCTATTAATGTTTGTAAACCCAAACTTGGGAATTCTCCTCTGCAAAGGCATCTGACCTCCCTCAAATCCTAACTTATCCTTGTGACCAGATCTAGCCTTATCTCCTTTATGACCCTTAGTAGAAGTGCCACCCTTCCCAGAACCAGTACCTCTGCCAATTCTTTTTGAAGACTTTATCGAACCAAGAGCTGGTTTTAACAAATTTAATTTCATTGAACTAATTTAATATTGTTATCAAGTGACTAACCTTCTTAATCATCCCAAGGATTTGAGGTGTTCCCTCAACTTCAACTATCCTACTAATCTTACCCAATCCCAAAGCCTCAAGAGTTCTCTTTTGGTCCATTGGCCTTTTAATGGTACTTCTAACCTGTTTTATTTTTACGATCGCCATAATTATTAGCCGTTGAATACTTTTTTCATTGGAATTCCTCTAAACCTAGCAACTGTGAAAGGGTCTCTCATTTGAAGCAATGCATCAAAAGTAGCTTTAACAACATTGTGGGGGTTTGAAGAACCCTTTGACTTTGCCAAAACATCTTTTATACCGGCACTTTCCAACACAGCTCTCATTGCACCACCAGCAATTACACCAGTACCTGCAGCAGCTGGTTTTAACAAAACCAAACCACCACTATACTTACCAATTGTCTCGTGAGGCACCGTTCCCTTGAAAACTGGAACCTTTATCAAATTTTTCTTAGCGTCATCAACCCCTTTCGCGATGGCATCAGTCACTTCATTTGCTTTACCTAAACCAAATCCAACTACTCCATTACCATCTCCAACAACTACAATAGCAGAAAAACTAAAACGTCTACCACCTTTCACAACCTTTGCAACACGATTGACAGCAACTACTCTGTCCTTAAGTTCAATTTCGCTTGCCTTGACTCTTTTAATATTTAATTGCGACATAACTAAAGTTTCTTAGAAAATTAAACCTCCTTCTCGTGCACCTTCTGCCAAAGCTTTCACTCTACCATGATACAAATACCCACCTCTGTCAAATACCACAGTACTTATTCCATTATCCTTTGCCTTTTGAGCAATTAACTTTCCAACCTCTTTGGATACCTCCAATTTAGGACTTTTCATAGACTTAAGTTCTTTGGAAGACACGCTAGTCACTGTGGTACCATTTGAATCGTCAATCAACTGGACATAGATATCTGAATTACTCCTAAATACCGCCAATCTAGGCAACTGACCAGAACCAGAAATCACACTTCTTGTTCGCTTCCGTATTTTTAACCTCCTGCTTGCTTTGTCTACAGACATGATTTTATTATTTTTTAGCTGATGTCTTACCTGCTTTTCTCCTTATTACTTCTCCAGTAAATCTTATACCTTTTCCTTTATATGGCTCTGGCTCTCTAAAAGACTTCAATTTCGCACAAACTTGGCCTAGCAACTGTTTGTCAATCCCTTCTAAAATAACTGTAGGATTTTTACCCTTCTCGGTAACAGTGGCAACTCTAATTTCGCTTGGTACTTCAAAATAAATGCCATGAGAATAACCCAAACTCAATTCTAACAAGTTCCCAGCATTAGAAGCTTTGAAACCAACGCCCACTAACTCCAATTGAGATTTGTAACCAGCGCTAACACCTACGATCATGTTGTTCAAAAGGGAACGATACAAGCCATGTAACGCCTTGTGCCTTTTTTGTTCTGTTGGTCTTTCAATAATGAGATCATTACCTTCCAAAACAATTTTAAAATCTGTATCAACAGCCTGTACCAGTACACCTTTAGGACCTTTCACAGTCACTAAATTGCTTTTGTCCATAGTGATTTCTACTTTCTCTGGCAACGAAATAGGCTTTTTTCCAATCCTTGACATTACTTATTATATTAATATACAAAACAAACTACCTCACCACCTATCTTTTGCTCACGAGCCTCTTTGTCAGTCATTAAACCTTTTGAAGTCGAAACAATAGCAATACCCAAACCACTTAACACTCGTGGAAGGCCATCATGATCTACATATTTTCGTAAGCCTGGTTTGCTGATCCTCTCAATGTGCACAATAGAAGACTTTTTATTCAAGCTATTATACTTAAGTGCTATTTTTATAGTAGCATGTTTTTCGTCTGAATCTTCAAACTTGTAGTTCAATAAATACCCTTTATCAAACAAAACTTTTGTGATCTCCTTCTTAAATTTTGAAGAAGGAACTTCTAATAATCTATGTCCAGCCATAGAAGCATTTCTAATTCTGGTCAGGAAATCTCCAATTGAATCCATTTATTCGTTTTTTTGAAATGGGGTGCAAAGATACGATAATATTCTGGGTTACCAACTAGATTTAGTCAAACCAGGAATTTTACCCTCGTTGGCCAATAATCTAAATTGATTTCTACAAATACCAAATTTTCTCATGTAACCTCTAGGCCTCCCTGTCAACTTACAACGATTATGCAACCTTATGGGATTTGCATTTTTGGGCAGTTTGTCAAGACCTAAATAATCACTAGCTTCTTTCAAAGCTTTTCTTTTAGAAGCATAACGAGCTACCAATAGAACTCTCTTAACTTCACGCGCTTTTACTGATTCCTTAGCCATTTATTTTATTTCTTTTGATTAGCAAATGGTAAACCAAATAACTTCAACAATTCCAAACTTTCTTCATCAGTCTGAGCAGTTGTAACAAAAGTGATATCCATTCCCGAAATTTTAGTTACCTTATCGATACTAATCTCTGGGAATATTATCTGCTCTTTCACACCCAAAGTATAGTTGCCTCTTCCATCAAAGCCCTTATCATTAATGCCCTTGAAATCTCTCACACGTGGTAAAGCAATAGAAGTCAATCTATCCATAAACTCATACATCTTCTGACCCCTAAGTGTTACTTTAGCACCAATCGGCATATTTTCCCTCAACTTAAAATTAGAAATAGCTTTTTTAGATTTTGTAGGAACTGCTTTCTGACCTGTAATCTGAGTTAACTCCTCTACCCCTATATCGACCAATTTCTTATCAGCGACTGCCGCACCTATACCTTTGTTTACACAAATTTTGGTAACTTTAGGTACTTGCATCACATTCTTATAACCAAATTTGGTCTTCAACGCAGGAACTACTTCCCTATCATAAATATCTTTAAAACGAGGTGTTGCCATCTTTATATAACGTTACCGGTTTTTACACTAAACCTTTCTGAATTACCTTCTTTATCTATTCTATGACCAACTCTAGTAGCCTTACCATTGGTGTCTGCCAAAGCTACATTACTAATATGAACTGGCAATTCTTTTTCTAAAATCGACCCACTTGGATTAGAAGAAGTTGGCTTCAAATGACGTTTTACTTTGTTCACGCCCTCCACCAAAATTCTAGATTCCCTAGGTAGCACTTGTAAGACCGTAGACACTTTTCCACGCGCATTACCAGCTAATACCACAACTTTGTCACCTTTTTTTATGTTCTGCTTTGCCATCTTAAATACTTATAAATACTATAAAACTTCAGGAGCAAGAGAAATTATCTTCATAAATTGCTTCTCCCTTAATTCCCGAGCAACTGGACCAAAAATTCTAGTTCCCCTAGGTTCGTCAGCAGCATTTAATAAAACTGCTGCATTATCTTCAAAACGAATGTAAGTTCCATCCTTACGCCTCACTTCCTTCCTAGTTCTTACAACCACAGCTTTAGAAACAGTACCTTTTTTCATGCTGCTTGAAGACAAAGCTGCCTTCACAGTAACGACAATCTTATCGCCAAGTGACGCATACCTCTTTCTTGTCCCTCCCAGAACTCTTATACACAGAACTTCTTTTGCGCCGCTATTATCAGCTACATTTAATCTAGATTCTTGCTGTACCATTACTATTTAGCTTTTTCAATAATTTGAACCAATCTCCACCTTTTGGTCTTACTCAAAGGACGAGTTTCCATAATCTCAACAACATCACCTATCCCACACTGATTAGTCTCGTCATGTGCAACAAACTTCTTTGTTTTGTTAACAAACTTCCCATACTTAGGGTGCTTCGTTTTTCTATCGATAGAGAC
The DNA here is from genome assembly GCA_046152935.1 of Cytophagales bacterium. GTDB lineage: Bacteria > Bacteroidota > Bacteroidia > Cytophagales > UBA9547 > CAZMFZ01. The sequence continues at coordinate 20,991 of JBJXGB010000222.1, forward strand.
AACTATCGACTTCTCCATCTTGTTGCTAACAACCTTCCCAACTCTGGCTTTTCTTAAATTTCTATCTTCTAATACCACTTCCATTTTACTATGATGTTTTCATCCTTTTGGAAAATTCTGAACTTAATTGTGCAAACAACCTACGTGAAGACCTAATTTTCATAGGATTTTCAATGGGAGATACAGCATGGGCAAACCTCAAACGTCCCAACAAATCCTTTTCTGCTCTTAACCTATCTGCTAACTCATCATTTTTTAGCAACGCTATTTCTTTATACTTCATGGCTAGAATTAAGCTACGTAATCGTGTTTAGAAATGAATTTAACTTTCAAAGGAAGCTTCTGAGCAGCTAAGCGCAAGGCCTCATTTGCCAAATCAATTGAAACACCCCCTGCTTCAAACAGTATGGTACCAGGCTTCACAGGAACTACCCAATATTCAGGGGCTCCCTTACCTTTACCCATACGCACCTCTGCGGGCTTTCTAGTCATTGGCTTATCTGGAAACACACGAATCCAAATATTACCTTGACGCTGCATACCCCGCGATAAAGCAACTCTAGCAGCTTCCAACTGTCTCGCAGTGATAAAACCAGGTTCTAAAACCTTCAAAGCAAACTGACCAAAGCTTATGGAAAAGCCTCTGGTCGCAATACCTTTGATTCTTCCCTTTTGTGTCTTTCTATAATTAGTCTTTTTTGGCTGAAGCATAGCGTTCTAGGCTTTTACTGTTATCTTCTTCTGTTGTTAGTACTCTTATTTTTACTTGCACCACCGAGACCAGGTTTAACACCCTTGGCATCAGAGCCCTCTTCACCCCTTCTCCTGTCGCCACCACGAGAGCCCCTCTCGTCCCTATCATTTCTTCTATCTCCACGAGGTGAGTCACTAGCAACATTTGATTGAGCCGCGGCTAAACCAACATTAGGGGACAAATCTCTTTTTCCAAAAACCTCACCCTTGAATATCCAAACTTTAATGCCTATTTTTCCGTAGACAGTTTGAGCCTCAGTAATAGCATAATCAATATCGGCTCTCAAAGTATGGAGAGGAACCCTTCCTTCTTTATACCCCTCGGAACGAGCCATTTCCGCTCCCCCTAAACGACCAGAAACCTTTACTTTTATCCCTTGAGCACCCACACGCATTGCCGATGCAATTGCTTGTTTCATAGCCCTTTTATAGGATATTCGTGCCTCAATTTGTTGTGCAATAGATTCACCAACCAACTTAGCATCTAACTCAGGACGCTTTACTTCAAAGATATTAATCTGTACATCCTTTTCAGTAATTTTCTTGAGCTCCTCCTTGATTTTATCAACCTCACCTCCTCCCTTCCCAATAACAACACCTGGACGAGCTGTGTTGATAGTAAGAATAACTCTCTTTATTGTTCTCTCAACTATAATCTTTGCAATTCCAGCTTTTGGAATACGTGCTAAAACATACTTCCTAATTTTCTCATCTTCAATCAGCTTATCGGCAAAGTTCTTACCACCGTACCAGCTAGAGTCCCAACCTCTCACTATACCTAACCTTAATCCTACAGGATTCGTTTTAGTCCCCATTTCGATTATCTATTATTTAGTTTTTCGATTTATTCATTAAGCTTTTTCTTCAACTACAGCAGATATTTTACTATCTAAAACCACAGTTATATGATTTGATCTTTTCCTAATCCTGTGACCTCTTCCTTGCGGAGCTGGACGCATCCTCTTCAACATCCTACCGCCATCGACAAAAATAGTTTTCACAAATAAGTCTGCTTCTTCCACTCTCTCATCAGGATTTCCTTGTTGCCAGTTAGACACGGCAGAAAGCACTAACTTATGTAAGTATTCAGCACCAACTTTACTTTGAAACTTCAAGATAGCCAACGCCTGATTCACATCTTTACCTCTAACCAAATCAACAACTAATCTCATCTTCCTTGGTGAAGTTGGCACATTTCTTAAGATTGCTCTAGCTTCCATTTATTTTCTTATTTGCCTTTATCTTTCTTAGCAGCGTGTCCTCTGAAATTTCTAGTAGGTGCGAACTCGCCTAACTTGTGACCTACCATATTTTCGGTGCAAAACACCGGTATAAATTTATTGCCATTATGCACGGCAAAGGTTTGTCCTACAAAATCAGGTGAGATCATAGACCTCCTAGACCAAGTTTTCACTACTGTCTTCTTTCCTGTTTCGTTTATCTTATCGACCTTAGCAACTAGTCTAAAATCAATATAAGGACCTTTTTTTAATGAGCGACCCATCTTATTTAGTTCTCTTACTTATTATAAATGAATTAGAATACTTTTTAGGTGTTCTCGTCTTCAGACCTCTCGAATAAAGTCCTTTCCGCGAACGGGGTTGACCACCAGAAGCTCTACCTTCACCACCGCCCATTGGGTGATCTACTGGATTCATTGCAACACCTCTGACACGCGGTCTAATACCTTTCCATCTATTTCTACCTGCCTTCCCAACAGATAAATTGATATGATCTTCATTCGAAACTGAGCCCACAGTAGCTTTGCAAGTCAACAAAACCAATCTTAGCTCACCAGAAGGCAACTTAATCGTAGCGTATTTCTCCTCGCGAGCAACCAATTGAGCGGAAGAGCCAGCGCTTCTAGCCAAACTGGCGCCATTGCCTGGTTTCAACTCTACATTGTGTATGAAGTTACCTAATGGTATTTCAGACAAAGTTAATGCATTGCCCAACTCCGGAGGAACTCCTTTACCAGATAGAACTGTTTGACCTACTTTCAACCCTTTTGGGGCAATTATATATCTTTTTTCTCCATCGGCATAAAATAATAATGCAATGCGAGCGGTTCTATTTGGATCGTACTCAATCGTCTTCACAACCGCGGGTATGTTATCTTTATCTCTCTTAAAATCGATAATTCGATACGCCTGCTTGTGTCCACCACCTATGTATCGCATAGTCATAGCCCCTTCGCTATTTCTACCACCACTTTTAGTTTTTTTAGCTATCAAAGACTTTTCAGGCTTTGAAGCTGTAATTTCATCAAAAGTAGGAGCTAACCTATGTCTTTGTCCGGGCGTAACCGGTCTTAATTTTTTTATCGCCATGATTATATACTGCTATAGAAATCAATAACTTCACCTTTCGCTAGGGTAACAAAAGCTTTTTTTATAGAGCTAGTTCTACCACTCAAGAACGATTTTTTAGTACTTCTAGATTTTTGTTTAGAAGATGTAATTAATGTATTAACAGCATCAACGTTCACATTGTAAGCTTTTTCAACTGCTTTCTTAATCTCCACTTTATTGGCCTTCTTATCAACAATGAAGCCGTAAACTCCCTTATCATTTAAGGCCGTAACTTTCTCTGTAACGAGAGGCTTGATCAACACTTCCATCGTATTACAATTCGTTTAATTTTTGAACAGCAGATTCAGCAAGAAATATTATGTCAGAGTTTACCAAGTCATAAGTATTGACTGAATCAGCACATACTACTTTTGTATTTGGAATATTTCTTCCAGACATCACTACATTAATATTGACATCAGGTAAAATCAACAGTGTTTTTTTGTTTGCAAATGAAAATGCATTCAAAAATTCTAAATATGATTTCGTTTTTGGTGCGTCAAAAGTGAAATCTTCAACTATTGTAATAAGACTCTCTTTTGCTTTTGAAGAAAGTATAGACTTTCTAGCAAGCAGCTTTAATTTTTTGTTCAACTTAAAGCTGTGGTCGCGTGGTTGTGGCCCAAAAACTCTTGCACCACCCACATAAATATTGGCTTTTCTAGAACCATGTCTTGCTCCACCAGTACCTTTTTGCTTGAGCATCTTTCTGGTAGAATAATTTACCTCTGGTCTTTCTTTTGTTTTGGAAGTACCTTGTCTTTGATTGGCAAGATATTGCTTAACATCTAGATAAACCGCATGTTCATTAGGCTCAATAGCGAAAACTTCGTCAGAAAGCTTTGTCTTTTTGCTGGTTGCTTTTCCCCCTATATTATATACAATAAGCTCCATTATACTATTTCTCTAAATATACTATCGAATTATTAGACCCTGGAATCGATCCACTTATCAATACCAAGTTTTTCTCTGGATAAATTTTCACCACTTTCAAATTCTGAATAGTAGTTTGTTGGTTTCCCATACGACCACCCATTCTCATACCAGGCAATACTCTTGACGGAAATGAACAAGCACCTATTGAACCTGGATGACGTAATCTATTGTGCTGACCATGAGTTTGACCTCCTACTCCACCAAAATTATATCTCTTCACAACACCTTGAAATCCTTTACCTTTCGAATCACCAACTGCATCTATAAAATCGCCTTCACTCAAGACTTCTTCCAACTTCACCACCTGACCAACTGTAAAGGTACCTTCTGTATCTCTAAATTCCATAATTCTTTGTGCTGCGTCAAGACCAGATTTTTTCAAGTGTCCTTGAATAGACTCTGTTGTATTTTTCTTCTTAGCTGCACCATAGGCCACTTGAATGGCACTGTATCCATCAGATTCTTTGGTCTTCACTTGTGTTACCACAACTGGACCCGCCTCTACCAATGTGCAAGGAATGGACTTAGCGTCTTCTTTGCTGTAAAAGCTTGTCATCCCTATTTTTTTGCCGATAATACCTGACATTTTTTTATTTGTTTTTCCCGTGTTTCCGAAAAGGGATTGCAAAAGTAGTAATTCATTTTTGATTATCAACAATTAGAGCAAAAATATTTTATAAATTTATTGGTAATTGTAATATAATTTAATTTAATCAATAAAAAATATAATTATACTAATGAATTAGTCAATTTTACGAATAAATATTTTTGTAAATAAATATTTTAATGCTAAAAAAGGGCGTATTATTGTACCGACTGGTCTAATTTAGATTCGTTCTTGGAAGGAGATACATACTTTGGATTGAAACTTGCCACAACGATTAGCAAGGGCATAAAAACTGGCACCCTAAAATAGAGAGACTTTGTGTAAAATACGTTATTAATGCGTACACAGTGAAACCAGTAACGAGTTAAGAAAATTAAATATTAAAACGAAAGTATATCTGCAAGACTTATTTCAAAGGAATTTAATTCATTCCGAAACCTATAACACCAATTAAAAAATATGAAGCACAATAAAGAAGGTATAGTGTTGAATGGAATGTATTATTTGTGGAAAACGGGATTTAATGCCAGTGGCATTACTGATATACTTAAATCTTGTGGTATTCCAAAAGGGTCTTTTTACAATTTATTTGAAACGAAAGAAGACTTTTGCATAGAGGCTCTGGATTTATATTGCAATATTATGCACACTGCCATGGAAGAGTATTTGCACGATAGAACATTCATTCCATTCGAAAGAATGAAAAATTTTTATATGTATCAGATTGAGCAGAGCTTTGATGAAGGGCAGATAAGGGGGTGCTTCATGTGTAACTTGGCACTTGAGATGTCGTATTCAAGCAAAAAAATAAGAAAGGAACTGAGCCAGCATCTTTCGACAAATTTGACATTGCTCGAGAAATGCATGAATGAGGCTGAACATAAAGGAATGCTTAATGAACTTTTAACGCCCTTTCAGGCTGCAGAATTGATACAAAATAATTGGTTTGGAGCCTTGTTAAGATCAAAAGCTACTGGAAAGGTGGAATCCCTCAACGAGTTTCTGATTGGAACTTTTGAAGTTTTAGAAAGCGAATAGTAGATTTCGAAGCCTAACATTGAGTTAAAAGACTCAATTTGTGTCGCTGTAATAAAAAGGAAAGGGTACCATATCCCTTTCCTTAAGAATCATAGTGCATTATTTATTCATTACTTCTATCATCCTTTCTGTGATGCCAGAATGCGAAAATCCTCCATCGTGAAGCAAATTTTGCATGGTAACCATTCGTGTAAAATCGGAGAACATTGCAATGCAATAACTGGCACAATCTGCTGCTGAGGCGTTGCCAAGAGGCGACATTCTATCAGCAAAATCAAAAAACACATCGAATCCCGAGATACCGCTACCTGCAGTAGTCTTGGTAGGTGATTGGGAGATGGTATTTACCCTTACTTTTTTGGATTTTGCAAGCCTTGCACCATAGCTACGAGCAATTGACTCTAACATGGCTTTTGCCTCTGCCATATCTGTATAATCTGGGAAATTTCTTTGCGCAGCTATATAAGTAAGTGCTACAATTGAACCCCATTCATTCAGTGAATCTTGTTTCTCTGCAACGTGCATTACCTTGTGGAACGAAAGTGCAGAAATATCTAAGGTTTTTAAATAGTCATCGTATTTCAAATCTCCGTAGGGGCGACCTTTGCGAATATTTGGGCTCATGCCGATAGAGTGTAGCACAAAATCGAGTTTGCCTCCCAAAATATCTACCGAACCAGAGAATAATTTTTCAAGATCTTCAATTGAAGTAGCGTCTGCAGGAATCACAGTAGCGCCTGTAGCTTCAGCCAGTTTATTAATTTCGCCCAAACGCATGGCTAAAGGAGCATTTGTAAGTGTAAATTTAGCACCTTCGGCATGTGCCAATTCTGCTACTTTCCAAGCAATTGAATTTTCATTTAGTGCACCAAATATGATGCCTCTTTTTCCTTTTAAAAGATTGTAAGCCATTGATTATTAGTTTAATAGGTAACGAAAAATTGAATAGTGCCAATAATTGTACGTGAAAATTAAGGTACGACTTGAAATTTATTGAAATTCAAAGATAGTGTATTGGATTTTAAAGATGAAATAATCTGAATCTCGTTGAAATTTGAGAAATATTCTAAAAGTGAAATTAAGCTACTTTTCCTGCCAATAGAAAAATAACCGCCATTCGTATAGCAACACCATTTTCAACTTGTTCTAATATTACAGAATGCTTAGAATCGGCCACCTCGCTCGTAATTTCTACACCTCTATTGATCGGGCCCGGATGCAAAATTAAGATCTCTTTTTTTAAACCATCTAAAACATGCCTGTTGATGCCATAATATGTAGCATATTCCCTCAACGAAGGGAAATATTTTAATTGTTGCCTTTCCAACTGAATTCGCAAAATATTGGCAACATCGCACCATTCCAAAGCCCTTCGTAAATCAGTTTCAATGGCAATTCCTAATTCTGATAGATATTTGGGAATAAGCGTAGTAGGCCCGCAAACCATGACTTCGGCTCCCATCTTCTTTAGCAAAAAGAAATTTGAAAGCGCTACTCTAGAATGTAAAATGTCACCAAAAATACAAACTTTCTTGCCTATGAGAGTTCCCAATTTCTCACGGATAGTATACGCATCTAGTAATGCTTGGGTTGGATGCTCGTGCGTGCCATCGCCTGCATTTACTACGATACAATTGGTATTTTCGGCTACAAAATGCGGAGAACCTACACTTGAATGTCTCATCACGATCATGTCTACCTTCATAGCCAATATATTGTTGACTGTGTCGAGCAAAGTTTCGCCTTTTTTTACAGAACTATTTGAGGATGTAAAATTTACAATGTCGGCACCCAACCTCTTTTGAGCCAGTTCAAAAGATAGTCTTGTGCGGGTTGAATTCTCAAAAAAAACATTGGCAATGGTAAGATCGCGAAGCGTAGGAAGGCGCTTAATTTGCCCCTGCAATAGTACTTTAAAATTGGTGGCAGTATCCAATATTAACTTAATGTCACCATGAGTGAGATTTTTAATGCCAAGAAGATGCTTTGTGGTAAGCTGAGACAAATTTGAATCAGTTAAAATTTTCGAAATGTAGCTAATTTTTCGGTATCATCCATACGGAATCTTCCGGAACGCCCTGTTCTTTTAATTCTACCAGTACTTTTTCTGTTATCAATGTATTCACATTTTTACCAATATATTTTGGTTCGATCGGCAATTCGCGAGAATATTTTCTATTGATTAATACCAATAACTCTACATTTTGCGGCCTTCCAAAGCTCAACATGGCATCGAGGCCAGCCCTGACAGAACGACCAGTGTATAGAACATCGTCTACAATTATCACTTTTTTGTTTTCCAATGAAAAAGGAACATGCATGGCATTGGGAATAATATCGAGTGCCCTTCTGCCAAAATCATCTCTGTTAAAAGTGGAATCCAATGTGCCAAATTTTACATCGATCGAAAAATCGCTTGCCAAAAGCTTTTTGATCTTTTCTGCCAAAAAAACCCCTTTTGGTTGCAAACCCAGCAGTACAGATCTCGAAAAATCATCGTGGTTTTCAATAAGCTGATAGCACAATCTTTTAATTGTAATATTCAAAGATTCGCTATTAAAAATTAGCCTTTTATCCATGCCCAAATAAAATTAATAATTGTCAAAAATGAGAAACTAGGTACAAAATTACAACCCTTTGGTACATTTTTTTTGTCATGAACCATTTTACAATTCAATAAGAAGTAGCAAATTCGTAGCCGGAACTGATTTTTGTCAGTTTACTTGGATGTAAAAAGTATTTTAATTAAAATGCACTCCGTTTGTACAATTTGAAGAAAGCAGCTTCATATTATATAAACTATTAAACAATAAATATAATTTTACCTACAACATGAACAGAAAACTAAAAGTATTAACTTTAGGTTGGGAATTTCCGCCTATAATAAATGGTGGGTTAGGCGTAGCTTGCTATGGTTTAACCAAAGCTTTTAGTAAATATGTAAATATATCGTTGATACTTCCCAAAGGTGAGCCTAGCTTTTTGGCAAATAGCATAGAAACGATTGGTTTGAATACCATCGATGTTGAAAATTTGCAACTTCAAACTTCTACCTCTTCATACAAATTTTTATCTGATGTAGATTTTATTGATGCCAATCTACTGCCCTATCAAACAAAAGACATTGAAATACTATCTGAAAAATATGCCACGACCGATCCTAAGATAATAAAGGAAAGACTGCAAAAAGATTTGAGCGTATTTGATACTGATGATTTATATGATGGATCGCTAGGAGAACGCGTGCAAAGTTTTGCCAAAGTAGCCACAATATTAGCCGCACAAAAGGATTTTGACATTATTCATGCCCATGATTGGATGACTTTTGTGGCTGGCATGGAAATAAAAGCATTCACTGGAAAGCCTTTGGTTTTGCATGTTCATTCTCTTGAAGTGGACAGAAACGGCCCTGAAAGCAAAGGTTGGGTATATCAGATTGAAAAATCGGCTATGGAATATGCCGATCTCATCGTGCCAGTGAGTAATTATACTGCTGGGGCCATAAAAACATTTTATGGTATAAATCCAGATAAAATTGTGGCAATACACAATGGAATAGAACAGGTGCAGGCCTATAGAAGCGAAAGCAGCCTACCAGAAAAAATTGTATTATTCCTTGGAAGGGTTACGGGACAGAAAGGCCCAGAATATTTCTTTGAGACTGCTGCAAAGGTGATAGAATTCATGCCCAATGTGCGATTTGTGATGGCTGGTTCGGGCAATATGCTGAAAGGAATCATTGAAAATAGTGCATACAAACATCTCGGCAATAAATTTCACTTTACCGGCTTTTTGAGCCAAGAAAGAGTAAGATATTTGCTTTCGATAGCAGATGTGTATGTAATGCCATCAGTATCGGAGCCTTTTGGGCTATCGGCTCTGGAAGCCGCTCAATTTGGTGTACCTTGCGTAATCTCAAAACAATCTGGAGCGGCAGAAGTGCTACCAAGTGCACTGAAAGCCGATTTTTGGGATGTGGATAAAATGGCAGGAAACATCATTTCTATATTGAAATACAAGGGACTACGCGACCAGTTGGTAAAAGACGCTTACCACGATCTGAGTAAAATAAGCTGGGACAATACCGCTTCAGAATTATTTAGTTTGTTTCAAGAACGGTTTTCAACGACAAAATAGTTTATTGATAAAGGATGGCACCACTTGTTTCCGATTAAAATTCTAAAATTGCATACGTGAATATTTGCTTTTATTTTCAGGTTCATCAGCCATTTCGACTGTTGAATTATAATTTTTTTCAGATAGGAAAATCGCATTTTTATGAAAATGAAATCTTAAATAGACAAATACTTCAGAAAATAGCACAAAATTGTTATTTGCAGACAAATGCACTGTTACTAGCACTCATAAATAAATATCCTAGTGAATTTAATGTTTCCTTTAGTATTTCTGGAATGGCGCTCCGCCAATTTGAGCAATATCAACCCGAAGTAATACTTTCATTCCAAGCTTTGGCCAAAACTGGCCAAGTGGAATTTATTGGAGAAACATTTTATCATTCTTTGGCATCAGTCTATTCAAAAGAAGAATTTGAATCACAAATTAAGAAGCATGAGAAAGCGATTGGAAAATATTTTGGACAAAAACCAACTACATTTCGGAATACAGAATTGATTTTTGATGATAATGTTGCCCAAACGATTGAAGAATTAGGCTACAAAACCATTTTGGCGGAAGGAGTAGATCGAATTTTGAAAAATAGAAGCCCGCATCAAATCTATGCAGCATCTCAATGCAAAAATCTAAAAGTACTATTACGAGATCATGACCTTTCTGATGATATTTCTTTTCGATTTAATGACGAAAAAGGAACAAATTTTCCATTGACTGTCAAGAAATTTGTAGATAAACTAAATAAAATTGATAAATCAGCGGCTACTGTAAATTTATTTATGGACTATGAGACATTCGGGGAGCACCAGCCAGCTTCGAGCGGAATATTTACATTTCTAGAAGAACTTGTAATAGAATGTATTGATAATCAAGGCTATACGTTCAAATCGCCAAATCAAATTTCTGCTATTCTAGAGCCCAAAAATGAATATTCTGTAACGGACTATATTTCATGGGCCGACACGGAAAGAGATTTGTCGGCTTGGCTTAGTAATTCGATGCAATACGAGGCGTTGCATAAAATATATTCGCTTAGAAACGCTGTGCTGAGAACTGGTAGCCAAGATTTGATAGAGATTTGGTCGAGGCTGCAAACCTCCGATCACTACTATTATATGTGTACAAAATATTGGGCCGATGGCGATGTGCACAAATATTTCAGTCCATACAATTCGCCTTATGATGCGTACATTTTCTTTATGAATGTGGTTTCAGATTTTGAGCTGGTGCTGAAAAGAGCCCTGAAAACGAAATAACATCCAAGTTGCTAAGTAAAGATTTATAGTATAAATTTGCAGAACACCTAAAACACGCTGCGCTTAAAAATGCATCGCAGGATATAATAATGATTCATTATTGTACATATTAGTTTCAAAATGCCAATTCTAATCTTCTATATTTTTTAGCCCTTAACAAAATTTGACGAAAAGGGAAATTCTTATTTCGCTAAACATTTCAATACTATGGATTATAACACCCAGAGACAACAAATTCTACTGAAAGAATACGGCAGAAATATACAAGTAATGGTCGACAACTTATTGCTAATAGATAATATTGAAAGCCGAAGCAAACAAACTGCCCAGCTGGTAGAATTGATGCGACAATTTGTGCAGCCAGGCGCAAAAGACAACAATGATGTAACCCATAAGATTTGGGACGACATATTTATTATTTCTGACTTTAAATTGGAAGTAGAAAGCCCGTTTCCAAAACCAGATGCCGCTGTTATTCACAAAAAGCCAGCTCCTTTGGGTTACAGCTATTCACAACCAAAATTAAAACATTATGGTAAAAACATTGAATTTTTAGTAAATAAAATTACTTCTATTGAAGATGGGTCTGAGAAGGAAAATGCTACAATCTATGTGGCAAGGTTGATGAAATCTTTCTTTGCCCAGTACAACAAGGAAGTGGTTGAAGATGAGGTAATTAAGGAGCAACTTTATCGGATTTCGAGTGGAAAAATAAAGCTTGATTTGGAAAAAATAAAGTCGGAAAATTTACTCGATTTATCAGGGGTACGAATAGACAATCGCACGGAAAATGTAGCACCTAGTCGCCACAGAAACAACAATGGTAGAAGCAATAATGGAAGGAGTAGCAGCAACGATCGCAACACTTCAAATGGCAGGAGCAATGAGAGAAGTAACAATACAAGAAACAACAGCAGCAGTGGTAGCAATAATAGACGAAGAAAATAGCTTTTTTGCCCTTACCCTACATAATTAAAGTTAGATATTTTAAATAATAATCTTAGATAAATCTACCTAGTGTCTTCTTTCGAAATCAAAGGCGGTCATCAGTTAAAAGGTGAAATTGTGCCGCAGGGCGCTAAAAATGAGGCTTTACAAATTGTCTGTGCGGTTTTATTGACAGCAGAACCTGTCATTATCAGAAACATTCCACATATCCGTGATGTAATGAAGCTTATCGAACTGCTTCAGGATTTGGGCGTGTTTGTAGAAAAACTTAACGACCACGACTACAAGTTCATTGCCAAAGATGTAAACCTTGATTTTCTAGAAACAGAAGATTTCAAACAAAAAGGTGCCGCTTTACGAGGATCCGTGATGATTATTGGTCCTTTATTGGCCAGATTTGGAAAAGCGAAGATGCCAAAACCAGGTGGCGACAAAATTGGTAGACGAAGGTTAGATACGCATTTTATTGGCTTCGAAAAACTAGGTGCTAAATTCAATTACGATACCAAAGACGCCTTTTTTGAAATAGATGCCAAAGCTCTCAAAGGCTGCTACATGCTGCTTGACGAAGCATCTGTAACGGGCACGGCAAATATAGTGATGGCCGCTGTGATGGCGGAAGGCAAAACCAGTATTTACAATGCAGCTTGCGAGCCATATTTGCAACAACTTTGCCAAATGTTGGTGAGAATGGGAGCAAAAATAGAAGGAATTGGCTCTAATTTTCTACATATATATGGTGTAGATTCTTTGTGTGGTACCGAACATACTTTGCTTCCAGACATGATTGAAATTGGCAGTTTTATTGGTCTTGCTGCCATGACTCAATCGGAAATAACCATAAAAAATGCAAGAGTAGACATGTTGGGAATGATTCCAGACACATTCAGAAAATTGGGTATTCATTTGGAAATAAAAGGAGACGACATTTTTATCCCCTCGCAAACCCACTACGAATTAGACACTTTTATAGATGGCTCCACGCTTACTGTTGCTGATTCTCCTTGGCCAGGTTTCACTCCAGATTTGTTGAGTATTGTACTCGTAACGGCCATACAAGCCAAAGGAACAGTGCTTATACATCAAAAAATGTTTGAAAGTCGCCTTTTCTTTGTAGATAAACTAATAGAAATGGGTGCCCAGATTATCTTGTGCGACCCACACCGAGCCACTGTAATTGGGCTTAACCGAGCCTATAATTTGCGTGGAATTACCATGACCTCACCCGATATTCGTGCAGGGGTTTCTCTTTTAATTGCAGCCATGGGTGCTGAAGGCACTAGCATAATCCATAATATCGAACAAATAGACCGAGGCTACCAATACATCGACACGAGATTGAACAACCTAGGTGCGAAAATTGTAAGGAAATAAGAACGGGAATCTAGTGCTATAAAAAAGTTATTGTTGAATGATATTCTACAATAACTTTTTTACCATTTCTTCAACACTTACGCCATTGGCTTCAGCCTTGAAATTTAACACAATTCTGTGACGCAATATAGGCAGAGCCACTGCTTGCACATCTTCAATATCAGGAGAATATTTCCCATTAAGCAAGGCATTGCATTTCGCCCCAACCACTAGAAACTGCGATGCTCTTGGGCCAGCGCCCCATTCAATGTATTCGTTGGTTTCCTTAGCAGCCAACTCGGTGTTCGGGCGAGTTTTTTGAACTAGTTTCACAGCATATTCTACCACATTATCTGCCACAGGCGCTTTTCGGATCAATTCTTGGTATTGTTTTATGTCTTTGCTTCCGATTATTTTATTAATGCTTACTTTCTTTTCAGAGGTGGTGCTTTTTACAATTTCAATTTCGTCCTTAAAACTTGGATAATCGAGCAAAATATTAAACATAAACCTATCTAATTGAGCCTCTGGCAAGGGATAAGTGCCTTCTTGCTCAATTGGATTTTGTGTGGCAAGTACAAAAAATGGCTTGTCTAGATTGTAAGATTGACCTGCAATCGTTACGCTTTGCTCTTGCATAGCCTCTAAAAGCGAAGCTTGGGTTTTTGGAGGCGTTCGATTTATTTCATCAGCCAAAATAATATTTGCAAAAACGGGGCCTTTTACAAATTTAATATTGCGATTTGAATCTAAAGTTTCAGAACCTGTAATATCGGAAGGCATTAAATCGGGAGTAAACTGAATACGCTTGAAATCAAGATCTAAAGCATCTGAAATAGTTTGGATCAAAGAAGTTTTTGCTAAACCAGGCACACCCACCAAGAGGCAATGCCCACGGCTGAGAATCCCAGTCAATACCAATTTTACTACCTCATTCTGCCCTACAATTACTTTCGCTATTTCTTGGGTGAGTTTTTTATATGAAGCCGCAAGTTCATCGGCCAATTCTACATCTGATTTCATTTTTATCTATTAGCAAGTAATTTCTGCAATAATACGTTGATAAAGGCAGATAGTCAATTTTGAAAAAATTAATACACATTGTATTAGTATATCAAAAGGAAACAAAATAAAAACTGTGAATTTGTCGAACAGATTCAAATGACAATTTGTTTATTTAGAAAAGTTCTAAGCATTGAGTATTTTTGACCAAATTTAAAGCATTATGACACTAGAAACAGATTTGAACATAGATATAGATAGTATCAGAAAAGACTTTCCCATATTAAATGAAAAAATCAATGGAAAACAATTGGTATATTTTGATAATGCAGCTACAACTCAAAAACCCAAATCTGTAATATTGGCTTTGACATCGTATTACGAGACCATTAATGCCAATATTCACAGAGGTATTCATACCTTGGCCGAAAAAGCAACAGCCGAATATGAAATGACACGTGAAAAAATCAGAGAATTCATCAATGCCGAGTCTTCAGATCAAGTTATTTTCACAAGAGGGGTTACAGAAAGTGTAAACTTAGTTGCGCAAACGTATGGAAGAATGTTTTTAGAAGCTGGAGATGAAATTATCATTTCAACTATGGAACACCATTCGAATATTGTGCCTTGGCAAATGATTTGTGAAGAAAAAGGGGCTATTCTCAAGATAATTCCGATCAATGACGATGGTGATTTGATAATGGCTGAATATGAAAAATTACTCTCAACCAAAACCAAAATAGTATCTGTTGTACATGTTTCTAATGCACTAGGCACAGTAAATCCTGTAAAAGAAATTATTGAAAAAGCACACGAATTTGGAGCTGTGGTAATGCTAGATGGGGCGCAGGCCGCTTCACATCAACACATAGATGTACAAGATTTGAATGTTGATTTCTATGCTTTATCTGGTCATAAATTTTACGGTCCGACTGGCATTGGTGTGCTTTACGGCAAAAGAGCATTGTTAGAAAAAATGCCACCATACATGGGTGGTGGAGAGATGATAAAAGAAGTAACATTTGGCAAAACCACCTACAATGAATTGCCTTATAAGTTTGAAGCTGGTACACCCAATATTGCAGATACCATAGCCCTAAGGAAAGGCATTGAATACATGGAAAGAATTGGTTTTGAGGCAATTGCACATCATGAAAATGAATTATTGCATTATGCAACAGATGTGCTCACTTCATTTTCTGGGTTAAGAATTGTAGGAAATGCCAAAGAAAAGGTGAGCGTTTGTTCGTTTGTGATGGATGGAATTCATCCGCAAGATATTGGTATTATTTTAGATAGCGAAGGCATAGCCGTGCGTACAGGTCATCATTGTACTCAGCCCTTGATGGATAGATTTAATATACCAGGCACTGCTAGGGCATCATTTGCATTATACAACACAAAAGCAGAAATTGATAAACTTGGCAAAGGGATTGAAAAGGTGATTAGAATGGCTAGATAAAATATAAAATGACAATAGAAGGCATTGAGAATGAGCTGATTGAAGATTTTGCTCTGTTTGAAACATGGGACGAAAAATACGAATACATCATTGATTTGGGCAAAAAGCTAGATCCTTTGGGGGCTGAATTCAAAACCACAGAACGAAAAATAAAGGGCTGCCAAAGCAGTGTGTGGTTGGTATCTGAATTTGAAAATGGTTCCGTAAAATTTAGAGCCGATAGTGATTCTGTGATCGTCAAAGGATTAGTTAGCTTACTGATAAAGGTGCTTTCCGATCAAAAACCAGCCGATATTATCAAATCTGATTTGGCTTTTATGGATAAAATAGGCTTGATGCAACATTTGGCTCAAACGCGATCAAATGGTTTATTGGCAATGGTAAAGCAAATGAAATTAGATGCAATGGTGTACCAATCGCAGGCTTAAACGCAACTTTGGCATCAAAATTCAAAGGTATTTTCTTTCATAATTCGTGAAACTAATGTAAATTCGACTCATAACACTTTACCGAAATGGAAACGAGAGTGATTGAAATCTCCGACTATGAATTAGAAAGAGGAAAACCTATGCCAAGTAAAATACATAGTAAAATACAAATACTTTTAGGGTGCTTATTTTTGAATAAATATGCTTCAAGATTTGACTTTTTGAGTGAATTAGATGTTTTTTTAAATGGAAATAAGTATGTCCCAGACATCGCCATTTACAGAAAAGGCATTTTAGATTTTGAAGAAGACGAATCTATGGTTTATATAGCTCCTTTAGCCGTGATAGAGATTTTGTCCCCTTCGCAAGCATTAGGCGATTTGATTATAAAAATGAAAAAGTACATAGAAGGAGGCGTAAAATCGTATTGGCTTGTAGTACCTCAAACAAAAACTGTTTTTTTATTCGATAGCAATAAAGAACAAACCACTTTTATTTCAGGTACGATTAAAGACCACGAAACAGGTATTGAGCTTCAATTTGACGAAATTTTCAAATCATAGTACCATGGAAATTAGAACAATTGAAATAACAGACTACGAATTAGAACGGGGAAAACCTTTGCCAAGTTTTGAACATTCAGCCGTTGAGGGCAACTTAATTTTTACATTAAAAACATTGTACAAAGATAAATTCAACGTTCATCCAGAGTTATCGCTAGATTTGGAGGGAGAATTTTTAACGCCTGACATTAGCATTTTGCCCAAATTGAGTGTCGATTTTTCTAAAGTTCATATCAAATACACCAAAGCACCTATTGCGGTAATCGAAATATTGTCGCCAACCCAAGCGCTGGCAGATTTATTTGTAAAAATGCATCGATACATCGATTTAGGAGTGAAATCTGTATGGATAATAGAACCAATGTCGAAAACCGTTTGGGTATTTAATTCAAAAAAGGAACAAACTACTTTTATTGGTGACAAAATTTCAGATGCCGAAACAGGCATCGCTATAGAAATGAATGACATATTTAATTAAAAATGGAAGCAACAGCAGCAGCATTAACAGAAGAACAAATAAAAGAAAAAGTAATTGAGGCTTGTAAATCGGTATATGACCCAGAAATACCAGTAAATATTTTTGAATTAGGGTTAATTTATGAAATAAACCTCTTTCCGATCAACAATTGCTATGTATCTATGACATTGACATCGCCATCTTGCCCTTCTGCTCAAGAATTGCCAGCCGAGGTAAAAACAAAAATTATGGAATTGGGCTTTTTCAACGAAGTAAATGTAGAAATTACGTTCGACCCAGCTTGGAATCAAGAAATGATGAGCGAAGTAGCAAAATTGGAACTTGGCTATATGTAAAACTGTTCAGAAGATGTAGTATTTTTGAGATGGAATTCAAACTGAGATTCTGATAAGTAAAAACCGACAAAAATTAACAATTAATAAAATGTATCCTGAAGAATTGGTATTGCCCATGAAAAAAGAACTTACTGATGTAGGTTTTGAAGATTTATTAAGTGCTGCTGGAGTAGAAAAGGCCGTAAATGAGAAGGGTACAACACTTGTGGTTGTCAATTCTGTTTGTGGTTGTGCGGCCAGAAATGCTCGTCCAGCGGTTCGTATGGCTTTGACAAACAGTAAATTTAAACCATCGCACCTCACTACTGTTTTTGCGGGTGTTGATACAGATGCAGTTTCGAAAGCAAGAGAATTCATGCTCCCTTATGCGCCATCATCACCTTCGATTGCATTATTTAAAGATGGTGAGTTAGTACACATGATCGAGCGTCATCATATTGAAGGTCGTCCTGCTGAAATGATTGCTGATAATTTGATGTTGGCTTTTGAAGAATATTGTGCGTAAAAAGTGCTTTTCTTAGACACTGATAAAAATCCTGCTTTCTCAACAGCAGGATTTTTTGTTTTCAAAATGCCCATCTTCTTAAAACCTTTTTTACGAATCGCTTTCACTTCACCAATTTTTGCGTCTCACTGCCTATTGTTAAAGTTAATGACATTAGAATTTTACTTATATTCGCACCAAACAAACAAATAAAAAATGAAACTCGTTTTCGATCGCACCAATTACATCATTCTATTAGCCGGAATAGCAGTATTAATCATAGGTTATTTTGTAATGACACTCGATAAAGAACCTTATGGCTTTGGATTTGTTGGTTTGACACTTGGCCCACTGATCGTTTCGATCGGGTTTGCAATTCAGTTTGTGGCTATTTTTTACAAGAAAAAATCTACTGACAAAATCTAATAAACAACAAATATTCTGCTGCCTCTGAATATTTTAGAAAGAGCAAAAATCAAACTCAGCATTGAATTGAACTAGTAAAAGCAATTTCCATGACCATTTTTGAAGCCGTGATATTAGCCATCGTAGAAGGTATCACAGAGTTTTTACCCATCTCATCTACTGGCCACATGATTATCGTGTCGAGCCTTTTTGGCATCCAAAGTTCTGAATTTGTAAAAATTTTTACTGTCAATATTCAGTTGGGAGCTATTTTATCAGTATTAGTTTTATACTGGAATCGCTTTTTTAAGTCGTTAGATTTTTATTACAAACTTATAATAGCTTTCATCCCAGCAGCCATTATTGGCTTTCTTTTAGGCGATTATATCGATAGCCTGCTCGAAAATGTGCTTGTGGTGGCAATTATGCTATTAGCAGGAGGCGTTGTCCTTTTATTTGTTGATAAGTGGTTTGTAAATAACACAGAAGAAAAAGAACTCACATTTCCATCTGCATTTGTGATTGGTCTTTTTCAATGTATTGCCTTAATACCTGGTGTTTCACGCTCTGCCTCTACCATCATTGGCGGGATGGCGAAAGGCTTAACAAGAAAACAAGCCGCAGAATTTTCCTTTTTTCTAGCAGTACCAACCATGTTTGCCGCCACAGCATATAAATTATTGAAAAACTACAAATCTATCCAAACAGAACATATCCAGCTACTAGCAGTTGGAAATTTGGTGGCTTTCATTGTAGCTATTATTGCCATTAAATTCTTCATTTCTGTATTAACAAAATACGGTTTCAAAGCCTTTGGATGGTATAGAATAGTAGTGGGCTCTGCTATTTTGATATTGCTTGCCTTAGGATACAATCTTCAAATCGTGTAGCTTTTCAGCTTATTTACCTTACAACTCCTATAAATGTCTGATTTTTTGCAAAAATATGAAGATGGTCAGGTAATTCTGATCGACAAACCACAATCGTGGACTTCGTTTGATGTAGTAAACAAATTACGGTACGCTTTGAAGGTAAAAAAACTCGGACATGCAGGCACGCTCGATCCATTGGCAACAGGCTTGTTGATACTTTGTTCTGGTAAATTCACAAAAAAAATAGACGAATACCAAGCCCAAGAAAAAGAATATGTTGGGGAAATGATTTTAGGAAAAACTACTCCGAGCTACGATAGCGAAACGGAGGTAAATGGGGAATTCCACATAGATCATATCAATATTGAAACGATTCATGAAGCATCTACATCATTTTTAGGAGAAATATCACAAATCCCACCTATGTATTCTGCCATCAAAAAAGATGGACAAAGGATGTACGATTTGGCTCGTCAAGGCAAAACTATTGAACTTGAACCACGAAAAGTAACGGTTACAACATTCGAGATTACTAAGATTGACATTCCAAAAGTAGAATTTCGAGTGGTGTGCTCAAAAGGCACTTATATAAGAAGTCTGGTACATGATTTGGGCAAAAAACTAAATTCAGGAGCATACATGAGTGCATTGAGAAGAACCCGAATAGGTGCATTTCGCGTAGAAAATGCACAATCTGTCGCAAATTTCATCGATCAAATCAAAGAAATGGGCAGCAAAAACGCATGACATAAAGTGCTACTCAATGCTTTTTATTACAAATTCAACCCTTCTGTTTTGGGCTTTGCCTTTGGCAGTTTTGTTTTCTGCCACTGGCTTAGTCGATCCATAGCCATTGAATATTACTTTGTCTTTATTTGCACCTTTACCCTCTAAGTATTGCTCTACTGCTCTCGCTCTCCATCGAGACAAAAGCAAATTTTTATCTGCTTTACCAACATTATCTGTGTGTCCGCCAATTTCTACGAGTATTCCTGGATTGTCAGTTAAGAATTTAGCTAATTTGTCTAGCTCAGGAAATGATTTTGGATCTAATATCGATTTGCCAGATTGGAAAAATATGTTGTTCATACGAATTGCAACACCAACTTCAATAGGTGCAATCACCAAATCTTTGAATATTTTAATACCACTTTTCTCGTTTTTAATATCTAAAGTTTCAAAAACTGGATAATAGCCAGTAGCTCTGGCATTGATCGTATAGGCATCTGATAAAGGAACTATAAGTTTATATTCACCAGTCGCAGTGGTAACTTCAAAATTGGGATAGGGAATCTTATCCACTTGGATGATATAGGGCAAAATATTCGCCATTGGCTTAGAAGTTTTTTTATTAAATACTTTACCAACAATGGTTGCCATGGCTACAGCAACTTTCTCCTCAATCTTTTCGCCATACAAATCTTGTGTTATCTCTTTATATTCATCCAGCAAAGTGAGATCAAGAGAATCGGCCTTGGTAAGGTATTTTGCGACTTTATATTGCAACACGTACTTTTTACCCCAAGGCAATTTTATTTCATAATTTGATTTTGAAGGATTTACTTTCGACTGATATGTAGTACTGTCTGCTACAACATTATCAATGTATAGTTTCACTTTATCTCCGTAAGGCACATAAGAACGGGTAGATGTAATTAAGAAGTTTCCACTTATTTTGACGTAAGGCAAAGGCGTAAGGAATAAATCTTGTGATACTTCTATATATTCTTTGATATTGGTAGCATCATAAGTTGAAGTATCTGAAATCCAGTTGGTTAGTGAGGGAATAAATTTATAGATTTTACCAAATGGCAATCGAGCAGTATATTTAGATGAATCAAAATTGATCTTGATAGAGTCGGCAGGCAAGCCACTTATATTGATAGCATATTTTTTTGTTGGAGAAATAAGCTGATTGCTAAGTTTATTAAATATTTTCCCGGTAATTAATATATAAGGATTTACCTCTTTTAGCTTAATTTTAAAAATGTCGGTTCCTCCTCTAGATTCACTGGACGAGACGTAATAGGCTTCTGTAAGTTTCGCATTTGGCTTGAAATACGATTCGTATTCTGGCGTATTTGCCAAACTTTCTAGCAATTTTGGTTCTTGCCACTCATCTGCATACTTAGACACCCGTTTTGCTACGTATATATCGTAATTTCCATTTTGCTTTTTTGATGAAAAATACAAGATATTATTGTCTGCACCAGCTAAAAAAGGCGATTCTTCGCTATCATATAAGTCATAATTTTCAAAATATAATCTCTTAAATCTCGACCATCTTGAGCCTTCGTTTTCAGAAATATAAATATCTGTTCTTTTTTTGATGATTGATTTAGAGGCAGACATCAATATATACTTCCCATCTGCACTTAAAGACGCATTGAAGGATTTTCCTCTCAATAAGGGATTCATGCCAGGAATCTTGATTTTCTTTGGATTTGTCCAATCTTCATCGCCTTTGTGGTACATAAATGAAAGACCTGGCTGATAGTAAGTGCCATTATTCTTGTATTTGCCAGACACCAAGATCTGTGTTCCATCTTGATTAATGCCCAAAATACCATTATATCTGGTATCGTTCATTTTGACATCCATTCTCAAAGCGGGACCCCAAGTACCATCAGGTTGCAATTCTGAAAACCAAATATCTTGGCTATTTTTACCGCCATATTCATTTTCAGGATGATTAACCCTCAAAAAATATAAAATTTTACCGTCAGATGATATCACAGGGTTTATTTCACTGTATACAGAGTTCACATTATCTCCTAAGTTTTGGGGCTTAAAAGATTTTTGAGCCGCTATGTTGAAAATAAAGAAGAAAAAACCAATACAAAATGAAGCAACTCTCATCTATGTGAATATTTTTAAGTGACAATTAAATATCAAATGCTATTGATAGGTTGTTAAATTTTTCGAGTGTGAATCAAACCATTCAAAGCAAACTAGTATTTTTTTAATAATTAAAACTTTGTTTTTTGGGGCTTAATATTTTCCCAAAAACCAAGTTCATACCTACCCGTATATTGAACATTTTTGCATCGTAAGGCAGAGCAACTGGAATTTTCTGGCCAGCAAATTCCTCCAAATTGTAGCGAGTCGCAAAAATATTGTCGCTTACTACATATATCTGAAATGGACCAGGTTTCAATACTATTCCACCACCGAAAGTAATATTTTCATATTGATAAGTAGAAGAAAGTATTACGCTCAAAATTCTGCCAAACTTATATTGAGCACCCAAAGTTAACGCTGCTCTCCATTCAATATATCTTTCCAATTTCAACATGGCAGATACATTAAATCTGTTTGTGACTTTATAATTGGCAGAAAAATACAGCCTTGGAGTGAGCCAAGTACGAAAACTAGTTCGCTTGGCGGTTGTATCTGTTCCAGTACTAAAATAGGTCGATAAAGAATCTGCAAAATCTACGTTCTCTAAACTATCGCCTCTAATAATTGGGCCAAATGCATCGATACCTGTAAACGGCCCTTTAGTTTGGCTTTGAGAATACTTTGTATTTTCAATATCGTTTTTCCAATCTATAAACCCAATGTTGCTTGCTGAAAAGCCAAGAAAGAATCGCTCTCTAAGCTTATAACTCAAGCCCAAATCGACAGACCCACCCAAATTATTGAATTGCGCTGCTAATTGTGAAGGGTCATTCGAGATTGCATTGATACCCGAAGTATTGACAGTAGCCGAACTCGATAACGAAATAGCTTCGGAAGTCACCCCGATTTTCAGATTGTCAGAGTAAACATTAACAGCGGCAATACCTTGCAATAAATTGAATCGGCCACCAATATTGAAATTCTTAAACATTTTATTCAACCCTATAGAATAATGGTTGTACGACAGTATTTGCGTGTTTAAAGTTGAAAAATCAAATAATCTGCCTGCTTCCGAGCCTTGCTCCGACCATTGAAAAGTAGCAAATTGAAATACCGATTGCGGTATATTTAAGTTAATATCTGTCGTATTTCCAGCATCAAATGAAAGAAAAGAGTTTCTCCACTTTAATCTCAAATGAAAAAAATCGATTTGGTTGCCGATATGTAGATAATTGTTGCTCGGCATACTGTTTACAAACTTATTTACATTGAAAACAGTAACACCATTTTGTTTTTCAAAACCTGTGGTGGGCAGAAAGCCAGTATTTATGAAGCCAACTTTGAATGATGAGATGATTGGCAAGCCGATACTTACTTTGTGATCGGGCACAGCTGTAGGAATGTAGTAGCTCGATTGGTACACATGCTCCATCATGGGCAGTGTCATTTCGCCTTGCGAGAATGCAGCGAGGCTGACGAAACTAAAAATTACGGTTAGAATTTTTTTCACAGGCAAGTATTTTATATTTCAATTATTTTGATTTGAAATTGGTTTTTATAGGTCTTTGCATATTTTACAAGTAATTGATCTTCAATATCTTACATATCAAAATACCAACTTAATCAGTAAATGTAAATTCGCCACTACCCTCTCCGTAGAAATTTATTTTTACATTCAACTTGTTTGTTGGGTAGAATTTTACAGATTTTGGCGTAGCATCATTGGCACCTTTAGTGCCGAACAAACCTGTTATTCTGATGGATTTACAACGATTTCTGAGATCTTCAAATTGTAGGCGATCTAAAGCCAATCTATTTTTGGTAGTAACTGCCGTCTGTACGCTACCTTGTGCGTCTACATTCGCGCCATTGATGGTAACATTTGTGCCCAGACTTGGTATTGCAACACTATCTGCGTCCAAAAACTCCAACTTTGCAAGAATATCAAGTGGAAATTTATTTTCAAAATTAAAGTTTATGACAGATTTATTAATACTTGTACTGTAGTTCTGACCAGACGAGCTGGTGTTAAGCGTTGAAAAATCTGGTGCTGTAAGGATGCTTTTTATTCTAAAATCTTTCAGATAGCCATTTAAAGGTAGCTTCAGTATTGTCTCTGTTTTTATTCTGCTGGTTGATAAAATAAAGTCGCTATTGTAATCTGTGTTCGCACCTGAAATAGATAAAATGATACCAAAGGAAATATAATTAGGACCTTTGTTCAACAAGTCTTTTAGAATCTCTTCGCTCACATTTTCGGTAGATTTGGAGGGGAAACCTGCAAGATTCACCTCTGGATCTGTGGGCTTCAAAATTGAAAACGGCTTATTATCGGGCGAATTCGACCTATCGGAAAGCAATACCGAATCTTTGTCGTAAGCTACTAATGGATTGAGAATGAGCTTTGCAGGAATGCCGAAATAATTTTCGAACCTTATTTCCATTGTAGGATTCTCGAAAAAAACCGTGCCAGTACCTGTGCTGTTATCCGAACTATTGAACGCCCTGATGCCCAAACCATTTACATCTAGTTGATCGTCACCTAATGGCAAGGCCAAATCGCCAATTTTACCATCAATTCTTGACCATTTCAAATCTTTAAGACCAAAAAAGTTTAAAGTTAGCTGTCCAAATGCGTTTGGTACTGTCACAGCATTATTTACAGAAACAGCCAATCGTACGTCTATTTTGTTGCTACCTGCCAATACCAATTTGTAATTTTGTAGATTTTGGGTCTTTTTTACCTGCAAGCCTACACTTAATTGATAATCTAACACAAGGGCTGCATTGGTAGTTTTATCTACAATATTGGTAAATGTAACACTGACATTTACCGTATTTGAAAGTGAAGATGCCATTTCCAATTCTAGCTCGCCACCTGACAGTATTATTTGCCTTATGGTAGCATTGCTCAGCACACTATCGCCTTGAGCCAAATCTATCGGAATAGAAGCATCGATGGTCGGCAAGGTTTGTGGGCCGTTGGCAATCGGAAAACTACCCACGTTATTGAGCGCTATATCATTTTCGGCAATATTAATGATAGAACCTAACTCTGTGAATTCAAATGACTTAGGACCCAAATTCATCACATAATAGCCACCAACTTCATCAACTGCAATTGTTAGAAGGCTGTCTGCGGGATTTTTTAAATCGCTAAATGCTATATCAGAATCTATTAACGGCAAGCCCCCACCAGCGCTGCTGATAACTATTTTCTCAGGGCTTTCCAATTCTTTTACACAACCAGAAATGAAGTTTATTAAAAGCAGGCAAACTATTATGGGTGTATATTTTTTCATTTGGTAAAGTTTATAATTAAATAGTCCATATCCTTCAATGAGAAAAACTACGAAATATGATTATTAAATCTAGTAAAAACTGAATATAAACACAATTTTAATTAATTGCGATTCAAAACCAACTTATTTATGTCAATCAAATGATTTATTAATGATTTATTAACCTTGACCCAAAAATTTGCGCATAAACCACTCTGTGGCCACTAGGCAGATCAAAACGAGAAGCAATATTTTGAAATTTATCACCTCTTCGTTGCTCTCTATTTGATAAACTTTATTGTTCGAGCCTAAGCCCTCAAAATCAACTGCTAAATTTTTCATTTGCCTGAAATCGTAATGCTTTGCATTTGTTTTATTGGCTATATTTCTCAACAATTCAAAATCGGCAATTTTAGTGTTGCTTTCCAAATCGAGATCTTGAATGCTAAATTCTCCTTTTATGCTGAGTTCTTTGCCAGATAAAATGGTCTTGCAAGTGTAGGTGTACAGCCCAGCCTTCAAACCAGTAAGTTCGAAATTGGGATTGCTGACAGAATTGCTAAATTTGAAATTAAGTATTTTTTTGCTTTCGTCTTTTAAAGTGAGATCAAAGTTTTGGTCGAAAATAGGCTGGTAAATATCGTTGTAAGTTTCTATTTTGAACACTACAGGTACGTTTTGCTCATATCTCTTCTCGGTGGTATTGCATCTGAACTTCCTTTTGTCTGTCTTTTGGGCAAGTAAGGTGCTTACTTTCTTTATAAAATCATCAAATACAACCGTGTTTTTGTTTTCGGCAAACTCATTCATGCGCCATTGCCATATTCCTTCGCCAAAAAACACGCCATATTTTTTGCCCTCCTCTACAAAGATGGCAAGCAATGGTTTTTCAGTTGCAATTGTACCCACTTTTTGTTTCAGAATAATATTCCAGCCCGATCCAAGATTGTATTCGCCAAAAGGCACCACCAGAGGCGGGCTTTTATCTAAAAACGAAGCCAAACCCTGATCGAAATTCAAACTGGTGTATGAAGGATTTAATATGGCCGAAACTTTGTCGAACTGGCCAGCGGGCGATAAAATTTTGACATTGGGAATTTGCAAGTTAGCCGTTTGCAAATTGGTATTACTCCCCACTATATAAAGGATTGGTGTGTTGCTTTTTTCAAAAGAATTTAAAATTGCGTTGAACGAACCAGCGAGACCAGGCAACTGATAGGCTATTATCAAATCGAAATTGTCGTTTTTAAACTGATTTATGCCTTCGATAAATGATTGAATTTCAACATTTTCTCCATTATTTAACGAAGACATAATCGCCTTGATATCGGGATGAGGTGCAGCAGCCAAAAGTGCAATTTTTTGTTTGGCTTCGATCACGTCAAAATAAATGTCTTTTTGATTGTTTTTAATCGAAAATTCGCCTTTGATGGCATCGGCAACGATGGTGTAGTGCTTCAAACCTGCTTCATTTTCAATATTTTCAAAAGCCAAAGCGACTGAATATTCATCATTCACAATATTGATAGTTTGCGTGTTTATCTTTTTTTTCTCAGCATAAATAGAAACCGAAGCCCTTTTTCCCTTCAAATTATATGCTTTGATCTCAATATTTATGGGGAATTTATTGCCTTTGCCCACAATATTGTTGAAAACACAATTTTTGACAACCAAATCTTTTGGCTTTGTGGTATCGCCAATGCCCACTGTAAATACTGGACAATTGAAAGTATTGAACAATGGAGAAGTGCCCTTATTTACAATCCCATCTGTAAAAAGTACAACGCCCTTTAAATCGCTAGATTCGAGGCTATTATCCACAAAACTAAAAAGTGAAGATATATCAGTTTCGGCTTTGTCAAATTTCAAATCTTTGAGCAAAGTACCTGAAAATAAGCCATCTAAGGTGAAAATTTTAACATCAAATCTGTCACCCAATTGGTCTCTAATCTTTTCAATATTGGCTATAAACACCTCTGAATTAGCTTCTAAGGCGTCTTTTACCGAGGTAGAATTGTCTAAGGCGATGACAAAAGTAGATTTTTCGGTAACGATACTCTTCGATTTGATAAATGGCGTGAGCAACATAAACACCATGATCGAAACGGTGAAAAAGCGAAGTGTCGCCATCGCAATATTGGTTCTGGTACTCCAAGACGATTGTTTATGATACAGTAAAAAAGCAAAAACGAAGCCCGAAAAAACAGAAATGGCAATGATAACAAACGTATTCAAAAGCTGGATTTGATAAGATAATAATTACAATATTCGATAATTAAAGCTGCAAACACACAAGTTTGACATAAAAAATACCTGCAATTAAAAAGGGAGGAAAAAAACGAATATTATTTCGTCAAAAAAAACCAAATAATATATTGCCCCAAAGCAGCAACGAATTAAAAATAAAAATTTTATTGCTTATTATTGTAATTATCAAAATTATATTCCAATTTTGACATATATATTAACACTATTCAGAACAATATTCTGAGACCAAACTAAATCTAAGCAAAAATGAAGCCTAGTTCTGCACCTTATTTTCTTGTGGGCATTTCAAAAAATCTCAATTCCACCCTAACCCTCCCCCACGGTGAGAGTTAGCGTTGGGTTTGTATAATAATTTTTGAGGTTTTTAGAGATACCCTTCCGAAAGTTTACGATCATTAAGGTATTTTTGTCGGCTTACTTATCGAGTTTCAAGTTCTACAACGAGTTGCGGTGGCAACGCTTTCTTTTATGATCAAATCACATAAATGTAGCTAGACTAATTTACGTTACGTGTGATTTGACTTTTGTGGAATTATGTATACTTTTAGAACAACTACACTTAATTGATCTACATGACAGAGTTGCTACGATTAAAATTAGAAGTAAACGACAAATTTCAACAGCATTACAACAAGGCACCACAATTTGTGTCTGCGGCTCCAGGCCGAATCAACATTATTGGCGAACATACCGATTATAATTTTGGCCTGGCACTGCCCGCAGCCATCAATCGTTGGGTAATTATCAGCATGGCCTTTCGCGAAGACAGCGAGATACATATTCATTCAGAAAATTATGGCTCTCAGATGGTTTTTATTCCAAACAATCCATTTACAGAAACGGAAAGCTGGACCAAATACATACACGGAGCACTTGATATATTTGCCAAAAAAGACAAACTCAATCGAGGCTTCGATGCCCTTATTTGGGGCAATGTGCCACTTGGGGCAGGTGTTTCATCGTCTGCTGCTATCGAAGTAGCGATGATGAATTTGCTACGAACGAGCTTCCAAGCTACTTTTGACGACATTACCCTGGTAAAAAACTGCCAAAAGATCGAACATGAATATTTAAAAGTGAAATCAGGATTGTTGGATCAATACGCTTCACAATTCTCGAAAGAAGGCAAATTGATGGTGCTGGATTTTAAGTCGCTTACCCACGAATATGTAGATGCCGACATGGGCGATTGGTGCTGGATATTGGCAAATACAAAAGTAAAAAGAGAGTTGGCCGGCAGTAAATATTCTGAAAGAGTAGTAGAAACGCAGATGGGGCTAAATCAATTGAGTAATACCAATACCCAGATTGAAGGTTTTAGAGATGTCACCGTCAATGATCTTGGATCGATTACCGACCTTGTCAATAGAAAAAGACTGAAACATTTGGTGTACGAAAACATTCGTGTATACAATACAGCCCAAGCATTCAAACTGAAAGACATGGAAAAAATAGGCGAATTGCTACTCGAAAGCCATTATTCACTCAAAAACGACTATGAAGTAAGTTGCAAAGAATTAGACTTTTTAGTTGAAACGGGCAAAAAAGTGAAAGGCTGGGCCGGTGGACGAATGATGGGTGGTGGCTTTGGGGGCTGCACTATCAATTTGGTAAAAAAAGAGGCTATCGATTCCTTTTCTGAAACGATACTAAAGGAATACAACTTGAAATTTGGAATTGAAGCTGAATTGTACATTTTTGATACTGCAGCTGGTGCAAAGTGCGATGTTTTGCAGCCATACGCTTCAAGGGTTTGAAACCCTTAAACCGTTAGAGATGGCTAGCAATTTATTGTGTCTCCAATATCTTGAAAAGTTCGTCTAATTTTGGTGTGAGAATGATTTCTGTTCTTCGATTTTTTTGGCGAATTTCAGCCGACTTGCCATCGACAATTGGTAAAAATTCTGCCTTTCCAGCAGGCGTTATTTTTTGAGGTTTTACGCCTTCGGCAATTAATATTCTGGTAATATCGGTAGCGCGCAGCACACTCAAATCCCAATTATCTCTAAAAGCTGCATTGGTATTTTTGGCTACAGGCACATCATCGGTATGGCCTTCGATCATCACATTTACTTCGGGCTGATTTTTCAAAACGCTTCCCAATTTACGCAGTGCTTCTTCGCCTTTTTTATCTACCGAAGTGCTACCAGAGCCGAAAAGAAGCTTTTCTGAGAGAGAAACATAAACCTTGCCATTTTTTACATTCACAGTAAGCCCATTGTCTTTAAATGAAAGCAGGGCATCGGTAACGCTATTTCTCAACGCCAAAACGGCACTGTCTTTTTGAGCCATTATTTGCTGCAAATCTTTTAATTTCGACTCTCGCTCTTTCAAATCTGTCAGCAATTTATCATTAGTCGACTTGGTGAGCATCAGCGATTTTTCCAAATCCAACAGTTGTTGCTCCTTTCTTGCCAAATTTGACGACATTTGGTTCGATTCGGCCGAATAATTGGCAAGCAAGTCTTTGTAATCTTTACGTAGTCTGTCGCCAGTGGCAGTTTGTTCTTCGAGCAGCTTTTGAATTCGAGAAATATTATCGGCTTTCAAAGTAGTATCCAGCATCAATTCTTTTGCGATATTGTAGAGATTGACTATCTGTTCGGATTTAGTTTTGTTCAATGTTTTGTTGGCGTTCAAGCTATCTTGGCATTCAGAAAAATCGGCATCTAATCGCAGTTTTTTGGCAAGTAACTCATTGTGCTTTTTGCTTGAAACACAAGAACTGAAGACAATTACAAAGCCAAGAATGCCTGTTAATATTTTGATACTTTTCATGTTGTTATTAAATGTTATCTATTAACGTTCAAAAGTTTGCCATTCGTATAAATTGGTAGCACATCATATTTGTCGCTTGTCATACAAAATTCTATATCTTTATGGATATTGAGTTTGGCAAGTCGTTTTGCATGGGTCGATTTTCTAGTCAAATCTATGATTTCATTTTTTGAAGATTGGTAAAGAACAAGAGAAGACAACGCTGCATCTTGGTCAATATCAAAACTTTCGGTCAATTTTTCGATCAAAGCACCTGCAAACAAAGTATCTTCAAGATTAAAATGTCCTTTCCACCCAGCACATAGTATAATACAGCTCTTGCCAGTTTCTAGCAAATAATTTGCAACACTAGAAATATTCAAAAAACTGCCCACTACGATCGTATCTGCCTCGGTCGATTGTGTGATTGCCTGTGTACCATTGGTAGTAGTAATGGCAATCGTTTTGCCTTTCATGGCTTCATTCATGTAACTAAATGGCGAATTGTCAAGGTCAAAACCTTCCACTTTCATGCCATCTCGTTCGGCAGCGGCAAGCAAGCCAGAAATTTGTAAATCTCGGCATTCTTCAACTTCAGCAACGGGAATAATACTTTCTACACCGTGTGCAAAAGCAGTTACCATACACGAAGTGGCTCTGAATATATCTGCCACTACTACAATTTTACCTTTCAATTCGTGCTGAAACAAAAAATGGGGACTAAAACAAACTTCAATATTAGGTATTGGCATTGTTGTATGTAATTATATAAATGGGAACTTTGTCACTAATGCCTTTACCTTATTTTCTCTTATTCCAATAAAAATTTCTGTGCCAATTGTTGAAAATTCCTTTTTCACATATCCCAAACCTATTCCAACACCAAGAATGGGCGATTGTGTTCCAGATGTAACTTCTCCAATTTTTTCTTCTTGCGCGTTGAATATTTCGTAATGACTTCGAGGAATTCCTCTTTCTACCATCTTAAAACCCACGAGTTTTTTAGCTACACCAGTTTCCTTTTGTAATTTCAGCACCTCTGAATTAATGAAATTCTTTTCAAAACTTGTGATCCAACCTAAGCCAGCTTCAATTGGCGAGGTGGTGTCATCAATATCATTGCCGTACAGACAAAATCCCATTTCCAATCGCAGCGTATCTCGAGCTCCTAATCCGATTGGTTTGATGCCAAATTCTTTTCCTGCTTCCAAGATAGCATTCCACATTTCAACTGCGTTTTCATTTGGAATATACACTTCAAAGCCGCCAGCACCAGTGTAGCCAGTATTGGAGATCAAGATGTCCTTAATGCCAGCCAATTCAATTTTATGGGCGAAGGTATAATACGACAAAGTCGCTAAATCGAAAGAAGTTAGCTTTTGCAATGCCAATGTTGCTTTGGGCCCTTGCACGGCAAATAAGCACAATCTATCAGATAAATTCTCTAATTCTGCCCCAAAACTGTTGTTTTTATTGATCCAATTCCAATCTTTCTCAATATTTGAAGCATTTACCACCAAAAAATAAGCCTCGTTTGCGATACGATATACAAGAATATCATCTACAATTCCACCATTATCATTCGGCAAACACGAATATTGCACTTTTCCATCATGCAGTTTTGCTACATTATTGGATGTTACAAATTGTAATAAATCAAACGCTTTGGGCCCACTCACTAGAAATTCGCCCATGTGTGATACATCAAAAATACCTACTGCATGTCGCACATTGTTGTGCTCATCGATATCAGATGAATACCTTACCGGCATTTCAAAACCCGCAAACGGCACAATTTTGGCACCCAATTGCGTATGTACTTGGTGTAGAGGAACTTGCTTTAAATTCAATTTTAATTATATTATGTTCGTGAGGGCAAAAGTATCATTTTTTAATGAAAGAGCCTCATTATTCTGTCACTTGAGCTAGCTCAGCACTTACTCGGCAAAAAACCAAACATCGATTCAAAAAGCACCGTGAACTCTCGCTGAAACAAAGATGAGCACAAAACAAAAACAATAAAAAAAAGCCTCAATAAAAGTACACATTTGGCATTTATTACTAAACGAAAAGCGAGACAAAAATTTCGTAATATATTCATTATCAATGTATTGTGTAACAATTACTGTTACAAATATTCAACCTATCTGAGACAGCATAAAATAGCGTTTGTTTTTATTCTAAAAATAATTGCTTACATTTAAAGCTTGTTGAATTTACAATAGGCAAAACCACCATACTAACACGATGAATTCTATTTTAAAAAGAGTTCTTGAGATAGATG
Source organism: Cytophagales bacterium (assembly GCA_046152935.1). GTDB lineage: Bacteria > Bacteroidota > Bacteroidia > Cytophagales > UBA9547 > CAZMFZ01. The sequence goes on from JBJXGB010000222.1 coordinate 53,824, forward strand.
ATAAAGAAGTAACCCCAGTATTGCTACTTCTGGCAAACTCATTTTTTATAGGGGTATTTATCGTGAGCTACGATGTCGCGGCAAACACGATTTTCCTCAACACGTTTGGTACCGAATATTTAACACGTATTCCCATATTTTCCGGAGCTTTGGGCATGATTTCCACCTCAATTTTTGCATATTTTCAACGAAGATTGCCATTTACACGCCTCACTCTATATTGCTTTAGCATTATTACCATCATAGTAGCCGCACTTTTTTTTGGGCTAGAATTTTACGACAGTCGTGCTTTGAAATTCGTTTCCTATTTACTTTTAGGTCCAATCAATACCATTTTTATTCTGTGTTTTTATGGTACAGTTTCTCGTTCTTTCTCATTAAAAAGAGAGCGACACATGACAGGTACGGTAGATCAGGGCCAGATGATCGCTACTGCTATCGCCTATTTCACGATTCCACTCGTTTCAGGCATTGTAGTTGATATTACAAAATTTTTCATTGCCAGCGTCATTAGTGGATCGTTAGCATTCGTGTTCATGTTTATTTTTCTGGTAAAATATGGCATAAATGCCCAACTAGAACGCAGTATCACCCATAATCAACGAGCGAGCAACACAGAATTGGCCGCCAGCCCTTACGTGCGGATGCTTGCTATGGTGTTTTTTGGCTCAGTACTGGCCACTATCTTTTTAGAGTATTCGTTCCTTACCGTAACAGTCGAAAAATACAAAGACCAAGATTCTTTGGCCAGTTTTTTGGGTATTTATGGTGGATTGGTGACGGTATTTAGTGTGATCTTACAGACTTTCGTGGCCGATAGGGTCATAAAATTGTATGGGATGAAAATATCTTTGATTTTAATTCCTAGCATATTGGGGCTATTTGCCATCTTGGCATCTTTAATTGGCACGTTTTTTGGCTACACGGCCAACGATTCCAGTTTTATTCTCTTCTTTTTGTTTATGGCCATGAGCAAGTTATTTCTTCAATCGCTCAAGGAAGCATTTGAAGATCCTATTGTTAAAAACTTGTTTATCCCACTCGATTCAAAAAAACGCTACGATATTCAAACCAAAATAGAAGGCTTTTTCAAAGAATTTTCTGGTTTCATTGCAGGTACACTTCTCACGATTGTCAGTTATTTCAGTTTTGTAAATTTAATTTTTTACTCATATTTCCTTGCTGCTATATGTGCATTCTATTTTTATGTAGTAATAAGGCTGTTCGTTGAATATCGAAAAAACCTCACAGAAGCCTTGTTGAAGCAACAAGGCAAAGAAGCTGAAAGCGATAAGAAAGAATACGAAGTTACTGATGTACTAATAAAAGAGTTGGAAACTGGCAATGTGAATACAATTATTTACACGCTCAAATTACTAGAAAAAATAGAGCCCATCATGGCTGAAGGTCGATTTACAAAATACCTGAACGATCAAAACAAAGACCTGAGACAATATTCATTGCTTAGGCTTGAATCAAATAGAGCACTTAAAGCAATTGAAGAAATAACAAAACTAGAAGCCAGAGAAAACGACCCAGAAATAAAGTTGCTTGCCAGCAAAGCGCTAAAGGAATTAAACAACACCGACAGGGTAGAAATTGGTCATTTAATGACGTACACTTTGGTAAAATCAAAAAAGGTAGAAACTAGGATATATGCTGCGAGGCTCATTGCCAAAACTACAGAAGATGCTTATTTGCCCCAATTAATGCTTCTTTTGCGAGATTTGGACCCGAAAGTACGCTTTGCGGCCATGATATCTTCGGCACAAATGCAAAGAACAGAGACCTGGCCCATATTAATAGAATACCTATCTTCTTACACATTTTGCAATGTTTCGGCTGCCGCTCTCATTACCTTTGGCGAATTGGTATTGCCTGCACTTGAAGCAGCATTTTATAAAACCAATCAATCGGCTACTATTCAAGAAAAAATAGTGCAGATATATGGCAGAATTCAGGGCGATAAAGTGATCTCTCTGCTTTGGAATAAGATTGATTTTCCCGACAAAAAGATAGTAAATAATGTTTTATTGTGTTTGAGTAGTTGCGGTTTTAGGCCAGAAGGCGATCGTATTGTGCGTATAAAACAGCAAATCGAGTCTGAAATTGGTAATTCGGCTTGGAACATTGCAGCCCTTACCGAAATACCGCAAACTGAAGAAACCATATTGCTAAAACAAGCATTGGAAGAGGAGATAGCCTTTAATTTCGAGAACATTTATATGCTATTGGCTTTGATATACGATTCTCAAGCCATCAAATTAGTGAAAGACAATATTGAATCTGGCACCGTAGAGGGGTTGGTATATGCAATAGAGCTAATCGATGTGTTTATGGCAGAGGAATTGAAACCTATATTTCTGCCATTGATAGAAGACATCTCGCAATCGGAGCGCACAGAAAGATTGCAAGGGAGCTTTCCAAGGCAAAAACTTGACAGCATTGAAGTGCTAAAACAAATCATCAACCGAGATTATAATAAAGTAAATAAATGGACCAAAGCCTGTGCCATGTATTGCTACGCAAATATGCAAGAATCTGAAATGTGCGATGATCTTACGGCCAATTTATTCAACCCCGACCCCTTATTAAGAGAAATATCTGCTTGGTCGATCGTTAAGAAAGATTATTACAGCTACAAACAAAATTCGAATCGATTGGTAGAAAATATAAGAAAAGAGCTTGATTCACAATTTTTAAATGCCACCCATGATGAAAACGAGCCTAGAAAACAATTGAGCAGAATTGAAAAAATATTTTTCCTAAAAGAGCTTCCGGCTTTTAAAAATGTTCCGGGTGTTATTTTGGTAGAGTTTGTAGAGCTAATTGAAGAGGTGATAATAAAAAAAGATGCGGTAATTCTGGATTTTGGCGCTACCGGACAGTCGCCACTTTATATTATTGTAAAGGGAAACGCAGAGGTAAAAAGCGAATCTGGCGAAATCATTACAATCATTGGCGAAAAGGAAATGATAGGAGAAATGCTAATACTCGATACCGACCACAACCATCACGAAATTATTGCCTCAGAAGATTGCATTCTATTTAAAATAGACAAAGACCGATTTCTGGAGCAAATCACTGATAATTTTGAAATTGCAAAAGAATTAATCCAAGTAATTTCTTCAAAATTCAAAGCCATAGAAGAAATAAAGATAGAATCGAAAGAAGTGTTTGAAAGCTAATAATAAAATCGGAGATGAATTTTACATTTGATATATACATAAGCTATGCTTTAAAAGATAATCACCAAACTGACTCTCAAGCAGGATGGGTGAGTAATTTTCAGCGTTTTTTAGAAACTCTCATCTTTCAAATTATGGGCGAAAAGCCTAGTTTTCTAAATTATGAAAGCCAAGAAAAACCTGCAAAATCAGAATTAGTAAAAGTGGCGGTGTTTGTATGCATTGTTTCGCCAGAATATGTAAAAAGCGAGTCTTCGATCGAAGAGATAGACGACTTTTTCAATATAGCCAACACCAACGGAAATCTATTCGTCAATGGCAAAGAAAGGGTACTTAAGGTAGTGAAATTTCCAGTTCCAATGCTAGAGCAGCCGACTAAAGTAGCGAATCTATTGGAATACGATTTGTATCAAACCGATAGTATCACTGGACAGCCTAATGAATTTGTAGATTTTTTCAATATTGAAGCTCAAAGAAAATATTGGCTAAAAATAGTAGACTTAGCTTACGATATTTCTGCGATCTTAAAATCAAATCGGAAGCGTAGCGTAGCTCAACAAGACTATTCGATTTACAACGAAAAAAATGTGTATTTAGCAGAATCCGGCTTTGATTTACAACTACATAGAGATAGCATCAAACGCGAACTTACCAGACATGGTTTCCGTGTTTTGCCCGACCACGCCTTGCCCACAAATCTGTTAGAACTTGAATTAGCCATCAAAAAAGACATCGAACGCTCGAGGCTTTCCATACATTTGGTTGGCGATAGCTATGGTGAATATGCGCCCACATCTCCCAAATCAATACTAGAAATTCAGAATAAACTGGCTGGTGATCACAGCATTATTTCATCTGGCTCTGCAAACAGTAGATTTAGCCGTCTGATCTGGATTTCGCCCGATGCAAAACTCGACAATGACAAGCAAAAAATGTTTATCGATAATTTGAGGCGAGATCTTGAAGCCAATGAAGGAGCTGAAATACTTCAGTCGCCCATTGAAGACTTCAAAATGGTGGTTTTAGGAGAATTACTAGATTTGAACATTGAAAAATTAAAAAGGGAAACCATTTTGAGTGGTCAAATTAACCAAGACAAAAAAAACATTTATCTTATATTTGACAATGTAGATCGGATTGAAGCTCAGAAAATAGCCGATTTTTTAAATTACAAGGGCTATCAAACAATATTGCCTTCTTTTGAAGGCGAACTTTTAGAATTGAGAGAAATTCATCTCAATAATTTGAAACAATGCGATGCAGCCCTCATCTACATTGATAAAGTAAATGATTTGTGGGTACAAATGAAATTTTTAGATTTGCTAAAAGCACCTGGACTAGGCCGTACAAAACAAGAGCTATTCAAAGCCCTTGTTTTAGGCAAAGATGTCAAAAATAGAGCTGGAGATTTGAATAAATTCGATGCCCCAGTATTTGAAATAAACGACAATATTGAAAATTCATTAGCCGGATTTATCAAAGAATTTGCACTATGACACCTGAAATAAATACCAACCAAGACGTAGCCAAGCAAAAGCTGGTAAAAAATCACAGCAACCCATTCCCAGGCCTGCGACCATTTAGCATGGACGAAAGCCATTTATTCTTTGGGCGAGAAGGGCAAAGCGATGAAGTTTTGAGGAAAATCTCTGAAAATAAATTCGTAGCTGTCATTGGCTCGTCTGGCAGCGGAAAGTCGTCTTTTATATATTGTGGCGTAATACCAATATTATATGGTGGTTTTCTTACAAAAATTGGCACTAATTGGGACGTAATCGTTACCAGACCAGGCGGTGGCCCAATCGACAACTTAGCCGAATCTATAGCCAAAAAAGATAAAAATTACAGTTCACTCACTAGAGAGGAAAAAACCTTACAAAAAACCATCACTTCTACGCTTCTAAGAAGCAGCTCCTTGGGCATAACGGAAGCGGTGAGTAAATACACCGAGACTGAGAACACCAATATATTGTTAATAGTCGATCAATTTGAAGAATTATTTCGTTTCAAAAAGAATGAGGAAAACGAAGGAAGCAGTGAATCATTGGCGTATGTAAATCTTTTGGTAGATGCGGTACAAAATGCAGGAAACCACATATATGTAGCAGCCACAATGCGATCCGATTTTATAGGCGAATGTGCTCAATTTCCACAACTTACAAGACTTATCAATCAAAGTAATTACCTTATTCCTCAAATGACGAGGGAACAAAAACGCTCAGCAATATTTGGGCCAGTTTCTGTTGGTGGAGCTAAAATTACACCTCGTCTTTTGCAACAAATATTAGGCGATCTGGGCGACAATCCCGATCAATTGCCGATCATGGCGCACTCATTGATGAGGACTTGGGATTACTGGCAAACAAATAAAGAAGACAATGAGCCAATGGATTTACCTCATTATGAGGCCATTGGCACTATGTCGGGTGCACTTTCTCAACATGCCAATGAAGCATACGATGAGCTAAATGCCCGTGAGAAAGAAATCTGTGCCATTCTTTTTAAATGCTTAACAGAAAAAACTGGTGATTCTGATGGCATTCGCAGACCAACTCGGGTAAATGTGATCTCGAAAATTGCCAATTGCACAGATGATGAAATAATAAATATCGTTGAGGTTTTTCGTAAGCCAGGTCGGTCGCTCATCATGCCACCTTTTGGTGTAAATCTTTCACCAAATTCGATAGTCGATATTTCGCACGAATCTTTAATGCGAATATGGGTACGACTCAAAAACTGGGTTGATGAAGAAGGGCAAGCCGTAGAAATGTATTTACGACTTTCAGATGCTGCTTCCAAATACCAAACTGGAAAATCTGGAATGTGGAGACCACCAGATTTGCAATTGGCTTTAAATTGGCAAGAAAAGAATATTCCGACATTGGAATGGGCTGTGAGATACAACCCTGCTTATGAAAGAACGATGGTTTTTCTTGAAACAAGTAAGAAAGCCTTTGAAACAGAGCAGAAAGTAAAAGAGGAACAGCAACGTAAAAGATTGGCTCAAGCCACTCGCACGGCCCTTTTTCTAGGGGTGCTTACCGTATTGGCGTTGGTAGCATTTGTGTATTCGTTTATATTGAAAATTGAGGCAGACAAACAAACAGGCCTTGCAAAAGAAAGCCAATTACAAGCAATAAAACAATCTAAACTGGCCACAAAAAATGCCAAATTAGCTGAAGAGCAACGGATAATTGCCTCTGCAAAAGAAAAAGAAGCAGTTTTGCAATCAGAAGAAGCCAAGCACCAAAAAGAATTGGCTTTGGTAGCTGCCGATGAGGCGAATTTGCAAAAATCTTTTGCTCAAAAAAGCTTAGTAAGAGCCAACGTGCAAACCAAAATTGCTGAAGAACAGAAAGCATTGGCTCTATTAAATGAGCAGAAAGCCAAAGATTCGCAAATAAAGGCAGAAAGAGCCCAAACTGACGCCTCAAGACAACGTTTTTTATCTATTGCACAAGCCATGTCCGTGAAATCTTTGCAGATTTTAGATACCACGACCAAAGTGCTGGTGGCTCAACAAGCGTTCAAATACAACCGAGATTTTAAAGGAAATCCACACAGCCACGATGTATACGATGGCTTGTATTACGCTACAAAATTTCTTTTTCACGACAATCATAATAGCCTAAAAGGCCATTCGGATGCTGTGAGAGGTGTGGTATTCGCTCCAAATGGAGATTTGTACACCGCAGGAAGCGATGGAAAAGTACTAAAATGGAGCATGGAAAATGGGATATATAAAAGTGTATTATTCCATAAAAATTCCTTTATCAACAGAAATATCATAATCAGCAGCAACGGCAAATGGCTGGCTTTGGTTGGCGAAGCACCATTTATACAACTGTTTGATTTATCAAACCCAAACAGCAAGCCCAAAAAGCTGTATGGGCATAAAGGACAAATCTGGACAGCTACTTTCATGCCTGACAACCAAAATTTGGTTTCAATTGGTTCTGATAGTTCTATTCTGATGCGAAATTTGGATACTGACAAATATTTTTTAGTAGCTAAAACGAGCACAAAAGTCAAAACACTAGCTACCAGTTCTGTTGGCAATTATATAGCAGGTGGCGATGAAATCGGCAATATTTTTGTTTGGGATGTTGGCAAAACGAAAGCCCCAATGGTAATTACATCAAAAAACCTTAAGAAAATACAATCTCTATCTATTAGTCTGGATGGTAAATATTTGGCAGCTGGCGATGAACATGGTTTGGTGAAAATATGGGACGCATTCGATAACTTCAAATTGACAGCCAACCTTACAGGCCACCGATCTCGCATTAATGATTTAAAATTTGACCCAAAAAGTGAAGTTCTAGCAACAGCCAGCTTCGATGGAAGCGTAAGAATGTGGGATTTAGATCACTTAAACGAGCAGCCAATTACACTTCGAGATCACAATTCTTGGGTTTGGTCCGTAGCTTTTACAGGCGATGGTCTAAACATAGTAACAGGCTGTGTAGATAATTTAATCAGAATTTATCCGACCAATGCAGAATCTATGGCCGATAAAATATGCTCGAAATTAAAACGCAACATGACACCTGCCGAATGGACTGCCTATGTAGCCAAGGATATTAGCTTTGAAGAAACATGCCCAGGATTGCCTCAAGGTAGAAATCAAGAATTGGAATAGCCATAAATTATTACTTTAATAGACTTATTATAGAAAATGTCAATTCGTATTTTCAAAAAAGCAATTCAATACATGTTGCCATTCGTAGTGTTTGCTTCTTCCGCACAAATCCCACTTAAAAGTTCGTGTAGTCAAAAGCTAAAGGAGATGCAAAAAAACTATGAGCAAGGCATTTTATCCACCATAGCAAACGATTTGGAAGATTGTATGTTTGACGGATTTACAAAAACCGAAAAATTGCAAGGCTATAGGCTCATTATTCTTTCTTATTTGTTTCTTGATGAGAACAGAAATGCCGAGAAAAAAATGAACGAGTTGTTGGTATATGAGCCTGATTACCAACCAAATAAAGCTTTAGATCCGGTTGAATATGTAAAACTTTACGAATCTTTCAATGTATTGCCCAATATTTCGTTTGGCGTAAGTATAGGTGCGAATCAAAGTGCTGTAAATGCTGGATCGACCTACGGAGTTGGAAATACGGAGGTCATTCCAGTAAAATTTACTGGTGGAATTGGCTTAAATTTTGGCGTTTGTGCAGATTTACTTCTCTATAAAAATCTATTCTTGACTGTTGAAGGATATTATACAACAAAAAACTTTAGTTCTAAGCAACCCATTCTTAACTCCTCAGAACTCAATACCACCGAAAGTCAAACATCTATTAGCACTCCGCTCACCTTAAAATACTCAATTGGCACCCGAAAAATAAGATTTTTTGTGCGATCAGGCTTTTCATTAGATTACTTACTAAGCTCTCAAAACGAATTGATAAGAAAAAACATTATTACAGACCAAAACGACTTTGCGGGAGCCAGTATAAGTATGGATAGTCAAAGAAATAAAATTAACTTTTCGGCAGTATTTGGGGGTGGCATTACCTACAAATTAGGGTACGGTTTTGCCTTCATCGATGCTAGGTATTTGTACGGCCTCACCAATTATTCTAATTCAAAAGTTAGATATAATTTTTTCGACACCCAAGTCACTAATTATGGCTATGTCGACCCAGATTTTGGATTAAATAATGTTCAGTTGAGTATAGGATATATGTATTCTCTCTATAAAGTAAAGAAGAAAAAAAGTAATTTTATCATTGATTAATATGCGATTATCTTTATTCAACAAATCATCGATTTGCCTTTTAATATTTTTTTCAATCGTCAATTTTGTGGGCTGCAATAGAATTGATGTATCTCCCAATCTATCGAAAGCGTTCATAAAATTTTATGGGGGAAATGGCTCAGAAATTTCTTCTAAAATGCTGCTGTTGAACGATGGTTCTTTCTTGATGCTGGGCACAAGCTCCTCTTTCAACACAAATGACACAACAGATATTTATTTGGTGAAATCCAATGACAAAGGCAATAAAATTTGGGAAAAAAACTATGGCAATGGTCTTTTTGAAATCGCAGAGGTAATACGCAAATCGACCGACAATACGGTGGTGATGCTTGGCACTTCTGGCGATGTAGCCACAGGAAATGCAAGCATTTATCTTGCTAAAATCAACCCAAACGATGGTGCATTGGTTTGGCAAAAAACATTAAAAAACAACAACAAAAGTACATACGGTTATGATCTTTCTGTTGATGCCAGTGGTTCAATATTTGTGGTGGGTGCTACGGACACGCTTACGAATATTGGCCTGTTGAAAAATGTATATATCACCAAATTAAATGCAGACGGTTCGGAAAATAACACCATTCCTACCCTAGGGCTAGATAGCAGAAATAATCTTGCTAGAAACATTATTGACATCAATGGCAATGAGGTTTCTTGCTTGGTAAATACCACTATTTCTGTTGATGTAAACGGCTCTCCACAGACACAAGCTTCCCCTATTTTTGTAAATATTAAGCTTGATGTTGGTCGAGCTACATTGCAAGTAAACAAAAGCTCGCCACAAATCGGTGAATTGAGCATACAAAATGCTAACCAGATGAAAAAAACAGCTGATGGGGGTTACATCGTAGTGGGCTCCTGTATAAAAAACGGAGTCAAAAATATGTATTTACTCAAATTGGATAAGGATTTTAACAAAACTGACGGCAAAGGTTGGTTTCAGTTTTATAGTGATGAGGGCGATAGTGAAGGCTTAAATGTGATCCAATGCACTGATGGGGGCTATGCGGTTTGTGGCACTACCTTTTCGAATACTTTTAATAATAATATTGCACTGCTTCGTACCAATGCCAATGGCGATGCATTGTTTATGAAAAATTATGGCGGAACTGGCAATGATTTGGGGACAGATATTACCCAAACAAACGATGGTGGATTTGCCATTTTGAGCACCATAGAATTATTAAATTCACCACAAAACAGGCCCGTGATGTCGCTCCTAAAGACCAATGCCAATGGTAATTTAGAAAACTAATGTCATCGTTTCAAGACTCAAATCAAAATAGTATATCCATGAAAATAAAATTAACTTTATTATTTCAGGTATTTGCCCTCTTTATTTTTTTTTGTTGCCAAGGTCAAATCAATGTTTCACCTGCTACTGGAGGGATAAATATTTGTACTGGTTCGGTCGCAACTCTTTCGAATATTACAATTACAGCATCTAATATAAATGATTTTAATAATGGTTCGAACACCAACGATGATGGCTACAAATTATTTTTGCCAACGGGTTTCATTTTTGCTGAAGTGCCAGCTGTCACTACCATATCTGGCTCTACTAATATTGAAATAGATTATGGATATGTAGGTACAGTTACATCATCTACATTTCGATTTAGATATTCTACTTCGGGTTCAGTTGCAGTAAATGACGGTTTTGTCATTTCAAATATAAAAGTATTGTCTACCTCTGCTGGATTTGGTTTTATTACAAGAATTAATGATGGTCTGTTAAACAACGATGCGACTGTAACAGGAAGTTATGGCATAAATTATGGTTTGCTTTCAAGTATCAACACACCGAATTTAACGCCAATAGTAGCTAATGCATCAGTCTGCGGGGCAGATTTGATTAGTTTTGTACCCAACACAGTGTCAGGAGTTAGCTACAATTTTTACACGATGAGCAATAATTTGGTGGCCATGAATGCTACCTCTTACTCAAAAACCTATGCGAATGGTGTAGTTGAGAGCTTTCAAATTGCGCCAGTTTCTGGAATCTGCCAAGCAAATAATAGTCTTTGGGCTACCGTTACTGGCACTTCCTTCAATGTACCTTCTGCACCGTCTGCAGCAAACACCACTAGCCAATTAAGCGTATGCGAAGGTTCGGGGTCAAATCCTACACTGTCTGTCACGGGCGGAACATTATTCAACTGGTACGCAGATCAGAATCTCACTATTTTACTTGGGTCATCTTCTGGTGGCTACATTCCTTCACCTGCAATCATTACGTCAGCTGCGGGTGCAAATTTCGACTATTATGTCACTAGCAAGCAAGGAGATTGCGAAAGTCCTTCGAGAAAAATATCAGTAACGGTAACAGATGTGCCTAGCTTTTTGATTACAAATTTGTCATCGAGCTATTGTGCTAGTTCTCAATCTATTACGATAAATGCATTCCCAACTATTTCAGGTGCAAATGGCATATTTACTGCTACAAAACTTTCGGGACCAGGAAATATTTCAAATTTTTTAACTTTTACTGGCGGTAATTATAGCGTATCACCTGCCAATGTCACAGGATTAAGTTCAACTACTGGCACAAATATAAATTTGATATATACTGTAACTGTAAATGGATGTGTTTCAACTGCTTCAAATACTACCAATATATTTGCTTTGCCATCTGTAGATTTTGTTTTGCCAAGTAGCCCTACTCTTGGTTTAATTAGGGATACTGACCCTCCTTTCTCATTGGTAGGAAGCCCTGCAGATGGTAGTTTTGCAGGAACTGGTGTTGCAGGCAATGATTTTGACGTACGATTATTAACAACTGGTACTTACACAGTTACGTACACTGCCAGCTTAAATGGATGTACAAACAGTATCAACAAAAACATTACTGTAGTAACCAATACAGGCATTCTAAATAATTTGCTTGATTCTTATTGCCAATCGGAGGCGCCCATTTCCATAAATGTAAACCAAGCGGCATTACCAGAGTCATTTGTAACAAATCAATACGAACTAGTAGCAATTTCTGGGCCTGGGGTTTCTGGAACGAATGGAAATGGAGTAAATAGTTTCTCCTATACTTTCACTCCATCCAATGTACCCAATTTTCTATTAGATCAGTCGTATAATATTGTAATCACAACTCGAAAACTAATCACGTCCACGTTAATTTTTTTGTCCAATCCTTGTCCAGCAGTAGGGGGAATCTTCCAAACAGTTTCGTTACCTTATATCAATCCAAATGCAGGTACTTGCATTACTCCAATTACTCCAGGTTCTTGTAGTTCGATCTACAATTATGGTACAGGGCAATATACTTGTGGAACTATTAACCCCTTCTGGCAGACGCAAACTCGTTCACAATTAATAAGAGTAAAGCGTACACCAGCCCAGCCTACCATATCAAATCTTACCACCGTTTCGAATTGTATAGAAACGCCTATTCCAAGTGTCGTGTATCAAAATTATACAGCAGTAGCCGAGAATGGAGCTACTGTAAGATGGTGGAGTAACAGTGCTACCCCTGTTGTTGGGGGTGGCAGTGGTGAACTTGCCGAGGGAAATTCTCAGAAAGTTACAGATTTGGCTATAAATACAAGCTCTCCCAATACAACCAATATCCTGTTGACCCAAGAAGTAAATGGATGCTTAAGCCCTTATAGTGTTGCCACACCAATTGTGATAAAAGATCGACCCACGTTCCCTCAATTGCTTTCTCCCGTTACTTCAACTGGGGCATCTGTAAATTATGCCATTTGCGTGAACCAGCCTACCCCAACACTATCAGTTTCTACAATCGCTGGGTATACTTTCAGGTGGTATACGTCAAGTTTCTCGCAAGCAGGCTTCAGAAGTAGCTTGCCAGAATATGCACCTAGCACCAATGATTTTACTTCAGCAAATGTAGCAACTTACGCCTTCAATGTATCGCAAGTATTTGATGGTTGCGAAAGCGCTACAGCATTGCAAGTAAATTTAATAGTAAAACCATTGCCAGCTGCGCCTAACTACACTAGTGGTGTTAATACATATTGTAAAGATGTTGAAACAATAAATGCAATTACACTTTCAGGCGCAGCTATTACCAATACACTCAACATGTATAATAATAATTTGAATATTTTGGTTGCAAGTAATATTACAATTAATGGTGCTTTGCAAGCTATAATTAATAAAGATTTAATTACGCAGGCTGGTATTAATACAAACACGATAGGTTTAAAAGGGATAAGATTTACGCAAGTGCAAGAGGGATGTGAAAGCCAACTTAGTACAATCACATCATTTTTTATTAGTGGTTTTCCAAATGCACCATCTATATCTGTTTATAGGGCATTTAATCAAAGTGCTTACTGTCATAATGATGTAATTTTTCCAATTACAGTTTCAGGCACTGAAAATAGATTTACAATTTATGATGCTGACCAGGTAACAGTACTAGCAGGACCAAGTATAGCTAGAACCTACTTGCCTAATGCCACAATTTCTAGCCACAATCTTACTAGTACATTGGGTGTTAATTATTATGCCACTCAAACCAATAATAATGGCTGTGAAAGTTCTAAAACAATAGCAATAGTATCAGTAAACAACGAAATATTGGCGCCTCCAGGTTATGCCTTGGGTACAAGTGCTATTAATAATTACTGCCAAGGTATTGTGCCATCCAATATTGGCGTTCAATTGACAAACAATACATATGGAGTAAGATGGTTTGATAATGCATTATTTTTAGGAACTCCAATTGGTGCAGGCTCTACCTTTACTACTACTATTACTGGCAATGATGTGCTCTCAAATACATTTTTCGCAATTCAAACTTTGGAGGCATGCCAAGGCTCAGCTTCTCTTCCAGTTACCGTAAATGTATTTACTACGCCACCAACGCCTTCGATGGCTATATCTACTTTCAATACATGTGTTGGATTTGATTTTGGAGATCTTGCCATCAACGCAACTCAGCCAAACATCAAGTGGTATTCAAATGCAGCACTTACAAT
>JBJXGB010000224.1:0-12602 GCA_046152935.1 Cytophagales bacterium
TCGCATATCATCAATTCTATTGCTGATAGGTTGGTCTCCACCAGAGCCTATTTACTCTTTAAATTGACACCGGAAGATTAACAAATAATTTCATAAAAGTCACCAACTATTTTTCAGTACATTACCATTCTCAATTTGCGAAGATTTCGTTGGTATGTGTCGCAAAAATCCACGTTAACATAGAAATCATAAAAAAGACTTAAGACTCAAGAATCGATACATTTCTTGCCGCTTAAGTCTTTTGATCGGAAAACTAAAATTCTACTCTTTGTTCTTAATCAAAAGCACCTCGATGGCATTTTTTGCCAAGCTGTCTGAAATTTGAAGGCCTAGTTTTAGTTTTTCGATGAGTTCTTTTTCTTTTTGAGCTACTACACCATCTGAAAGCACAATATCGATTACAGTTACGAAAAGCTTTTCTTTATTACCTTCTGAAATCATTGGCAGCGCTACTTCTACCATTTTTTCAAAACTGCCAGCAGCTTTGTAGTTAGCAGCAATTGTTTTAAACAAATCGTTGATATTGGTACCCTTAAACATTTTGTTGTGTGCTACCATTTCTATCAAATCGTGCACTTCTTCCTCAGAAATTTCACCATCTATGGCCATAGAAGAGTAGATAATAGCTGCATAGGCTTCTTTTTCTGTTTTAATTTCTGGAGTAGATACTTTAAGGAGCGAGTCGAAAAATCCCATGGTTATATTTTGGTTTATAAATTAATGAAAATAAGCAAACAAAAGTATGAAAAAACCGAGTGTAAAAAAATGTATTTCAGAAAGATTATTCCGAGTAGTTGCTGGTTGAAAATTGATACTAAAATGCGAAACTATTTTTGTAGTTTATTATTCATTTGTTTCCAAAATAATTGCCTATTTATCTATTTCCTTCAACTTAGAAGTCAATTTTAGGTTACGATAAATATCTTTAAGTAATAATTTTACTTTTTCATCTTTATTTATTTCATAACATCTCTCAAAATAGTGCAAAGCTACTTTCGACAGCTGGTGTCCATCCTCTTCTTTAATTTTTCCATTTTTCTGGTATTCAACATAAGGCATTTTGTTTATTTCAGCATATATGGCACTTGCTTTTTGAAAGTAGATGCCTCCAATATTATAGTTTGGTTCAAAATAATTGAAATTTGAAGCCAAAGCCTTTTCATAATAGGCAATGGCTAAGTTTGATGAATCTTTAGAATCGTAAATAGCACCAATATTGAAAAGGTAAATGTGTTTGTTTTCGGGAAATTTCAAAGCAGCAGAATCTAACTTTGACATTGCCAAATCAATTTTGTTCATTTCTATGGCCAATGCAATATCCATGCGAACCCAATCTTCGTCTTTGCCAAACGATTTTTCGGCTTCATTGCTAATATTTTGCGCATCAGCGTATTTTTTCTGTTGTTTCAGTATCAAAAACAACGATTTATAGACAAATGGTGTGGTATATTTTAAGGAAATTAATTTCAAATATGTCTTTTCTGCAAGCTCTAAGTTGTTGGCCTTGTCTGCAGCAATGGCCAGTTTTAAAAGCCCTGTGGTATCTCTCTCTCTTATTTTTGCATATATTTCAAAATGGCTTACGGCATCATCTATCTTTTTGAGTTTTTCAAGTTTTTCGCCTTCAAAAAGCAAGTTTTTTGTAACAGCACTGTCCAATCGTTTCGTAGCTATTGTGGCGTATTTATTATTTTTTATATCGATTGAAGCTTTCACGTACGATTCTGCGGCAATCAAAAGTGGGCTTTTGGCCATTTTTCTGATGGTAGAATCACCTGAAAAATAGATATTTTCATAAATCAAACCATTAACATACCACACTTCTGCGTTTTTTTCATACACCTGCATTTCTGTCAACGAATCTATTAAATATTTGGCTGTTTTAATGTCATTGTTTTTTAGCGCCAAAAGAGGCAAACTCCCTTGTGAAAAGGCAGCAAAAAAAGAACTAAAGAAAAGTATGATAAATGGTAAATATCGGTTTCTCAAATTGTTACATATTAAAAAATTGGCACTGCACATTCAAAAACATACAATGCCAATTTGCAGGTGCGAGACATAAAGATTAATTCAATTTTTGAATTTTATCCTCCATTTTGAATTTTTTATAAATACTAATTAACTGCGCTTTTACGCTTTCATCTTTGTTTTGAAAATAAGCTTTTTCAAGATATGGCAATGCTTTTTTATACAAATCATCACGTTTTATTTCGTCTTTTTTACCAGTCGCATTGTATTCTTTCAATGTCATGTTGTTCAATTTCTTGTTCACTACATCTCCTTCTTCCATCAACATAAAACCAGTCATATAGTTAGCGCCTTCATATTCTGCATCTACCGCCAGCGACTTCGCAAAATATTCTTTCGCCTTTACGTTATCATTTGTCTGTTTGTAAAGTATGCCCAAGTTATAAAAGTATATTTTTGAGTTGGCAGGATCTTTAGTTGAAGCGTTCTCTAGTTTTTCAACAGCCTCTTTTGTTTTGCCAGAAGCTATATAAATATTTACTTCTTGTGCCATAAAAGTAGCATCATTTGGAAACTGCTCTCTTCCCATTTGTATCACTTTTAGGGCTTCTTCTGAATTTTTTTCTTCTTCAGAGGTGATGTAAAGGAGATTTTTATAATACGTATAATTTCTAAAGCCTTTGGAAATCAGGTCGTAATAGGCTTTTTTGGCAATGGCAAAATCTTTCGTTTGAATGGCGATCGAAGCACCCACAGTATATGCTAAAGTGTCTGTCGGTTTCAGTTGTTGGCAGAGAACCATATTGTCCAAAGCACCTTTAAAATTGTTTTCTTGGTATTTTTTTATGCCTTCATTAAAAGCTGTTGCATAGACGGTTTCAAGCTGTTCTTTGGCTTGTTTGCTATATTCTTGCTGTTTTGTTTTGTCGTTTTCAATGGCTTTTTGATAGGCTTCTATGATAGTTTTGGTAGCATCTTCGGTCAACAAACTTTTTATCTCTGGTTTATCTGATCCACTAATAAATTGATAGATTTTACCTTTGTACAACCAACCTTTGGGATCGACCAATGCTTTTTCTTTCAACATATATTTGTCGATCGAGGTTTTGGCTTGTTTCATTTCAAGGCTTTCAAATGCTATTACCGCATCTGTAAGCTGGGCAAACGACATTTGGGCACCAATAAGTACTGATATTGAGGCAATTACAAACTTTTTCATTTTAAATTGTTTTGGGTTTTTAAGGTTCAAATATAAATAATTAATTAACTGATTCAATTTCTGCCATTGGCATTTCGGGCGAACGAGGGTTTGGATAAATGCCCAAACTAGCTGGTTCTACGATCAAATCTAAGGCCTCCATTGGAATTGCGCCAAGCAATGCATAGTTTTTATTTGGTCGAACTACAGCCTCAAAAACGCCTTTTCGTCCACAAACCTCCAATTCTACAGCCCAAACAACTAACAAATTTTTGCTTTTTTCATTCGCGTATTTTACAGTTTGATGCCTCATGGAAGGAAATTGTAATGCATCAGCTAAATGTTGTGGAATTACTAACATAGTAGCTCCTGTATCAACTTTAGCTTGTATGGATACAAATTCACCTTTATTTATGGCGTTCCTAATCTTCAATGTTGTATAAACTATGCCCATCGCAATCGTTAATAATTATGCTTCTTTTTTACTCTGTTGGCGTTTCAGAGGAATTTTCACCTTCTTCTGTTGTTTCTTCACCATCTACAGTACCCTCATTTTCCTGTTCTACAATTTCGGTTTCATCCAATGCCAATTCCTCGCCTTCTATTTTTTCAATCTTAGCAATAGACGATATTTCATCTGTATCGTTCAGTTTTATCAAACGAACACCTTGTGTAGCGCGTCCCATTACTCTCAAATTAGAAGCAGCCATTCTGATGGTAATACCAGTTTTGTTGATAATCATTAAATCATCTGTATCGGTAATATCCATCAAAGCTACAACCTTACCTGTTTTCTCTGTAATGTTGAGTGTTTTCACACCTTTTCCACCTCTATTGGTGACACGATAAACTTCTTCTCCATCTTCAGGATCTGTAATAAAGGTGCGTTTGCCATAGCCTTTTTCTGAAACCACCAAAAGTGTAGTTTCTTTAGGATTATCAACCGTAACCAAACCTACAACTCTATCTTCTTCATTTTCAAGGGTTACGCCTCGAACGCCAATCGAATTCCTACCAACAGCCCTTACTCTTTCTTCATTGAATCGAATGGCTCTGCCTGAGCGCAATGCCATGATTATTTCAGATTTTCCCGTAGTAAGTTTTACATCGAGTAAGCGATCGCCTTCAATGATATTTATCGCATTGATACCATTTTGGCGAGGACGAGAATATTGCTCTAGCGATGTTTTCTTGATGGTACCATTTTCAGTAGCCATTACCAAATAATGTGAATTGATATATTCTTCATCTTTCAAATTATTGACATTGATAACTGCTCTTACTTTATCGTCTCCTTCAATATTGATAAGGTTTTGAACCGCTCTGCCTTTAGAAGTCTTGCTTCCTTCTGGAATTTCATATACTTTCACCCAGAATAGGCGGCCTTTATCAGTGAATATAAATAAATAGCTGTGGGTGTTGGCCACAAACAAATGTTCTGTAAAATCTTCTACTTTGGTTTTGGCGCCTCTACTGCCCACACCTCCCCTAGCCTGGGTACGGAATTCGTCAATTTTAGTCCGTTTGATATAGCCTTCGTGCGAAATAGTAATTACCATTTGCTCATCTTCAATCAAATCCTCCATTGAAATATCATCTGCCGAATACACAATTTGTGTTCTTCTGGCATCGCCAAACCTGGTTTTAATATCAGTCAATTCGGTTTTGATAATATCCATTTTACGGAATTCGTTTTCGAGAATATCACGCAAATCAGCAATTATCACCATCAATTCTGCGTATTCTTTTTCGATTTTATCAATTTCAAGTCCTGTTAATCTTCTCAATTGCAAGTCAAGAATAGCACGAGACTGGATTTCCGACAAGCCAAAAGTGACCATCAACTGCTCGCGAGCTATTTCTGGATCGCGTGCTTTTTTTATTATTTCAATTACTTCATCGATTTTGTTGAGTCCGTTGGCATCTCTACCCAAAATAATCATGTAACCTTCCAATAAATGGGCTCTTTTCAAAGCTTCATTCAACTCAAACTGGGTTCTGCGGGTTACAACTTCCTTTCTGTGTTCAACAAAATTTACAATTAAATCTTTAAGATTCAAAGTGTAAGGTCTGCCATGAACCAAAGCCACGTTATTAGCTGAAAATGAGGTTTGTAGCTGTGTATACTTGAACAAATTGTTCAAGACAACATTGCCGATGGCATCTTTTTTCAAATCGTAAACTACACGATAGCCATCTTTATCAGATTCATCTCTGATCGCAGAAATGCCGTCTATGATGCCATCTTTTACTAAATCAGATGTTTTCTCAATCAATACCGCCTTATTTACTTGGTATGGAATGCTAGAAACTATAATTTGCTCTTTGCCATTGTTGGTTTCAATGCGAGCATCTGAGCGCAATACTACTCTACCCCTTCCAGTTTCATAAATATCTTTCACACCACTGTAGCCATAAATAATAGCTCCAGTTGGAAAATCAGGGGCTTTGATGCATTTCATCAATTCTGCAATCGTAATTTCTTTGTTGTCGATATAGGCAATGGTTCCATCTATCACTTCTGATAAATTGTGAGGAGCCATATTGGTAGCCATACCTACGGCAATACCAGAGGCACCATTCACCAATAAATTAGGAAACTTACCTGGCAATACTTTAGGCTCTTCCAAAGAATCGTCAAAATTGGGCTGCCAATCTACTGTACCTTTGTTAATATCAGATAAAAGTTCTTCGGCCAAGCGTCTCATACGAATTTCGGTGTATCGCATAGCCGCTGGTGGGTCGCCATCTATAGAACCAAAGTTTCCTTGCCCATCTATTAATGGATAACGCAACGACCAATCTTGAGCCATACGAACAATCGCATCGTAAACTGACGAATCGCCATGGGGATGGTACTTTCCCAACACCTCACCGACTAGTCTGGCCGATTTTTTGGGGGGTTTGTTCCAATTGAGGCCTAATTCATCGGCTGCATATAATATTCTTCTATGTACTGGCTTTAATCCATCTCTAACATCTGGCAAAGCACGAGAAACGATCACCGACATCGAATAATCGATGTACGCGGTTCGCATTTCATCTTCAATGGTGATATTTATAATATTCTCTGTCGATGGCTCTAATTCTTCCACTAATTTTGATTATTTAATTGATTATTAATTACTTCTACTTATTAATTTTATTCAGCTCCAGACGATTCAGTATCGACTGTAATTTTTGATTTTATTTTCTTTTTCGACTTTGTGCTACTCGATTTTGATACAGTGGTAGAATCAACTATTTCATTTTTTACACTATCTGGAGCCAACATTTTTACCCATTGTTCTTCCGTTGGCGGTTTTACATAGGTTCTTCTATCTTTTACCCTTGTCGTATACCTGCTTTTGCTTTTTCCATACAGTGCATTGGGGTCTTTCACTAATTCGCCATATCCTTCACCATACCTTGGGTTTTTAAATTTGAAAAACCACTCAAATAAATTTACCCCTCGATATTCAACGCCCGTGTGGTAATGAACCATTCGTACGCCATCTGGTTGTTTTTTGTAGCGTGGCAATGCACAAGAAGCAAAAATCGCAAAAATAAGAATAGAGAAATAGCTACTTTTCAAAATTTGAATGCTTATGGCGATAAAAAAATCTATTATTACTGCATTAATAAATGTTAGAGTAAAACAATGTCATTGCTTCCTGAAAATAAATACTAAATAAAGCCTGCACACGAATTTTAAAACCCAAATATAACACAAATTACCCAATTGCAACAATTGTGAAGCCCTCTAAAACTGTATTTGGGGCTGTGTGAATAAATAATTAGTCGTTGAGAGTTGCATCATTTCGTATTTCCTTGTCATTGTAAGCAATTTTATGAAAACCTTGCTTTAACTTTGCATTCTGATAACACAACAAATGACCAAAGTTACCGATCACATCAAAAACGCTAGCAAAACGCTTTTCTCTTTTGAAATCCTGCCTCCTTTGAAAGGCGAAAGCATTCAAAATATCTACGATGCCATTGACCCTTTGATGGAATTCAAACCACCTTTTATTGAAGTCACCTATCACAGAGAAGAATTTATATACAAAAAACTAGGCAATGGTTCTTTGGAAAAACGAGCGACTAGAAAACGCCCAGGCACAGTCGGTATTTGTGCTGCAATAATGCACAAATACAAAATTGATGCCGTTCCGCATATTATATGTGGTGGATTTAATAAAGAAGAAACCGAAAACGCGTTGATTGACTTGAATTTCTTAGGAATAGACAATGTATTGGTGCTTCGTGGAGATGCGATAAAAACAGAAGGAATCTTTGTGCCAGAAAAAGATGGCCATGCTTTTGCATCAGAATTATTGCAACAGGTCTCGAACATGAACAAGGGCATCTATTTTGACGAAGAATTGCAAAACCCATCTCCGAGCGATTTTTGCATTGGGGTGTCTGGCTACCCGGAAAAGCATTTCGAGGCACCTAATTTAAAAAGTGACTTAAAATATTTGAAACACAAGGTTGATCTCGGAGCTGAATATATTGTAACTCAAATGTTTTTTGACAATCAAAAATTCTTTGAATTTGTTGATTTGTGCAGAAAAGAAGGAATCACTGTGCCTATTATTCCAGGTTTAAAGCCATTTTCTACAAAAAAGCAGTTGACAATTTTGCCTAGTATTTTTCATATTGACATCCCAGAAGCTTTAGCTGAATCGGTTGAGAAAGCTAAGGACAATGAGGCGGTGAAGAAAATAGGCATTGAATGGTGTGTGGAGCAATCAAAAGAATTGATGAAAGCTGGAGTTCCGATTTTGCATTATTATACCATGAGCAAATCGCATGCGGTGAGGGAAATTGCCAGTCAGTTGTTTTGATAATTCACTAGAAAAAGATACTTTTATAGCGATTGCCAACGAATTTAGTTAATTTCGATATGGAAAAAATCACAGATTTAGCTCAACTTGATCTCTCTAAGCAATATAGCTATGCTGATTATTTAACATGGCGATTTGATGAAATGGTAGAGTTGATAAAAGGTTATATCTTTAAAATGTCGCCTGCCCCAAGTAGCTACCACCAAAGAATTTGTGGCAGAATGTATATAGAAATTGGTTCATATCTAAAAAAAAATAGATGCCAAGTGTACATTGCTCCGTTTGACGTCAGGTTGAAAGGAAATATTGACGATAAAATCATAAATAATGTCGTTCAGCCCGATATTTGCATTGTGTGCAATCCTGATATAATTGACGAAAAAGGCTGCAATGGTTCACCAGATTTTATTTTGGAAATATTATCTCCCTTCACGTCAAAGAAGGACCTAACACTGAAATACGAGCTTTACCAAGAAGCAGGAGTAAACGAATATTGGGTCATTTATCCGGGAGAGCAATTGTTAGATGTTTACGTCTTGGAAAATGGTAAATACAAACTTGACCAGAAATATGTGTGTGATAGCAAAGTACGGCTCAAAACACTGCCAGCGTTGGAGATAGACTTAGCTGATATTTTTGAAGATACTTTTTAGGTATTCCACAACATTTCCTTTATCGCACATATAATTTCCAATTTTAATTTCTTAGACTCTCATTTGCTTAATCAAATTTGGCAATGTTCAAAACTATCAACATTTTTTTCATGTTTTCTTATAGTATCAAAGATAATTGTCTTATTTTTGCATTCTTTTTCCTTGGTGTAGTCTACCAAATATATATCAGCTTATTATAACATATTGATAATCAATCAATTATATGGCGTTACGCAAAAACAAAAAGTTCAGCTCAGATTTCAATAGAGTCACAATCAGTTTAGCGTCTCCAGAATCAATTCTCGAAGGTTCATACGGAGAAGTTACACAACCCGAAACCATCAATTACAGAACTTACAAACCAGAAATGGGCGGTTTATTCTGCGAGCGTATTTTCGGTCCAGTTAAAGATTATGAGTGTCATTGCGGAAAATACAAAAGAATCCGTTACAAAGGAATTATTTGCGATCGTTGCGGTGTAGAAGTTACTGAAAAGAAAGTTCGCAGAGAGCGCATGGGACACATTGAATTAGTGGTTCCAGTAGCACATATTTGGTATTTCCGTTCCTTACCAAACAAAATTGGGTATTTGTTAGGAATGCCTTCTAAAAAACTAGATCAGATCATATATTATGAACGATATGTAGTTTGCAAAGCAGGTGTTAAATCTGAAGACGGTGTAAATTACCTTGACTTTTTAACCGAAGACGAATATTTAGATATCATAGATAAATTACCAAGAGAAAATCAAATGCTCGATGACAACGACCCTAACAAGTTTGTTGCCAAAATGGGAGCTGATGCCTTGGAATTTTTATTATCAAGATTAGACTTAGATTCTCTTTCTTTTAATCTTCGTTACCAAGCCTCTCACGATACTTCTCAACAAAGAAAAGCAGACGCTCTAAAACGTTTGAAAGTAGTAGAAGCTTTCCGTGATGCCAATACAAGAATTACAAACAAGCCAGAATGGATGATTATTCGTATGGTTCCTGTTATTCCTCCTGAATTACGTCCATTAGTTCCTTTGGATGGCGGTCGTTTTGCGACTTCCGATTTGAACGATTTGTACAGAAGAGTAATCATTCGTAACAACCGTTTGAAACGTTTGATCGAGATTAAAGCTCCAGAGGTTATTTTAAGAAATGAAAAAAGAATGTTGCAAGAGGCTGTCGATTCATTATTTGACAACTCTCGTAAGGTAAATGCAGTTCGTGCAGAAGGAAACCGTGCCTTGAAATCACTTTCTGATATGCTTAAAGGTAAAAATGGTCGTTTCCGTCAAAACTTATTAGGTAAAAGGGTTGATTATTCAGGTCGTTCGGTAATCGTAGTTGGGCCAGAATTGAAATTACATGAGTGCGGATTGCCAAAAGATATGGCTGCTGAACTTTTCAAACCATTCGTTATCAGAAAACTGATTGAACGTGGTATTGTAAAAACTGTAAAATCTGCCAAGAAAATTGTAGACAGAAAAGATGCTGTAGTTTGGGATATTTTGGAAAATGTATTGAAAGGACATCCTATATTATTGAATCGTGCGCCTACTTTGCACAGATTAGGTATCCAAGCTTTCCAACCTAAATTAATAGAAGGAAAAGCGATACAATTGCATCCATTGGTTTGTACTGCTTTCAATGCCGATTTCGATGGTGATCAAATGGCGGTTCACGTACCGCTTGGTCATGAAGCAATTCTAGAAGCACAAACTTTAATGTTGGCTTCTCATAACATATTGAACCCAGCCAATGGAGCTCCAATCACTGTGCCATCGCAAGATATGGTGCTTGGTTTGTACTACATTACCAAAGGACGCCCAAGTACTGCCGATAAAACTGAACAAGGTGAAGGAAGAATTTTCTATGGCTTTGAAGATGTAATTATTGCCATCAACGAAGGGGTGCTTTCTAAACACGCTTTAATAAAAGTAAAAGGCAAAGTAAAAAATAGCAAAGGCGAATTAGAAGATAAAATCATTGATACCGTAGCTGGAAGAGTACTTTTCAATCAATTTGTACCAGAAGAGTGCGGTTTTATTGATGAATTATTAACCAAGAAAAAACTTCAACAAATAATTGGTACTGTTTTCAAAACTGTAGGTTATTCTCGTTGTGCAAATTTCCTAGACAACATTAAGGAGTTAGGTTTCCAATCAGCTTTCCGTGGTGGCTTATCGATCAGCGTTACCGACATCATGTCGCCTGACAATAAAGTAGAGTTGATTGCGAAAGCTCAAGAAGAAGTTGATGCCGTTTGGAGCAATTACTACATGGGTCTTATCACTGATAATGAGCGTTACAACCAGATTATTGACATTTGGACTCGTGTGAACTCAAACATCACTGAGACTTTGATGAAGAAACAAGAAAATGACCGCCAAGGCTTCAACCCTATTTATATGATGATGCACTCTGGAGCCCGTGGTTCTCGCGAGCAAATTCGTCAGCTAGGTGGAATGAGAGGTTTGATGGCGAAGCCACAAAAGAATTTGGCTGGTTCAGTAGGTGAAATCATTGAAAACCCAATTATTTCTAACTTCAAAGAAGGGTTGGATGTATTGGAATACTTTATCTCTACTCACGGTGCTCGTAAAGGCTTGGCCGATACAGCTCTAAAAACTGCCGATGCGGGTTATTTAACTCGTAGGTTGGTAGATGTGGCTCAAGACGTTATTATTAATGAAGAAGATTGTGGTACACTCCGTGGTATTACTGCCTCTGCCTTAAAAGATAATGAAGACATCGTTGAATCATTAGCTGACAGAATATTAGGTCGTGTTTCAGTTCACGATGTTTATGGCATCCTTAGCAATGAATTGATTTTAAAATCTGGTGAAATAATTCTTGAAGAACACGCTGCTGCCATAGAAGAAGCTGGTATTGAAGAGGTTGAAATTCGTTCGGTATTGACTTGTGAAACCAAACGTGGTATTTGTGCCAAATGTTATGGTCGTAATTTGACTACCGGCAAAAGCACACAAAAGGGTGAAGCTGTTGGTGTAATTGCTGCGCAATCTATCGGTGAGCCAGGTACTCAGTTAACACTTCGTACATTCCACGTGGGTGGTACGGCATCGAACATTCAGGTAGAATCTACCATGAAAGCTAAATTTGATTCAATAATTGAATTTGACGAATTAAGATTTGTAGATACTACCAACGCTGAAGGTGTTCACACACAAATAGTTATTGGAAGATCTGGCGAAATAAAATTAGTAGATGCACAAGGTCGTACACTTATTTCTAATGTAGTGCCTTACGGTTCTACATTGAAGGTAAAAAATGGAGCGAAAGTATTGAAAGGCGATGAAATCTGTTTTTGGGATCCTTTTAATGCCGTTATCCTTACCGAAATTGAAGGAGAAGTTTCTTACGATGCTGTAGAAGAAGGTATCACTTTCAAAGAAGAATTTGATGAGGTAACTGGTCACAAAGAGAAAGTGATTATCGAAACAAAAGACAAAGCTAAAAATGCAGCTATAAGAGTAACGGGCAACACTGGTGACCCAAAATCATACAATTTACCAGTTGGTGCTCGTTTGGCAGTAGAAGAAGGCAAGAAAATGAAAGCAGGAGAAATTCTTGCTAAAATGCCTCGCTCAGTTGGTAAAAACCGTGATATTACTGGTGGCCTGCCAAGGGTAACGGAGCTTTTCGAAGCAAGAAACCCTTCTAATCCTGCTGTTGTAAGCGAAATTGATGGTATTGTAACTTACGGTACGATCAGAAGAGGAAATCGAGAGGTGAATATTGAATCTCGTGATGGAATTAAGAAAAAATACTTAGTGCCATTGTCTAAGCACATTTTGGTTCAAGATGGTGATTATATCAAAGCTGGTTCTGCCCTATCTGATGGAGCCATTACTCCTTCAGATATATTATCGATCAAAGGCCCAACTGCTGTGCAAGAATATTTGGTAAATGAAATTCAAGAAGTATATCGTTTGCAAGGGGT
>JBJXGB010000232.1:0-4923 GCA_046152935.1 Cytophagales bacterium
AGCAAAAAAAGTGATTGAATTGGCTTTGAATTTGTGAGATAATTAGTGACACTCGTTATAAAATGAAAAACCCAGTTTTCAGCTTTATTAAAGATTTTTTCGATTTCTCACAAAAAGAGATGAATGGATTTGTGGTAATGATTGCCATCATGCTTTTTGTGATAGTTGGTACCATCGTGTACGATCACTTTTCTGTGAAAGAAATTGGCCTCAATCTAAAAGAATCGCAAACTTTAGATAGTTTGGTGGCGCATCTTGAAACTCATAAAGTAGTTTATAAAACCTATCAAAAGCCATCTTTTGAGCCTTACATAAAGAATGAAAACGCGGTGAAACTTTTTCATTTCAATCCAAATACCATTTCCGAAAATGATTTGATAAGTCTGGGGTTAAAACAATACTTGGCAGAACGAATTGTAAAATACCGAACCAAAGGAGGGAAATTTAAAGTGAAAGCAGATTTGAAAAAGATGTATGGTTTGCCTGAAACCAAGTATGCAGAGCTTGAACCATTTATTGATCTGCCCGCAATAATTGCATTTGAAAACACTAAAAAAGAAGCGAAGAGCGATGATTTTAAATCGAAATACCCGCAAAATTATCCAGAAAAATCGCCAAAAATATTTAAAAAGCAAGATTTGAATTTGGCTGATACGATTGCGCTAGAAAAAGTATATGGTGTTGGCTTAAAACTTGCTTCAAGAATAATTAAATACCGCGAAAAACTAGGTGGTTTTCTTAGTTTTTATCAATTAAAGGAGGTTTGGGGTCTTGATTCGACCACGATTAAAGAAATAGAAAAGAAATTCTTGATTGAAGAAGGTTTTCAAGCTGAAAAAATTAATGTAAATACTGATGACTTTCAATTGTTAAAATCTCATCCGTATATTGGTTTTACGAAAGCAAAATTGATATTGAACTACAGGAAAATGCACGGAACTTATTACGGAATAGATCAGTTGAAACAAATACAAACGATTTCGGTGGAGGAAATTGAGAAAATGAAACCTTATTTAGAATTTTGATGGCTGGATGTGGGTACGTTTGTACGAAATGTGAAGGCACAGGTTTTTTAGCTGAAACAATGCAATTTTGTGATTGGTGTCAAAAACCTGTCGAAAAAGTGGTTACCATTACACAAGAACAATGGATTAAAACCGTTCATGAATCAAATTGCTGCTCAGATATTGGTCCGCCAGACGAGAAAATATTCTAACTAACCTATTTTAATAAATAATTTTATACACAAATGAAAATATTACTATTGCCAATATTCTTACTGTTATTTTTATTTCAGTCTTTTGCCCAAGCTGACATTACTTTCGAAAAATCGGAGTACGATTTCGGCACTTACGAAGAAAAAGACGATACACTTTGGGTTTCTTTTAAATATAAAAATACTGGTAATGAGCCACTTATAATATCTGACATCAAGACCGCTTGCGAATGTACCCTGGCAGATTGGGTAAAAAAGCCAGTGATGCCAGGTCAGACTGGTATTGTGAAAGCAGGCTACAAATACAAAGCCAAAGTGGGTACGTTCAACAAATCATTGACAATTACGGCCAACACAACTCCTGCCATTTCTCATTTAACGATAAAAGGTGTGATTGTCGACAAGAAAGTGAAATGATACTTTTCTACTGTTCGTAAAATCAAGAATACCATTTGGTTTAGGAAACTGATATTTGTGATTGTTTTTTCAATAGAAACCAAAGCCTATTTAGTTTTCAAGTATTTTTGGCAATTACTTGAATTATTCTAACCTACATGCCCACCGATTTCAATTCTATTTTCACAGTTCTTTTTGAGGATAACCATCTTTTAGTAGTAAATAAAGCCGCTGGAGTACTTGTGCAAGGCGATGTAACTGAAGACAAATGTCTTGCAGATTATGCAAAAGAATATTTGAAGGAAAAGTATCAAAAACAGGGAAATGTGTTCTGTGGAGTAGTTCATCGATTGGATAGGCCAGTGAGCGGACTGGTTATTTTAGCGAAAACTTCAAAGGCTTTGGAGCGCATGAATGAGCTATTTAGAGAAAATAAAATAAGCAAGACTTATTGGGCATTGGTGTTGCAAAGGCCTAAAAATGAGGAAGATACACTTATAAATTGGCTAAAAAAAGATTCAAAAAAGCATTTTTCTATCGCTTACAATCAAGAAGTAAAAGACAGCCAGAGGGCAGAATTGAGTTTCAAAATTTTGAAAAATTTTGAAACAGAAACACTTTTGGAGGTAAAGCTAGTTACTGGTCGCTTTCACCAGATAAGGTCGCAACTTTCAAAAATTGGTAGTAAAATCAAAGGCGATTTGAAATATGGCGCAACTGTACCCAATCCAGATGCCAGTATTTGCCTTCATGCCCGTAAAATCCAATTTGTTCATCCTATCAAAAACGAACCTTTAGAGATTGTAGCACCGTTACCCAAAAAAGAATTTTGGAAAAATGGATTGGAATTTGCTTCTAATTGATTGAACTAGCTATTAAGGGAAAAAATATTTTGCAATATTTTCGCTCGAGATAAATATTAAAAACAAAACAGGCTGCCTCTTTCGAAGCAGCCTGTTTTGTTTCTTAAAACTTAATATTAAACAGAAGCAATATAGCTTATCAAATCAACTACTTTGTTTGAATAGCCCCACTCATTATCGTACCAAGAAACCACTTTCAAAAATTGTGGGCTCAATTGAATACCAGCTTTTGCATCAAAAATAGAAGTACGAGCATCACCCAAAAAGTCTGTAGAAACGACTTCATCTTCAGTGTAGCCCAAAATTCCCTTCAATTCATTTTCAGAAGCACGTTTCATTTCAGCTTTTATTTCTTCATAAGTAGCAGGTGTTTTCAACTTTACAGTTAAATCCACCACAGAAACATCAGCAGTTGGCACTCTGAACGACATACCAGTTAGTTTGCCTTTCAATTCCGGAATAACCAAACCAACGGCTTTAGCTGCACCAGTAGAAGATGGAATAATATTTTGGTAAGCACCACGTCCACCTCTCCAATCTTTGGCAGAAGGTCCATCAACTGTTTTTTGAGTAGCAGTAGCAGCATGAACGGTGGTCATCAAACCTTCTTCAATTCCCCATTTGTCGTTCAATACTTTTGATATTGGCGCCAAGCAATTGGTAGTACAAGAAGCGTTGGAAATGATGGTTTGATCTTTCGTGAATTTTTTATTATTTACGCCCATCACATAAGTAGGGGTATCGTCTTTTGCGGGAGCAGATAAAACTACATATTTAGCGCCAGCTTCTAAGTGTTTGCTTGCGGTGGCTTTATCTAAAAACAAACCAGTAGATTCTACTACGTAATCTGCACCAATTTCGCTCCATTTGAGGTTTGCAGGATCTCTTTCGGCAGTTACGCGTATTTCTTTGCCATTTACAACCATCTTGCCGTCTTTTACCTCGGCAGTGCCATCGAAACGACCGTGTGTAGAATCGTATTTCAACATATAAACCATGTAATCAACATCTATTAAGTCGTTGATTCCTACTACTTCGATATTTGGATTGTTAGCGGCTGCACGAAACACCAAGCGTCCGATACGACCAAAACCATTGATACCAACTTTTACTTTTGACATTTTTGTAATTGCGTTAAGAGGTTAAAATAATTTTAATTTCGTTTGGGCAAAATTAAACGAAAAATAGAATTTAAGAATAGTATTGCCAATTATTTAAAAGTTTGCCGGTCGTATCTTCTCAATTTCAACAATAATTCGGTTTGCGAAGTTGCTTCGCCATTCATTTGAAGGTTTACCATCAATTCTCTAACGCATTCATCTATAGGAACTTGACCATAAACTTCATCATCGCAAAAATGCACAAATTTCAAAACCCTAAACAGATTGAACCATCTGAAAAATCGGCTATTGAAGGCGGAAAATGAATTTGTATTGTCAACCAACTCATTTATTACTGTTTCAAATGCCGAATAATCTACAAATTTCTGAAAAATTACGGGAAATTTGTCATAAATTTCTTTATCGTTTTTTGAATGATAAAGCAACGGAATTGACTCAAATACCAACTTCAAATCTCTGAAAATCAGTAAATTATGTGTTAAATCAGATCGGGTTTCAAGCCATTGGCTTACGGCTTTACCTGTGCCAAAGGGAACACGATGTGATGGTCGAGGCGATGGAACTACTTTAGTCGAATTAATTTCGATAAAATTTCCTAGAGGAATAATTTTTTCCAAAAAATAGAAATCTTCACCAGCTTTGCGCTTATTCATGCCACCTTGCGCCTGATAAACTTTACTTTTTACAGCCATTGATGACCCAATCGTTTGAAAAGCATGAGGATGACCAGCCCATTTTAAAGCATTGCAATAATATCTTAAATACAATTCGTATTGAATGATGCCTTCGTATATCTGATCTGAAAACTCCGAACCTTCAATTGGATGTTCAAAATAAATAGACGCGCCTGGCGACAAAGGATTAGCTTTGAAAGCCTTTTCAATTTCAACTAAATAATTGCTATCACATTGACTATCAGCATCAAAGCAAACTATTATACCATCTTTGTTCAATACCTCAAACCGCCTTACAGCTTCGTCCATGCCTACCTTTCTAGCCAAACCTACACCCGAATGTTTGGGTGGAAACTGTAAATTGAAAATGTAAAATTTCAAATGGTTTGTAGAATGAAGAAGTGCAAATTTCGCTGCCTCATCGTTCGCAATTCTATTCTGGTTAATAATTTGATTATCAGCACCTTCACTACAATTGATAACGACAATAACTTCAACTTTTGAATTTGGCAAAACACAATTCTGCAAACTTTGAAGAGAAGTCAAAAGCGCTGGTTCATCAAAACATGGAATAACCACGCTCAAACCAAGCTCAGCACTTGGAATACTTTCAATTAATGGAGGATACAAAGCTGATTTCTGAAGGTAATCCA
>JBJXGB010000241.1:0-12944 GCA_046152935.1 Cytophagales bacterium
TGGGCCAGACAAAACAATTTCAACAATTCAATGCTAAATGATACCAATCCTGGCGAATTTTTCACAGTGGCGATAGAGGGAAATATTGCTTATGCTGTTACTGATATTGATGAAGAAGGCCAAATATTTTATACGACTTTTAGTGGTACATCTACGACACTTACTTGGAATGCAATGAAATTTGCAGACAAAGGCGCTACAGATTATTATATGGCACAAGAAAAAGGCCGAGGCATCACGATTACACCAAATGGTACAATTTGGAATGCCGCTGCACAATATTTGTTAAAAGCTACCAATACATCTGCTACTTTTCAAGTGGTGACTGTAGCTGGTTCGGCTGATGAAATTGAAATAAGAGGTGTTTCGTTTTTTGACGACAGTAAAGGTGCTTTTGCAAATGCAAATGGCGATGTGTTTGTAACCACAAATGCTGGAGTCAATTGGTCATTGTTAGGTAATGTGCCATCAGAACCAAAAGCTATAATTTACTCACCAGCAGGCAAATCTTTAGCCGTAGCCGCAGATGCAGGTTCTGGTGTACCTGGTACTTTCTTGACAAATATTTGTACGCCCCCTTTAATTACTGTAGTTACATCCACGCTTCCCTTGGGTGTAGTTTGCACGGCAGCTTCTGCACCTATTTGGGCAAATGCTGGCGATAAAGATATTTATTTTCATGCATATTCTGATGAAAATACAGTATTCGCTGGCGGTAGCGATGGTTTGGCTGGGAAAGGAACGTATTCCAACGGCAAATGGACATTCAGTACTTTAACAATTGCTGGTGCATCTGATGCCAATTTCAGAGCTGGGTATTTCTTCCCAAATACCACCGTTGGTTTCTTTGCCAATGACGATGCTAAATTATTCAAAACCATTGACGGTGGAACTACATTTTCTGAAATTGCAGGTTTTAACACTGCTGTAGAAGAAGGCGATGTAAATCATTTGGTATTTGCCCCAGCTCCGAACCAAAATATTGGCTTTGCAGCCGCTCAAGGCGGTTTGTTTGTTACCACAAATGGTGGTTCTAACTGGACTCAACAAACCATGTTCACCAACTCAATGCTAAATGCAACCAACCCAGGCGAGTTTTTCACCGTAGCCATTCAAGGCACAAAAGCGTATGCCGTAACAGATATTGATGAAGAAGGTCAAATTTTCTATGCTGACATCTTGGCTTCAGGAACTGATTTTACGTGGAATGCGATGAAATTTGCCGACAAAGGTGCTACTGATTACTATATGGCTCAAGAGAAAGGTCGCTCAATTGCTATCACGCCCAATGGAACTATCTGGAATGTGGCTGCTCAATATTTATTAAAAGCTACCTCTTTCGATGCCACTTTTCAATTGGTAACGGTTGCTGGTTCGGCAGATGAAATTGAAATAAGAGGTGTGGCTTTTTACGATAATAATAATGGTGCTTTTGCCAACGGTAATGGCGATGTATTTGTAACAGCTAATGCTGGTGGCACTTGGACGAAAATCGGCAATGTGCCTTCTGAGCCTAAAGCAATTGCGATATCCCCACTTGGCACTACATTTGCAGTAGCTGCCGATGTAGCAGGTACAGTGGTCGGTACATTTATTAGCAGCAGATGCACTAGTATTGCTGACCCAACTTCTACTTTGGAAGATGTAGCTTCAGAAAACCAAAATATCTATCCAAATCCTGCTACTCACGTGATAAATATGCAATTAAATGCAAACGACACTTGGTCTTTGTGCGATTTAACAGGCTCGGTTTTGAAATCTGGAAACACAGCGGCAAATACATTGATTTCTGAAAATATTTCAGATTTAGCCTCTGGCATTTACATAGTGAAGGTAGCTAGCGCCAAGGGCACAAAAGCGATTAAGTTGTACAAAACCAATTAATCACTGTGTGGCAATTAAATGTTGCTAATACGTACCAAACTGCAAGTTAACAGCTAGCAGATTTATACCACCTTTGCTTTTCAAAAGCTTAGGTGGTATTTTTTTATTTTTTAGAGTAGTATATACTCATTTGGGGACATAATCCCATATTTACCTACTCAAACTGAAAAACAGGGTTGATTTTTTGACCTGTCTTTTCAAATTCCATAATTAACAGAAAATATACTCATTAATCTAGTGAGTAAAATAAATATAAAAAACCACTTTTTTACAAACCATAGCTTCAAAACAAACCAATATTACAAGATTCAATATAACTTTTTAAATAATAGGTTTCATTTTTAATAGAATATTCAATTTTTATTCCTTTTTTTCAAAATACCATCTAAAATATATACTCATTTATTTTGAGTACTAATACTTAATTTGTAGGTTTGAAATCGAAGGCAAAATTTAAGTATTATATATAAAAATAAAAAATAGGCATTGTATTTAAACCACAAAATGAAAAAAAGATACGAAATAAGCAAAATAGCCCTAACATTTAATGGTGCATTCGGGATGAAGCATAATTAAAAAAGGACAGAGTTGCAGCTCTGCCCTTCCAATCAATCGTAACCCAACACTTGAATATTGTTTTACAATTAACCACAGATCAAATCAATGAAAAAACCCTTACATTTCAAAATCACAGTAGGAGTATTATTGAGTATATTTACTCAAATCGCATGTTTTGCACAATTTGTTCCAAACCAACCGGTTTTTCAACTGCCCGGAATTCCACTTTGGACAATCGGAGCACAAGTGAGGCCTCGAGCTGAATTTAGACAAGGCCTTGGTGATCCGAAACTTACTTCCGAAAACAGTGCTGCGGGTTTTATTTCTCAACGCACCAATTTGAATTTAGGATTCAGATTCGACAAATTTAATTTCTTAATGGATTTTAGAGATGTACGTGTTTGGGGGCAAGATGCCTCAACGATCAATAATGCGGATGGAAACAGACTCTTTTTGCACCAAGGTTGGGGCGAATTTACCCTTGCGACCACAGCAGATACCAATTGCAAGCTCAAAATAGACAATCTTTCATTAAAAGTAGGTCGCCAAGAAATCGTATATGAAGATTCTCGTCTTTTTGGAAATTTAGACTGGTTGCAACAAGGCAGAAGGCACGATGCTGTGGTCTTAAAATTTTTGCACAAAGGCTATCAAGTAGATCTGGGAGGTGCTTTCAATCAGAATACAGATGCATTTAACAAGACTAACAATACCTACTCCTCAGTAAATACGAGTGGTTTTGGAACGAGCAGCTCTGGTGCTTTGGTACCCTTACCTGCGAATTTTGTGCAAACAAATGATGCCGGAGGCAATATGCCAGTAGTTGCGGGCGCTGGCCCCACAACCAATGCTTTGAATAACCACTATAAGACCTTGGCTTTTTTGGTTGCCTCTAGAAAATTTAACCAAACCAAAATAACTTTGATGGGTATCAACGATAATTTCCAAAGATATACGGTCCAAACAATACCTGGAGGTGTTTCAAGAGGGTCTGCAGGTGGCGACACTACCAATTTGGGCACGCTTATAGGTAGAAGTTACAATACAAACGCCCTAAATCATAGGTTTACAATTGGCGGGCAATTCAGCACCCAAATCGGCAATGCAAGTGAGAATGGCAAGATTTTGTTGAATGGAGGTGCTTATGGACAATTTGGGCACAATCCTGCTGGCAGATTTATCAATGCCTACCATGCCTTTTTCTATGGCACCTACACCATTGGCAAATGGACTTTTGGCCCTGGCTACGATATTTTATCAGGAAATACGACAAACGTAACAGGATCAGGCGCTACGGCAGCTGGCTCGGGAGACAACCGTTTCGACCCACTCTACGGCACTCCGCATAGATGGTGGGGCTATATGGATTATTTCTATGTTGGCACAGGTTCGCCACGTTCAGGCTTACAAGATTTCTATTTCAGACTTCGCCACGATCGTAAGAATTTCTGGGTCACTTTAGATGTCCACCATTTTATGACTGCGGGCAAGGATGTGAATTGGAGAGCAACAGCTACAACTTCAACCACCACCACTGACCCAATTTCTGGAGCTGTCACTACCAATACCGTGCAAAACCCCTTCGAAAAGTTGGAATCTACCTACGGCCAGGAGTTAGATTTAGTGGCTAATTATCAGATCAATAAATTCGTGAATCTTGAAGCTGGATACTCGGTATTTCTAGCTACCCCAACTTTGGCAGCATCTAAAGGATTAGCTGGTGGTAAAGACGGATACGACAGATTTAATCAATGGGCTTATCTACAATTAAACTTTAGACCAGAATTCTTATACCAAAAACCAGTAGCTATTAAGAACTAGAGGTGAGAATAAAGATTAAAGACAAAAAGATTAAAGATTTTATCCATCAAAAAAATAAAAAAACATGAAAAAAATATCGTTCAAAAATATAGCTAAATGCTTGGCAATGATAGGGTTATCTACCCTTTCAATCGTATCAATCGCTCAAAGCGATCCCATAAAGCTGGGGTTTATTCCCCTTACAGATTGTGCTCCATTGGTAGTAGCCAAAGAGAAGGGTTTATTTAAGAAATATGGCGTAGATGTCGTGTTAAGCAAAGAGGCATCTTGGGCAAATATTCGTGACAAAGTGTTGACTGGTGAATTGGATGGCGCCCATTGTCTGTTCGGAATGCCATTTTCGGTCTATACTGGCGTAGGCGGAAAAGAAGGTTCAGAAATGAAAATAGCCATGGTTTTGAACAATAACGGCCAAGGTATCACACTCACTAAAGAATTATGTGGTATAGTTGGCATCAAACAGTACGGAAAAATTACTGAGGGGATAAAAACTTTGCAAACAAAGAAAGAAGTGACTTTCGCCATGACATTTCCTGGAGGCACCCACGATATGTGGCTTCGTGTGCTGCTGGCTTATGCTGGTGTAAACATGAAAAGTGTAGGTATTATCACTATTCCACCACCTCAAATGGTAGCCAATATGCGTGTTGATAATATGGAGGGATATTGTGTAGGTGAGCCTTGGAATGGCGTAGCTTCTGCCCAAAATGTAGGTTTTACACTGTGTGCTTCGCAAGATATTTGGAAAGATCATCCAGAAAAAGCACTGGTGGTTAACAAAGAATTTCCTGAAAAACGCAAAGACGATCTCAAAAAAGTGATGAAAGCCATTTTGGAAGCCTGTCAATACATTGACAATCCAAAAAACCGCAAAGAAGTAGCCGCCATGATTGCTGACGTACGTTACGTAAATGCAAAAGCCCAATTGCCAGTGGTGGAAGCCCGATTGATGGGTAGCAATGATGTAGGCTGCGACTATGGTGTTGTGAAATACAAAGAAGATTACATGACGTTTTATAAAGGCGGTTTTGTGAATATGCCGCGTAAATCGCATGGAATCTGGTTCTTGACTCAATATGTTCGTTTTGGCTATTTGAAATCTTTACCTGCTGATTATAAGGCAATTGCAGACAAATTAATTTTAGATGATTTGTATGCTGAAGTAGCAAAAGAAATGAATGTGCCGTTGGCTTCAGATGAAATGAAGGCCTTCACTATCAAATTAGATGCTACAAGCTTCGACCCAAGTAATCCCAGTGATTATTTAGCAAAATGTAAAAAATAAAAGCCTTTGTTGGTGTTTTCACCAACAAACAAGCTAGTTGGTGAAAACACCAATTAGGGCGAGAAGTCCCTACCGTACGGGTAGGGATTTAGGCTGGGGCTACAGGCAATTAATCGTGACGAAATTTGAATAGCCATCAGCTTTAACTGATGGATAAATGAAATAAATGTACCAATAAACCTCGTGGTGCATTCAACCAAAAAAATCCCCTTCGAGGTTGGGGTCTTACAATTATGAAAATAGCAATCAACTCTTTCAAATGGACAGTTTACAAACTTCAACCACTATTTTATTTTGTAGGGAGTGTTTGTGTCTTAATTCTGTTTTGGCAATTTATTTTTTGGCAAACCAACGGAGATATTCCAGGACCTGAAGCGGGCAAAATTGCCATACAAGAGTTGTTTTTTGATGAAAATCCCTTTTACAACAATCCCGAAGACCCAAACTACAAAGGCATTTTAGTTACGCTTTACAGTTCATTACTGAGGGTTTTTTCAGGATTTCTATTAGGTAGCTTGGTAGCAATACCAGTTGGGTTTATCATGGGTTCTTCCAAATTGGCAATGAACTTAATCAACCCGATTGTGCAAATCTTGAGACCAGTATCACCTTTGGCTTGGTTTCCATTGGGAATGATAGCTTTGAAAGATGCTGCAGGGGCTACCATATTTATGATTTTCATTACTTCACTTTGGCCTACTTTAATAAATACTGCTGTGGGAGTAGCCTCAATCCCCAGCGATCATAAAAATGTGGGTAAGGCATTTGGTTTTTCGCCTTGGAGGTATATTACTAAAATCATGATTCCTTACTCACTTTCGCATATTTTTACAGGTTTGAGACTAAGCATTGGAGTAGCCTGGATGGTAATCGTAGCAGGCGAAATGCTATCTGGTGGGCTTGGAATTGGCTTTTTCGTGTGGGATAGCTACAACGCTGGATCGTTAGAAAAAGTGATTCTGGCCATTTTCATCATTGGATTAGTCGGTTTGGCTCTTGACAAGGGATTCAATGCATTACAAAAAAGATATTCTTACGCATAGATTTGACAACTTTTGAAAAGTTGTCAAATCTAAAGTTGTCAAATCCAACAAATCATAACCCATTCATAAAAATGAACACATCAACAGAAATACTAAAAGATTCGGCAAGTGAATTTCACAAAGTTCCAAAGCCAGTGAGCATTGATATTCAGAATGTTACCATCAGTTTCGATACTCCCAAAGGCGAATTCGTTGCAGTAAAAGAAGTTTCACTTGAGATAAAGAAAGGCGAAATAGTAGCCTTGATCGGACATTCTGGTTGTGGAAAATCTACGCTGATGAATACCATAAGTGGCATGGTAAAGCCTACCAAAGGTCAGGTATTGGCTAATAACAAAGTCGTAAAAGGGCCTGGCCCAGATCGTGGAATTGTATTTCAAAACTACTCGCTTTTACCTTGGCTTACCGTTCAGGAAAACATATTTGAGGCAGTTGATAGCGTTCTGAAGGACAAACCGAAAGCCGAAAAAAAGCAAATTGTTGAAGACGGTTTGAAAATGGTAAATCTGTGGCCGCATAAAGACAAATTGCCTAGTCAGCTTTCGGGTGGAATGAAACAACGTACGGCAATTGCCCGTGCCTTTGCCATCAACCCTAGTATTTTATTACTAGATGAGCCTTTTGGCGCGTTGGATGCGCTAACCAAAGGCACAATGCACATCGAACTATTAAAACTTTGGAATTTAGACAATAGAAATAAAACGATTGTAATGGTGACCCATGACATTGAGGAAGCCATTTTCTTGAGCGATAAAGTGGTAGTAATGACTAATGGACCAGCTGCCGGCATCAAAGAAATTGTAGATATCGACATTGAAAGACCGAGAAATAAAAAAGATATTGTCCACAATCCAAAATATGTAGAAATACACGACAAATTAATGAGCCTGCTTTTTGAAAAGTTTTCTATTGAGGATTAATAAAGAATCCCACGATCTTAATCGTGGGTTATTTTTTGGATTTTAGTCTAGATCTAGCTAATTTTAAAATAAAAACGATGGAAACAGCTACTTTAAAAGAAGAATTCCACAAGCTAATCGAAAGCTACGAAGATGAAAATAGGCTTTTCCAGTATTTTCATTTGATGAAAGATGAAAAAGAACTTGAAGTCGACATCACTGATGATTTAACGCCTAAACAAGAACAAAGGCTCATTGAATCAATTGAAATAGCTGACAGAAATGAAGGAGTACCTCATGAGATTGCAAT
This sequence comes from Cytophagales bacterium, assembly GCA_046152935.1. GTDB lineage: Bacteria > Bacteroidota > Bacteroidia > Cytophagales > UBA9547 > CAZMFZ01. The sequence continues at coordinate 7,801 of JBJXGB010000241.1, forward strand.
GCTTAAAATGAAGCAATGGATAGAAAATCTATAGAATGGAGTGAAAAATTCACTGAAGACGTAGAAAATGTAGTTGCTTATCTTGTTTATAATTGGTCAAAAAAGACCGCATTAAGTTTTATCGATAAACTCAATAACAAGATAGATTTCATTACATACTCGCCATTTTCAGGTATTCCCTATAGAAAGTATAAAAATATTTACAAAATATTAGTTACCAAGCACAATGCACTTTTCTACAAGATTTACGACAACCGTATCGAATTGCTAAATCTATTCGACACCCGTCAAAACCCTTCAAAATCACCGTTTTTATAATCATTGTTTTTTTGCTAAATTTGGGCATCAACTCCGCTAATTCTAAAATAAAAACGATGGAAACGGCTACTTTAAAAGAAGAATTCCACAAGCTAATCGAAAGCTACGAAGACGAAAGTAGGCTTTTCCAGTATTTTCATTTGATGAAAGATGAAAAAGAACTTGAAGTCGACACCACTGATGATTTAACGCCTGAACAAGAACAAAGGCTTTTGGAATCGATAAACCAAATAGAAAATGGAAGGTATAAGACCCAAGACCAGTTTAACTTAATCAAGAAAAAATGGCGTACGAAATTATCTACTCCGAAAATTTCGTAAGTGATCTGAAGCTAGTGCTTGACTACTTAAATTATAACTGGTCGGAAAAAGTGGCGTTGAATTTTCTAGACCAAATTGAGAAATCGTTAAATCAAATTACGAATATGCCAGAATCTGGCATAAAAACTAAAACCATAAATATCTTTAGGGTTTTAGTAACCAAACACAATTCCTTGTTTTATAGAATTTCGAACAATCGTATCGAATTGCTAAATCTATTCGATACCCGCCAAAACCCCTTAAAATCACCATTTTAAGTCCACTTTTTATTGGCATTCAAATAATATTCAATATTTTATTTATTATATTCAATTTGCGACTACATCGCACAACAAAATAGTATTTTTCTCAAAATCTGATTTGAATTTAGAGTATAAATACCTAATTTTATACCTATTGGTAATAATGATGTTTAAAAGAAATGTCACTTTCGGAAAACATTCAAACTAGGCATAAGTGGTAGTGAATTCCCAAACAATTCATTCAACCGTGGTTCGTGTCCTCATCAACCACAATTCAAAAATAGATGGCAAAAAAAGTAAAATCTACGTGTTGTTATTGCGGTGTTGGTTGCGGAATTATTGTTTCTGATGATGGAAGAGGCAAAATTTCTGTTGAGGGAGATAAAGATCATCCTGTAAATAAAGGAATGCTTTGTAGCAAAGGCATGAATTTACATTACACTGTGATGGATAAATCGGACAGAATCCTTTATCCAGAAATGCGATTCAACAAAAACTTGCCAAGACAAAGGGTTTCGTTCGACCAAGCATTAGATCGTACAGCGGCCGTTTTCAAGACTTTTATAGATAAATATGGCCCCGATTCAGTTGGATTTTATGTATCTGGTCAATGCTTGACAGAAGAATACTATGTTATCAACAAGTTGATGAAAGGATTTATTGGTTCAAATAATATTGATACCAATTCCAGATTATGCATGAGTTCGGCTGTAGTAGGCTATAAAATGAGTTTGGGCGAAGATAGCGTTCCACTTTGCTACGAAGACATAGAAATTGCCGACACTTTTTTTGTAACTGGCGCAAATCCTGCTTGGTGTCACCCCATTTTGTGGAGAAGAGTTGAGGCGCACAAGCAAGCTAATCCCGATATAAAAATAATAGTAGTTGATCCTCGAAAAACGCAAACCGCAGCCATGGCCGATTTGCATTTGCAGATAAATCCAGGCACTGATGTGGTTCTAAACCATGCCATTGGGCGATTATTAATCGAAAAAGAAGCCATTGATTTGGAATTTATTAATAATCATGCCGATGGATTTGAAGCGTACAAAACCAAAGTATTTGAGAAAACACTGAAAGAAAGTGCTTCCATTTGTGGTGTAAAGGCAGAAGATATCCGTTGGGCTGCCGAATATATCAGTCGTGCCAAAGGCTTTATTACCATGTGGACCATGGGTTTGAACCAAAGCGTAATTGGGGTAAACAAAAATCTAAGTTTAATAAATCTTAATTTAATTACTGGACATATCGGCAAGCCAGGTTCAGGTCCCTTTTCATTAACAGGACAACCCAACGCCATGGGCGGACGTGAAGTTGGTGGATTGGCCAATTTATTGCCTGCCCACAGAGATTTGTTGAATCCTGCACACCGCGAGGAAGTAGAAAAATTTTGGAATTCACCTGTAAAAATAGCTCCCAAATCAGGCCTGACCGCAACTGAAATGTTTGATGCTTTGGCTGATGGCAGAATGAAGGCGATATGGATTGTTTGTACAAATCCTTTGGTGAGTTTGCCAGATGTTAGAAAAGCTGAAGAGGCTTTAAAAAATGCCAAGTTTGTAGTAGTTCAAGATGCTTCTTGGCTTTCGGATACCACCAAATATGCTGATGTGATACTTCCAGCTGCCACTTGGGCCGAAAAGGAGGGAACAATGACTAATTCGGAACGTAGAATTTCACACATGGAGAAGTTAGTTCAAGCACCAGGAGAGGCTATTCCAGATACTGACATTATACTAAAATTTGCCCATAAAATGGGTTTCGGCAAAGAGTTCAATTATAAATCTAATTCGGCAATTTATGATGAACACGCTTCTTTGACTGCCGAAACGAATATCGATATTTCGGGATTGAGTTATGAAATATTGAAAACTAGGGGCACAGTTCAATGGCCTTACCCTAAAGGTGAATTAAATGGTGGTGTTCATCGTTTGTTTGAAGATCGAAAGTTTTTCACACCCAATCAACGTGCACAAATTCATGCTGTCCCCGATGAAAATCAATCTGAAAAACCCAATGAAGATTTTCCTTTAATCTTAACCACGGGTCGTATTCGCGACCAATGGCACACCATGACAAGAACTGGGAAAGTCAATAAATTGAAACAACATATTGATTTGCCCTATTTGGAAATCCATCCTTTTGATGCAGAAAAAAGAAATATTGCTGATGGAAATGTGGTGGTAATAAATAATTTGAGGGGCGATGTAAGAGCAAAAGCCAAAGTAACGACTGAAATTAAGAAGGGAGTTGTCTTTTTGCCGATGCATTGGGGCAAAATATTAAATAATGACTTCGGCCGAGCTAATAACCTCACTAACAACCTATTAGACCCTAAATCAAAAGAACCAGATTTTAAATTTTCAACTGTAGAAGTTGCCAAATTCAGTAAACCAAAACAAAAAATAGTAATAATTGGTGCTGGTGCAGCTTGCTTCGGATTTATTAAGGCCTATCGAGAACTCAACAAAGAAGACGAAATTCACATTTTCAGCAAAGAGCTTTGGCCATTTTACAATCGTGTAATGCTGCCCGATTATATTTCTGGGCATCAAGTTTGGGATCAATTGGTAAAAATGAAAGATGAGGAAATCCCAGATTTTAGCCTGAATGTGCATACGGAAATATTGGTAACAGAAATTGATCGAGAAGCGAAAACGATTACCACCGATACTGGTGAAATACATACCTACGATATTCTTTTTCTCGGCATGGGAAGTAGGGCATTTGTGCCTCCGTCTGTACCCATGGGTAAAATTGAAGGTTTATTTACGATGAGAAGCCGCCTTGATGCCGATAAATTTAAGCCTTATTGTGTGCCCAACAATCATATATTGGTAGTTGGTGGTGGTCTATTAGGTTTGGAGATAGCTGCTTCCTTGGTAGAAATGAACGTAAAAGTGACAGTTGTAAATCGGACAGACAGGCTTATGGAAAGGCAATTGGACCAATTAGGAAGTCAATTACTATTGGAAGAGTACCAAGATCGAGGTGTACAATTCTTTTTTAATGACGAGGTTCAGTCTTTTATTGGCAATGAACATATTGAAGCCGTGACGTTAAAATCGGGTAAAAAAATAGAATGTGCTGCTGCAATTTTTGCCATTGGTACAGCCCCAAATGTGGAATTGGCCAAAGCCTGTGGCGTAGAAGTGAAGCGAGGTGTGGTAGTGAATGAATATTTGCAAACTTCCGACCCTAACATTTATGCTGCTGGCGAAATTGCTGAATTTAATGGAACTATGTGGGGAATAACGGCAGCAGCAGAAGCGCAAGCGAATGTTATAGCCAATCATTTAGCTGGAGATTTGAGTTCGATTTATGCCGGATCTGTATTTATGAATATACTTAAAATGGATGGGCTGCAATTATGCTCCATTGGAATTGCTGAAATCCCAAACAATGATCCTGAATATGAAGAAGTAACATTTATAGATAAATCAAAGCGTTACTACAAAAAGTGTATTATCTACAAAGATAAATTAGTTGGTGCTATTTTGATTGGAGACAAATCAGAATTTATTGAATACAAAGACCTGATACAGAACAAGATAGAGCTTTCTGATAAGCGCCTAGCATTGCTGAGAACAAATAGTAAAGCAGAACCAGTATTGGGCAAATTAGTATGTTCGTGCAATAGTGTAGGCGAAGGAAATTTGACCAATAAAATCAAGGCTGGATGTAAAGATTTCACGCACTTGTGTCAAGAAACTGGTGCAGGTATGGGTTGCGGAAGTTGCAGACCGGAAGTGAAAGGCATTTTGGAGAAAATTATGGCTAGCTAAACTATTTAACCAAAAATTTAATAATGGCTATTTGTGCTGCCAATTGTCCTATCCAAAAAATAAAATTCCATTTGATAATGTCCGCATATTGCTTTGCAGTTTCTTTTCTATGGTCGTTTACATCTTTTCTAAGCTCGTTTACGTCTCTTTTTAGGATTTCAACATCCTTTTTAACATCGAGTATTTCTTTTTCGAGTCGCAGTATTTCAACTTTAAACAAGTTTGAAAGATCACCAAAATCTTCTTTGCTTGGCAATTTTTCAACGTTTGCTACGGCAACATATTCCAATATCGCATCAGCCTCCTGCTCCGAAAAACGTGGTCTAAAAATATCATAAACTTTGTATTCTGCAACTCTCATCACACAATAATAATTAAAAATATAATGAAAGTAAGCCACGTTGTAAAAATTAATGCTTTAGGTGGCATTTTATCGCCTTCCAAGTTGAAAGAGATTGTTCAGATTGCTTTTAAACATG
>JBJXGB010000246.1:0-2541 GCA_046152935.1 Cytophagales bacterium
ACTCAAGTATTGGATATTCAAAATGCAAAAGCTGGCATTTATCTTTTAAAAGCAAAGGTAAATGGCAGATATTTGTGGAGAAGTGTGGTGAGAGAATGATTGATTTTGCGATGAATAAAATTGCACTAGGGACAAATGATTTCCTCATTTTTTCTTCTAAACAAGTGGCGCTCACATTCAACGAACCCACGATCAATAGAAAAGTACAAATTAATACACCAATGCAAAATACCGGTAAATCAGTTAAACATTTTGTTGCTAAAAACCCTAACTTGTTATGATGTAGGCCTTATTTGATTCGTCCAGCCTTTTACGATGGTTGGAAGTTCTTTTACCACTTCTTTGCCAAATAAAGCCTGCGTTAAAATTCCCATATGCAACATATCAATAATTCTGCACAAATACGAACGCCCTTTCATCCACCAAGTAAAATGGTCGTCAACAATTAAGAAATGTTCAACATGGATTTTAAGATTTTCCTTTACTTCTCGGAGTTCCAAACCATCTAGCCATGTTTCATATATGCCATCTGCAACTCTGCTGCCAAAAGTGGTGGTGAAATAATATTCTTTGATTTCCCAAATCGCAACAGGATTTATTACACCTGGAAATGCTCCATCAACTCTTCGTGATAATGTACGAACAGGAAATTTGTTTTTTGTAAATGCAGTTAATTCGTTTGGGTTGTAATTGCAATCAAAACCTTCTGAATTATTCTCGATTAACATATTTACAATTCCAGTCAAATAAGCATAGCCAGCCTTATCTCCCTTTTGCTTGTTCCTAGGTAATGGGCAAGTTGGTTTTAGCTTCTCGTGTAGTTCTTCAAAAGTTTTCTTGGCATCAGATAGATTCATTAAGTTTGGTTCGACTTGTTTTTGCAAGATGTCCGACCTATACTGAAAATAGGAAACCATTAACGCTCCTAAAGCGGTAAATCTATTGCCTTTTTCAATTACTTTACTGCAATCGAGATTGTTGCTTTCGTAAACTTCCCTAATCTCTTCTAACGTGTGAACTTTAATTTGCTTTGTTTTCCTATCTGTATAACCTGCTTTTTGACTAATCAATTTGATGTTTGCCCAAAAATCTAATGGTTGGTTTAAGAATCGTTGATCGGCTTTCATCTAATTAGGGCTTTTTCAAATTCTATGATAAATTCTTCTAAATTTGAATCTAACGCATTGCAGATTTCTCTTAATTCTATTATATCAATTCTTCTTTCTCCGCTTTCAATTTTGCTAATAAATGATTGTGGCACATTAAGTTTGTGAGCCAAGTCAAATTGACGAAGTCCAGAAGACATGCGAAGGCGATATAGCTGCTCTATTAGAATATTGTGTTCTTTTTTATTTAAACTTTTTTTCACAAGTTCAAAAGTATATCCTAAAAATACATATCCCATTTTAGGATTTTAGCACTACGGCACATATCTTCGCTAAAATATTTTCGATATGCAACTTAGCCTTCATGAAAAGTACCTTGGTTACTACCCTCCAAAATCGCAATTGTTGAAATGGGTTGGTAACAAGCAAAAATTTGCTATTGAAATTACAAAACATTTTCCAACAGACATCAAGCGTTACATAGAGCCATTTCTTGGTAGTGGTGCAATACTTGCAACTGTGGCACCTATTAATGGCTTAGGTTCCGATGCTTTTAAACCACTGGTAGAAATTTGGCAAAAATTGGCAGCAGATCCAAAAGGTTTAGTCGATTGGTATGCTGAAAGAAGAAACTTGCTTCAAACTTCAACAAAAGAGGAAGTATATAAAGATGTATTGGCTGCTTATAACAAAAATCCAAATGGAGCAGATTTCTTATTCTTAACAAGATCATGCTATGGTGGAATTGTCCGTTTTAGAAAATCTGATGGCTACATGTCCACTCCGTGTGGTGCTCATATACCAATTCCAATAGAAAACTTTGCAAATCGCGTCAAAGATTGGAAACAAAGAATGAAAAATGTGTCTTTTGAACACTTTGATTATAAACAAGCATTTGATCTAGCAAAAAAAGGCGACTTGGTATACTGCGACCCTCCTTATTCACATAGTCAAGGAATTTTATATGGTGCTCAAAATTTTAATTTACAAGCTCTATTAATTGAGATTGATAAAGTCAAATCTAAAGGTGTACGTGTTGCTTTGAGTATTGATGGAAACAAAAAATCAGGCAATTTCATTTGTGATTTACCGATACCAAACGGTCTGTTTGAAAATGAAATTTTTATTAATTGTGGTCGCTCAATGTTAAGGCGATTCCAACTTGAAGGACAAACCTTAGAAAATGAAGTAGTGTCCGACCGTTTACTACTTACCTATTAAGAACGCTCTGTAGCATTCAAACAAAAACCTCAATCTTATTCACAGAATAGTAGATTGAGGTTTTTGTTTGTAAGAAAAAATCTTATTAGCAATGTCTTCTAAATATCAACCAAAGTTGCCACCCACATAATTGGTAGTTCGTTCATGGACAGGGTTGTTAAAAAGCATTTCGGTGTTGTTGTACTCGATCATTTCGCCCATGTAAAAGAATGCA
>JBJXGB010000252.1:0-3507 GCA_046152935.1 Cytophagales bacterium
CCTACTGAACCCAAAACTGATAAACCTTTTCCTTATCAGCCCATTCCAGTTGAGCCTTTTACGAAAGAATTGTACGAAAATATTCATAAAGTAGGAGTCAAGGCTTTTCCTATTCCAATAGCGGTGAATCTAAAGGAAGAGGAAGAAAATGATTCGAAATTGGTTTTAGGGAATTTTGACGGCTTTCCTGACCCAACTGAATCGAAAATTGATTCACACGTTTACGGGGTACGAGTAGCATTAAAAAACAAAAACGTAAAATTGATCAAAAATGCCTTGGTTAAGAAGTTGGTCTCCAACGAACAAGGCACTGAAGTAAAACAAGTAGAAGTAGAAATCGATGGGGAAATCGAATTTTTTTCTGGTGATCTAGTAATTGTAGCTGGTGGAGCTATCAACAGCGCAGCTTTATTGCTAAAATCTACTTCGCATAAACATCCTAACGGACTAGGAAATGCATTTGATTTGGTGGGAAGAAATTATATGTCGCATATCAATGGCTGTTTGATTGCCTTTACCCCCGAGAAATTAAACCTTGCACCTTTCCAAAAATATTTTTGCATTGGCGATTATTATTGGGGCGATACTGATTATTCGTATCCGTTAGGGGAAATCCAGTTGATGGGTAAAAATGATCCAAGTACCTACACCTATTTTGCCCCTGAAAGTTTGAAAGGACAAGATGCCAAGTATATTTCGCAGCACGCCATAGATTTTTGGTTAACATCTGAAGATATTCCAATGCACGACAATCGGGTTTTAGTTACCAAAGAAAATCAAATCCAGTTGATTTATCACAGAGAGAAAAACAACGTTGCTTCCTTTGAAAAGCTAAAGCTAAAACTGAAGGCAATTATGGAAAAAGTAGGGCAAATCGATCCCAATCTTAAAAATATAACTTGGGATGGCTACGATTTGGGCATTAGTGGCGTTAGTCATCAATGTGGCACCTTAAAATTCGGTGAAAAACCTGAAAATTCCGTGTTGGATATTCATTGTAAAGTGCACGGAGTGGAAAATCTATATGTAGTAGATGCTTCATTTTTTGTGAGTTGCGGTGCATACAATCCTTCACTAACCATCGCTGCCAATGCTTTAAGAGTGGCAGATTATTTAAAAAATCAAATCCTTTAATTAATACATTTAAAATTTAAACTAAAAATGAAAATGAAAAATAGTGCCAAAATTCTCCAATTAGGATTTTTACTTCTTGTTTCAAGTATCGGTCTTTATGCCCAAGTGCCCACTAAAACACCTGACCAAAAAAGTGTTCAGAATCTTGATACGCTCGGCTGTGCTGCACTTGGTTACGATGTAGTTGCCTTTTTTACAATGCCAGACAAAACGATCAAAGGTGATCCAAAATTTGCTTCAGAATTTCGTGGTGCCAAATATTGGTTTTCTTCTGAGGAAAACAAAAAGGCGTTTGATGCATCGCCTTCAAAATACGAACCACAGTTTGGCGGATTTTGTGCATTTGCCATTACAGAAGGCAACTTAAGGCCCATTCAAATATGGACACACACCATTCAAGATGGAAAATTGATTTTAAATCATAATGCAAAAGCCAAAAAATTGTGGGATAGTAAAGCGGGTAAAAACCTAAAAGTAGCGAATAAAAAATGGCCTGTAGTAGAGCAAAAGCCTGCGTTGTACGATTTTATTCATAAAGGTGAGACACAAGAATCCGTTGCCGCTACATCTTACAAAACTGATAAGTAGTTTTATTACTCCTGTTCTTTCACGAATAGATTTTTAAACTATTTAAATTATAAAGCTCAATTCTTTTTTTAACCAACATTTTAATAAAAAAATCAAATGAAAAACTTCATCATCCTACTATTGCTTACTGTCATAGCAACATTTTCTAGCTTTGCTCAATTGAACACAAAATATTATTTAGACAACAAAGCCGCTAAGAAAATCATGGCCGCAGCTTTGGCTTTTGCAAAAGAAAATAATTCTCCTGGTGGCAGTATCGCTATTGTAGACGAATCTGGGTCATTGGTATTGCTTGAAAAATTAGACAACACTTTTTCTAAAGCTAGCGAAGTGAGTATTTCTAAAGCGCAAACGGCAGTATTGTTCAAGAAAGAAACCAAATTTTTTGAAGATAAAATTAATAGCGACCGTGTAGCAATGCTTTCTGTTGGGGTGAATATGTTGAAAGGAGGCGTTCCAATCTTTTACAAAGGTCAAATTGTGGGTGCTGTGGGTGTAAGTGGTGCATCTTCTGCCGAACAAGATGCACAAATAGCGGAAGCTGGAGCAAAAGTAGATTTAGAAAAATAATGTCAAATAGTAATCCAGAATTCATGAAAAAGAAACTGTTTTTGCTAATTGGCTTCATGACTCAAGTATTCATTACTTTCAGTCAGGAAACCCGAGAATTAGCCCGATATAAACCGATTTCGGTAATTGATTTACGTACGAGTGAGGGAACTCAACTTGTTGATGGTAAGTGGACGTACAAGGTTGGAAAAATCCAGCCAGTCAAATTCAATAGTCCTGGACCGTCAAAAACCGACAATTTGAATTTGTATCCTACAGGAAAAAGTGTTGAGACTCAAAATCTTTTCCCAAATCTGAAAGACAGCACATTTTCAAATAAAAATTGGACTTCCATTTTACCAACCGAATTGGAAGAAAGAAAAGGAAACGGAAGACTATCTTTTGTGTGGTATCGTGTAAATTTTACAATACCAACTTCAATAAATAATGCTAAAATAGACGGCAAAGTCATTTATTTTGAGATTACGGCTGATGATTACACCGAAATGTACATCAATGGGCAGCTCAAAAAAGGATTTGGCCAAACAGGTGCTGGTGTTGTTTCTGGTTATAATGCCAGAAATAGAGTTGTTCTAACATCAGATGCCAAAGCAGGCGAAAAATTTGAAATTTCAATATTGGTTGCCAATGGCCCATTTGGAGATGAGCCAGATAATTACGTTTGGATAAGAAATGCAGTACTCGACATATATTCTCCTGATGAAATCGCAAGTCAAAACCCAAAAATTGGCAGCTTAAATAAAATAGAAAACGCTTTTGATGAAATAATTGCGCCAAACACAAAAGCTGAAAAATTAGCCGATGGTTTTAGTTTTACAGAAGGGCCTGTTTGGCATCCTGATGGGTTTTTACTTTTCAGCGATCCTAACATGAATATGATTTATCGCTTCAATCCGAAAAACAATAATGTCACCATTTTTCAAAGCCACAGCGGTTACACAGGAACAGACATTGGCAATTTGGGACAACCAGGAAGCAATGGACTCGCGATTGACAATGAAGGCAGGCTGATCGTTTGCCAACATGGAAACCGAAGGGTAATCAGACATGAAACTAAAGGGCCGATTACGGTTTTGGCAGATAAAATTGATGGCAAAAGATTGAACAGCCCTAATGACATCGTTTTAAAAAGTGACGGAACAGTTTATTTTACCGACCCACCTTATGGCTTAGAAAAGCATTATTCCGACAGCAAAAAAGAGCTTGATTACCAAG
>JBJXGB010000264.1:0-13265 GCA_046152935.1 Cytophagales bacterium
TTGGTGGCTATCGAAAATAAAAACGAGTCGCAAGTGGCACAGATAATGAAAGAATCTACATTTTATTTGAGTTTTGGCTATCCAGAAGGGTTACCACTCCCGCCAGCGGAAGCGATGGCATGTGGCTGTGTGGTAATTGGCTACAATGGCGGTGGGGGAGAAGAATATTTCGACCCAGCTTATTGCCTTCCTGTTCCTTTTGGTAATATTATTGAGTTTGTAGAGAAAGTAGAAGAGGCTTGTCTTGATATTCAAAAAAATGAAGAAAAATATTTACAAATGTCGAAAAGAGCCTCCGAAACCATTCATTCTAGGTATTCAGCACAAAATGAAAAAGAAATATTATTAAATACTTGGAAAAAAATACTTAGTTCATGAAACTGAGCCTTTCCATTACCATTTTTTCTGTTATATTTTCCATGCAGGCGTGATCACCTCTGTGGCATGGTTTGTTCCCGAATACCGAGCACGGACGACAATTTAATAGTCGATCTTGTATTGTATTTTCCGCTTGTAGGTAAGGTGCAAAACCTAAAAATGGATGCGTTGGTCCAAAAATGGCCGCTACTTTAGTGCCAACGCCAGCTGCTAAATGCATATTTCCACTATCCATGCAAAGCATTATTTTCAAATGCTTCATTAAGGCCAATTCTGTCCACAAACCACCTTCAAGCCCAATTGCACTAACTATTTTACTACTAGAAAGCAAATGTTCAATTTTTTTGACATCATTTTTTCCTCCAAAAAGTAATACAATATTGCCTTCTTGTTTTGTGATCTCATTTACTAGTTTTTCAACTTTTTCAAAAGGCCATTCTTTCAACGGCAATGCAGCAAAAGGGGCAATACCTATCAAATTATTTCCTTTAAATGGAGCTACGAAAATTTCAGCAATGGCATCTGATTTGGGTTTGGTTTTGATAAAATAAGGCTTGGTGGTAGGCAATATTTGCAAGCCTGCTTTTTTAAAAACATCTAAATAACGTTGCAAATGGTGTTTGAGAGGGGTAGATGGTTGATGACCAATATTTATTATTTTCGATTTTTGAACTCTGCCCTTGTCAATTACATAAGTTGAAATACCTCTGAAAAACAATAAATACCTAATAATTCTGGTTCTTAAACTATTATGTAAATCAATAAATAGTGAGAATCTATACTTACTGTACAGTTCGTTGCACAGTTGTATTAATCCCCAAAAACCTCTGTACTTATTGGTATCTACGGCATGAAAATGAAGTCGTTCGATTCCAAAAAACAATGGCTCAACAAAAGGACGGCTTACAAATATGATTTCGCAATTGGGATTTTCGTGTAAAACTTGCCTTACTGCAGGTACTGTGAGAGCAATATCGCCCAAAGCAGAAAAGCGAATTACAAGTATTTTCATTTTGATCTATACAAGGATGGATTCAGGCTTTTATCATTGTACATCTTCATTTGCCTATACACTTTAAAGTATCGCTCGCCTTTCGAAACTTCGTCAAGCAATTCATCGAGGCAACGAGCCATATCAGTTTCTTGCTCCAAAAGCACGCTAAGTTTTGTTTCGCATGCTTCAATATGTGCTTGATCTACATCTTTTCGCTCAGTTTGCTCCCTCATGTGGAAAATTTTCAACTCCAAAATGCTCATTCGATCAATAAGCCAAGCTGGAGTTTCGGAATTCATGCGCGCAGTTTGCTTCTTATTTATCGATTTGTAGAGGTCGTAAATGAAGTCATCTATTTTCTCCACAGTATCCGTACGAATTTGATTCAAGCGATCAATATTGCGTTTGTGAGCAATAAAAGTATCGGCAGCAATGTCTTTTCGCCTTATTTCATCTTCTTCATGCCACTGTATGGTGTCGATTTGGGCTTTATTCCACAGTAAAGACTCAATACTGTTTTCATGAAACGCACCATCTACTTGTGCCAAATTTCTGTGCCAACCGGCAATTGATTGTTTGAAAATATCAATTACAAATGCTGAATTAAGTGACATTATTTTTTTTAAATATAAATGAGAATCTACAATACTACTCAACTGTTACCGATTTTGCCAAATTCCTTGGTTGATCTACATTGCAGCCTCTCATTACGGCAATATGGTATGCCAATAATTGCATGGGAATTACAGATAGAAGCGGTATCAATAGTTCGTTTGTTTGGGGAATTGAAATAACATAATCGGCCATTTGAGGTATCAATTCATCTCCTTCAGTCACAATCGCTATCACCCTGCCTTTTCTTGCTTTCACTTCTTGAATGTTCGATACTATCTTTTCGTAAGAACTGTCTTTTGTGGCAATAATTACTACTGGCATTTCTTGGTCGATCAAAGCGATGGGCCCGTGTTTCATTTCTGCGGCTGGATAACCTTCAGCATGGATGTACGAAATTTCCTTCAGTTTCAAAGCTCCTTCCAATGCTACTGGAAAGTTACAACCTCTACCCAAATAGAGTGCATTGCGGGCGTCTTTAAATTCTGCAGCTAGGTATTTTATTTTGTCGTTTTCACCTAATATTTTAGCTACTTTCGATGGAATACTTTCTAATTCTACAAGCAGTTCATGGTATTTAGATTCTGTGATCGTTCCTTTTCGATAAGCAACAATAATGGCCATCATTGCCAAAACGGTAACTTGCGATGTAAAGGCTTTGGTGCTGGCTACGCCAATTTCTGGGCCTGCGTGCAGATATGCTCCCGCATGGGTGAGACGTGGTATTGAAGAACCAACCACGTTGCAAACTCCAAAAATAGTGGCACCTTTCGATTTGGCCAGCTCAATGGCAGCTAAAGTATCGGCAGTTTCGCCAGATTGTGAAATGGCTATTACAATATCACCCTCTTTTATGATTGGATTGCGGTAGCGAAATTCCGAGGCGTATTCCACTTCTACATTTACCCTCGCCAATTCTTCAAAGATATATTCTGCTACCAAACCTGCATGCCAAGATGTACCACAGGCCACGATCACAATACGGTTTGTAAACATCATTTTATTAAGATGCTCTCGCAAACCGCCCAAAACCAAATGGTCTTTCAGCGAATTTACCCTGCCACGCATGCTATCTGTAATCGATTTTGGCTGCTCAAATATTTCTTTGAGCATAAAATGAGGAAAGCCACCTTTTTCGATACTTTCCAATTCCATGTCTAATTTTTGAATGTAAGGCGTGCTTTCTACATTCTCAATCGATTTTATCGTTAATTTTCCATTACGAATGATTGCAATTTGCTGATCTTCTAAATACACCACATCTTTGGTGTACTCGATAATGGGCGTGGCATCTGAAGCACAAAAAAATTCATTTTCGCCTATGCCTACCACCAACGGGCTGCCTTTTCTGGCAGCTATTAATTGGTTTGAATTGTCTCTCGAAATTATTACAATCGCATACGCCCCAATGACTTTGCTAAGTGCCAAACGGACAGCTTCTTCGATCGAGCATTTTTCGTGCTGTTGAATATCTTCAATAAAGTGAATAAACACTTCAGAATCTGTATCGCTGCTGAATTGATGGCCACGAGTCATCAAATCTTTTTTCAACGAAGCATAGTTTTCTATAATTCCGTTGTGAATAATGGCTAAATTTTTGTTTTCAGAGTAATGTGGATGTGCATTTACATCGTTTGGCTCGCCATGGGTGGCCCAGCGGGTGTGCCCAATGCCGATTGTCGAATTTAAGTTTTGGCCTTTTAGATAATCTTCAAGCTCAGAAACTTTCCCTTTTTTCTTGTAAACATTCAAATCGCCATTGATAAGTGCTATGCCTGCACTATCGTATCCGCGATATTCCAATCTTTTTAAACCTTTAATAATAATTGGATATGCCTCTCTATACCCTACATAAGCTACTATTCCACACATACTAAACTTTGATTTATAAACTAATATAGCAAATAAAATGCAATTTTCTACACCCTCACAAACAGATATTGATTGCTAGAAATTCAACAAAATGATATTTAGTATGGGGTATAATAAATTTTCAATTGAATCTTAGACTTGCTAGCAGTGTTTGTAGCTCCATTTAAAAAGGTCAATCTGTTCAACGAGCCTAAAAATAAACCAGTTGTCAAAGTATTTGCACTGCCAATCAACAGGCCATTATTTGCTTTTGTACCATCAAGGAGGGCTTGTACATAAGCCGTGATCGTGAACCGATATTGAAAATTGAACGAATCAAAATTAGAATACAACGGGCTTGCAGAACCAAAAATGCCGTTTAGTTCACTCTGCAGATACTGAAAATTGCCATTGACATCTCTTTGCACTTTGCCACTTTGTGTCATTTCAAATGCATACAATTGGCTTGGTAAAAAATAAGTAGAGACATCACTTGTATCTGGCACGATCACCAGTTCTGCTCTGTTTACTAACACTTTTGTTTTTTTACTTGTATTTTTTACACTGTCTTGAAATGCCGCTAAGTCGCCAAACACTACTTTCGTAAATATGCCAGTATTAGACTGCGTATAGCATCGATTTCCTAAGTCTGCTGTTGGTTTTGAATCGTAGTCCGTTTGCCCAAGCGTTTGCAGATTGCCTGTCGATCTATCTACCGTAAACTGATTTTGTGCATTGCGCGCATCAAATTTAAAAGAAGCAAACAGCAAGGCGGCACCTTCACTATACAGATTATTCAATCCAAAATAATTGTGGTATCTCAAAACAACTTGCACATCGTAAATGCCTATTATTGAGGCATTTGAAGGGTCGGAAATCAGCGCTAACCCCTTGAAATAGTCTTTAAACTCTGCCTCAGTGGCAAATTTAGATTGGTCTTTTACAAATTGTTCGGCCAAATATGTTGGTAAATATATCTTTACTGAGCGACTTATGGTATCGATCGCGTTTTTCTGTAGGTTGTATCTTATTTTGAGGGCATCTATCACATCCGTGATCGAATCATTATTTAAACTTACTGTGCCTAATAGATTCGACAAATCATACCCAACGCTGTTATTTCGCGTGTAGTACGTAGTGTCTACATTTATAGAGCTAGTTAATTTATAAACTTTGAACGTAATTTTATTGCTCGGTGAGCCGTAAAAATAGGGACTTTGGATGATCCTCACACTGTTACTGACTGTAGATTCGCCAATCGTAAATAACACATAAATGGAATCTGCGACCGCATTGGGGCCAAAATTTGTAGTATTTTGCGCATTTGTAAATTGTACAAAGGCGTTGGCAGCAACTGTACCAAACACCGGATCGGTATGCTTCCCTACCAAAAGTCGAAAAGAGGCATTGGTGCGGGCCGAATCGTACTGTACTACAGTTGTTTGAAGTTTGAAATTGTCTTGAAAAAAAGCCCCCAGCTTTTCACTGGGGTTTACTTCTCCACTTATTTCATTACCAGTTTTGCAGGCAACCATTGCCATTGCCAATATTCCAATGAGTACCCTTAAGAAGGTGCTATTCTGCCACCAATTCATTTACGCCCGCTAATTCGTTGTAAAAATTGTAATAAAACTCTAAATTATTTTCGGAAGGCATGTATTCTAACGATTTGTTTGCCTCGTGGTTGGCAAAAATAGAATCATGTACTGCATGGTATTCTTCTTCGCCTTTGAATGTGGCATCTGCGTATTCCAGACCAATGTTTATGAACCCAGCATAATCTGATGTTGAAAGATGAGCCATAGATTTGTCTTCAATTTCAGACATTCTTGCTTTTTGAATCGTATTTCCTTCAAACTTATGCTCAAATGGTGTATTGAAAACGGTAAATATCGACTTGGTATTGCGATAGATGGGCTCTTTTTTGTAATGTGTTTTCAAATACATTGGTATCAGGCTCGTCATCCAATCGCTGCAATGAATAACATCTGGCGACCAGCCCAATTTTTTTACTGTTTCAAGCGCACCTTTGCAAAAAAAGATGGCTCTTTCTTCATTATCGTCATAAAATTTATCGTGTCCGTCTAATAAATCGTGTTTACGATGGAAATAATCATCATTATCGATGAAATATACTTGCAAACGTGCCGTAGGAATAGAAGCTACTTTGATGATGAGCGGTTTTTCTTCTTCGCCAACTGCAATGTTGATGCCCGAGAGCCTCACTACTTCATGCAATCGATTTTTGCGTTCGTTGATATTTCCAAATTTGGGAACCAATATTCTGATTTCCATCCCTCTTTCTTGCATTGCCTCCGGCAATTGTCTTACATATTCTGCTACTTTTCCTGTTTCTAAGAATGGAGATATTTCTTTCGCTACGTATAGGATTCTTAATTTCGACATAGATAAGTGCCCGTTGATTTAAAATTGAAATGAATTATGTCAAAAAATTAGTCTACAAAACTACGCAATAAATATTGCAATTCAAAGCAGGCTACGATTGTGGATATTTTTTGAGATGGTGAGCATAACTGCAACAAATTCCTAAATACTTAATTTTAGTTTTTAGCAGGTCTTAATTTTTACTATGTGTTTTCTATCTATCCATCAAATTAACTCTAAAGGCTATTTTTCCTTTTGCGAGTAGGTTAAATACCAACTGCCCGTCATCAATCAGTATTTTATTTGGTGTCAAACTAGTGATTTTCGCATTGATTGTAATGCCTGGTGCAGGTTTCAAATTATTCAGATAATCTGTAAGTATTTGTGAGGCATTTTTAGCCTTGTTATTGATCGAAAATTCCAATTGCTTGTTGATTTTATTTAGTAATAATCCTTTGAAAAGCCAACTATAGGTTTTTTTTAAGGTTTGGTTCGATTCATAACTAAAATCAAGGTTTTTTATTCTAACTGTATTTGAGGTAGAATCGAAATACGGAATTCCATAAAAGTAAATAAATCCATTATAATCGCCTGATAATAAAGACTTTACTATCAATTTTTCGCCACTTCCATAAAATGATAAATCGTTGATATTCGCCTTATATTTTTCATTTTCGAAACTAAAAGGTGTTTGCGAAAGCTGTTGTTTGGCAAAGGTGGAGGCTTCCTTAAAGCCGATCTTCGACACAAGTTGAATTTCAAAAAGACTGTCTGACAATACACCCTGCGACAAAGCAGGCAAAGCCGTATTATCAAACGCAGGCTTGTTACCAATAGTGGTTTCTATTTTTGCTTTTATTCCTATACCAAGTTTGATATTTTCTTGAGTGCCAGCAATGGGAACAAAATAGATGGCACTAGGCTGCACTTTTGTCCAAGCGTTGATCGATTCACTAACTGGAATCGGATTTTGAATGTACCTCCAGGCTTCATCGACCAATGGCTTGAAATTGATGGCTGATTTTGCCAAACTATCGATCTGCAAAGCAATTTTCGTTTGTTGAGCTACCAATATTTTATCCAAAAAAGGGGCGACTGAGATTTCAAATGGCCCCATTTTTACTTTCGGCTCCGTAATCCATTTGTAACCAGCAGGCGTGGCCTCGGTGGTTATTTCCCAATTTTTGGTAAGTCCAAGCCTTAGCCTAAACTTTACATCAAGGTCGAAGGTGCCGCTTTGCTCGGCACTAATAAAACCAACATTTAATTTGGCTTTGGCTTCTACTTTTAGAGGTGCTGTAAAATAAATGTATTCTCCTTGTGGTTCGAGTATTAGAGAGGATCTTTTAAGTACTTTTAAGGTGTAATTGTCGTCTTCAATATTATTGTCTTCGTAGAGCAAATCTGGCAGCTTTGAATCTAGAAACTGGGCTGTTTCTACGGTTGGAAACTCAACTATGAGATTGATTATTGAGTTTTCAGATTCAAACACTGGTTTCGTATAATATTCTCTTGGAGCAATCAAGATCGCTTTTCTGGTACAAAAAGTGAAAAGAATAAGGCAAAATATCCAGATGACAGCGTTAGAGCAAGTGGAGAAGTAAGTGAAAACGATTGATTTTTCTTTCATTGAAGTATAATTACGATGTTGCTCTCAAGTAATGAAAATGCTTGAATATTTTAGCGTTAGTACACAATAATCATTGTGAGATTCAATTCGTGTTATAATTTTGCACTCACGAAACGCCTTGGTTTACCAACGACAGCTTTGTGCATTAATTATTGGAGTTTGAAAATCAAAAACAATTTTTGTGGCTTTTTACTTATTTTTTTTCTGTTTTTTGGACAAATATATGCCGAAAAAATATACCAGCTACCCGAAGCCTATTTTAGAAAAGATAGTGTAAAGATCGGAGAGCAAATAAAGTTGGCTCTCATTTATCAGCATCCACCGCAAACAGAATTTCTTTTTCCTGATTCATCGTACAATTTTTTTCCTTTTGAGTTTGTAAAAAAGGAGTTTTATCCCACCAAAACGGACAGCCTCATAAGCACCGACAGCATTGTTTACACACTCACCAGTTTTGAATTAGAGCCCATTTTAAGGCTTTCATTGCCTGTTTATGTGATCGATGGCCGCGATTCATTGCCATTGTATAGCGATGATGCAGAGGTGTTTTTGAGTGAAATAATCACCAAATCTGGCACAGATTCGTTGCGCGTAAATACCCAATTCAAAGCAATGAGTGGCAAGCTCAATTATCCTTATTTTTTGATCGGTTTGGGGATATTGTTAATTATTACCGTGATAGTGTTCGTTTTCTTTAGAAAAAAAATAATAGCCCGTTACAAATCATTTTTGATGAGAAAAGATTACGAGGCTTATCAAAAGAATTTTTCAAAATTGCAATTGGAATATGAAAGTTTGCATTCAACAACCACTTTGGAACTACTATTAAGTGTGTGGAAAAAATACCTACAAAAACTGGAAAAAGAGCCGTACACCACGCTCACAACCAAGGAAATATCTAAAGTATTTGATTATAATCAACTTAGTTCTTCACTTCAAAATTTTGATAGAGCCATTTATGGCGGCTATATCAATGAAAATTTATCAAATTCGATAGCTATTTTATTAGAAACGGCCACACTTCGGTACCACCAAAAACAGAAAGAACAGCAAAATGCTTGACGGATTTTTGAATCTCGATAAAGATACTTTTCAATGGCTTTCTCTGCAATGGTTTAAGCCAGATTTACTTAAAAGTTTCACTTACGAAAACCCTCTATTTTTATACGGTATTTTGGGAATTCCTTTTGTTTTCGTGCTTAGATGGCTCATTCACATCAGCTTCAGAGATCAACTAGATTTTGCATTCCCCGAAAAAAATGTAAAAACCTCGTGGGTGGTTTGGCTTCGATTTTTGCCAGATTTTGTATTTGCCTTTTTTATTGCTTGTATTTTATTGGCGTTGGCAAGGCCGCAAAAAACCAATGAAAAAGTAGAGCAACATACCGAGGGGATTGATATAATGTTGGTTTTAGATATCTCTGAATCTATGCAAATCGAAGATTTTATACCAAATCGCTTAGAATCTGCCAAAAAAGTGGCCAAAAGCTTTGTAAAAGGCAGATTGCACGACAGAATTGGCGTAGTAGTTTTTTCGGGCGATGCCTATTCTTTGTCGCCACTCACCACCGATTACGCTTTATTGCAAGGCTACATCGATGAAATACGCTTTGATCTGATAAAAAAAGGCGGTACTGCCATTGGAAGTGCATTGGCTGTTGCTATCAATCGTTTGCAAGAATCTGAAAGCAAATCGAAAGTAATAATTTTGTTGAGCGATGGCGATAATACGGCTGGAAACATCAACCCCATTACTGCAGCCGAACTTGCCCATGCATTCAGCATCAAAATTTATACAATAGCGGTGGGCAAAGATGGGCAAGTTCCATTTGGTAAAGACCCTTTTGGCAATGTACAATATGTGCAAAATGCGCTAGATGAGTCTACTTTGCGCAAAATAGCCTCTTTAGGAGAAGGTAAATTTTACAGGGCATCGAGCAACAGTGCATTGAAAAATATATTTGCTACGATAGATAAATACGAAAAGGCAGAGATCAAAGAAACGCGCTACAAAGACACCAAAGACTATTACGATATATATTTGATATGGGCCATTCTATTTTTTTTACTTTGGATGATTACCAAAAGCACATTTTTGACCAATGCTTTGGAAGATTGATTTATTAGACTTTCGATGAAAAAGAAAACACTTGAGATTAAAGGATTTAGATATGGACTCTTTTTATTTCAAGATTTTTTTTATTTCAAGATGTTCATTTTCAAATAGTTTGCCTTCTTTCCCGCCCAATTCTTTCCACTTCAATTCAATATCTTCAACTCTGTTTTCTGAGGCTGGGTGGGTGCTTAAAAATTCGGGTACCGTATTTTCCTTATTTTTAGAAACCAGTTTTTTAAAAAATCCACCGACTGCCCTAGGGTCGTAATCGGTCGCGTATAAATAGGCTACAGCACAATCGTCTGCTTGTTTTTCATCGGTCCGACTGAAGGTAAGCCCCAATAATTCTCGACCAATTTGTATGATGAAGCTCGCATCGCCACCAGTCATTAGGCTAATAATAGCACTCAAACCATATTGCGACACCAATCGCATGGTTGAATGTCGATTATCGGCATGTGCGATTTCGTGTGCTAGCACGCCCGCCAATTCGGCCTCGTTATCTAGAAATTTGATAATGCCAGTGTACACATATATATATCCTCCCGAGATGCAGAAAGCATTGAGCATGCTATCATTTTCGATGATATGGAGTTCCCAAACAAAGTCATTTTTGTATTTTACTTTGCCTGAATTGAGAATATTTGTTTTGATTTTTTCGAGATATGCGTAGACCTTGGGATTTTTAGTTTTATCTAGCATTTTGCCCTCCATTGGGTTAAATGCCATTTGCTTCGCAAAACTTTCCCCA
Source organism: Cytophagales bacterium (assembly GCA_046152935.1). Classification (GTDB taxonomy): domain Bacteria; phylum Bacteroidota; class Bacteroidia; order Cytophagales; family UBA9547; genus CAZMFZ01. Next base: position 10,718 of record JBJXGB010000264.1, read on the forward strand.
ATCAATTTATCTGCTTCTATTGGAATAAGATCGTTGATTTTTGAGCAAGATGAAAATAGTGACAAACTGAGGAAGATAAAAATGGCATATTTTACGTTCATTTGGGTACAATTTTTTCCAAATCTATGAAAAAACCAAACATATAATGGCGGAAATTAACCATTATCAAAATTGCCATCGATTAAAATGGATGCTGACGCAGCTACTTTTGTGGCGCTTTTCTTTTTTGAAAATGTATAATCAATTCTTCCCAAATTAATACCCGCAAAACCGACTTGGTTTATCAAAGAAGAAAACCCTTCCTTATTGGTCGAAACCAACGGTTGATCTAAAAAAGTATGCGTATGGCCGCCTATTATTAAATCGATACCCGATACTTCGTTGGCCAAAATAATATCAGAAACTTTCTTTTCAGCGTATTTATAGCCTAAATGAGAGAGGCAAATAATCAAATCGCACTTTTTTCTTTGCAACTCTTGCACCATTTCTTTGGCCGTGGCGATAGGGTCGATGTAAATCGTTTTGCCATGCAGTTTTTCAGGTACCAGCCCTTCAAAATCGATTCCAATTCCAAAAACACCAATTTTTACACCCTGTTTTTCAAATATTTGATAAGGGGAAAAACGCTTGTGTAAACTATTGTTTTTAAAGTCGTAATTGGCTATCAAGAACGGAAATTTTGCTTCAGGTAAGTATTTTTCAAAGCCTGCAATGCCATTGTCAAAATCGTGGTTTCCAAGTGTAGCGGCATCGTAACCGAGTTTAGTCATCAATTTAAACTCCAATTCTCCTCCAAAAAAGTTGAAATAGGGAGTGCCTTGAAAGGCATCGCCTGCATCGAGCAAAAGTACGTTTGGTTCTTGTGCCCGTATCTGCTTTATCAATGTAGCCCTTCTCGCGACACCACCCAAACCTGCATTTTTAGCTGCATTGGCAGGAAAAGGCTCAATTCTCGAATGCACATCGTTGGTATGCAAAATTGTCAATTTAACATCTTGATTACCAGTACTTATCGCCCCAAAACTATTGGTTGAAAGGGCCAAAGCACCGGCCGTCAGTGCCGATTGGTAGATAAAGTCGCGTCTATTCATTGTAAAATAATGTTGACTGTGTTGAAATTGTATCGTTGTGGTTTTATTCAAATACCAATCTGCCTTCAATTTTTGGATTCAAACTATCTTTTTTGAGGCCTGATTTTTCAATATTTTCTATTAATAAATCTCTCAATAATACATTGGTAGAAGTTCTAGGCAAATCTTTGAGCCAAATAGGCTCGTTGCTAGCCATGTAGTCGCTCATAGAAATGGTATAGTTTTTGGTAGTGTCTAGCAAAACACCTCCAATAAAAACCTCTACGGGCCTGTTTGTAGCTTTGGCAATTTTTACTTTTGTGTTGGAAATATGTGTTTTCTTCACTGCTTGAAACTCAAAGTACTTTTTGGTTTGCGAGCCCGTCAACGTCATTACGACCAGTTCATTTTCAAAAGGCATTAATTCAAATACATTTCCTACGGTGATCGCACCTTTTGGCAATGCCGTTCGCAGACCACCATTGTTTACTGTGGCCATATCTACTTTTTGGCCGTAAACCTCATTTGATTTCCTCAAAATAGCATCGCTCACAAAGTTTCCCAGAGCCGATTCGCCATCTGTTTTGTTTATTTCTACTTTGCTAAAGCCAATTACACGGTTCATTTTTGCATCTAATTGCATTTTGTAGGGGATAATAAAATGCTCGATAGCCGTATCGGCAGCCATATCGGCACTTACTGCATTCAACTTATTTGATTTGAATGAGGGATAAAATTTGGTGGAGCAACCCGCAATGGCGAAAACCACCAGTATTTGATAAATAATATTTTTCAAGACAGGCTATTTTTGATCCCAAAGTACGGCAATAGTTTTGTGTGAGATGTTAAGGGAAAATTAACAATGAGCTGGAAATTGAAAAATGTATATAGTAGATATTTTTCTTGTTCGTGCCAATGATAATTTTGAAAGGAAGGAAGAAAAAAATATATCGCATCGGACACATTGGTTAAAATTTTCTATCTAACACAGGTAAAAGACCGTAAATTTGAGACTAGTAAGTATAAATATTTATGTAGTGGGCTGAAATACAGCCATTAAGATCAATATTATCTATCAATTAGAATATATTGGATTTTGAAAACTATTGTATAATAATGTAATGTCTTTGCACATACTTGTCATATACTTAATGATTTATTAATATACTAAATTTTTGAAGTTAGGAATATTAGTAATATGTTTAGAGGGCTCTACTTTTTGCACGGGCTCAATTCACAGGCGTTTTTCTGGTAAAGATAGGTGTAAATGAAGCTTGAAAATAAGAATAATCTGAATAGAGATTTACCAATATTAGTGCTTGAAGACACGTGCCAGGGCGGAAGAGAAAATAGAAGAATTGACATTGCACCTCATTCGCCAACAGAAAGAAATAGAAGCCTTGAAGGCAGCGAGATAAGTTTGCCTTTTACCTTTTCCAAAGATTTAAAATTTGCGAAAAAGTGAGTTCAACAGCATA
>JBJXGB010000108.1:0-5234 GCA_046152935.1 Cytophagales bacterium
GTGAGGGCGAAAATTATATCATCAAACCTGAAATACGAAAAATGGTGATTTTCGCACAACACGATATCACCAAAAATCCACCATACAGCAATATGAGGCTTATTAGCTGTCGCAATATGCTTATATACATGGAGCCCAGCCTGCAAAAAAAGGTATTCAATGTGTTGCTTTTTGGGCTCAAGATTGGTGGATATTTGTATTTGGGCTCGAGCGAAACGCCTAGTGCTATTATTCACAATTTGGAAGTGATAGATAAAAAATGGCGAATATTTAAAAATATTTCTACCAAGCGACATGCCAATTTAGATTTATTTTCCTTGCCAGAAGTTGATACAAAGCCTTCGAAGTATCTTTTTCAAGAAGATGAAGCGTATAAAAATACCAATCACCTGAGCGAAATAGTATGCACCACGTTGGTAAATGAAATGCAATATTTACTGGTTTGTATCGATGACAACAACCATGTAATAAAAACCTATGGAGATACGACCAAATTTCTGCTTCAGAAAAACTTTACTACAGATATCAATTCGCTCTTGCCAAGAGCTATTGCAGTGGCTTTCAATACATTAAGGATAAAAGCTTTGAAAACGGGAATAAAATGTACCATCAATAACATTAGTTCAAAATATGATGGGCATTCGATGAAGGTGAACCTTTCTGTAAGCCCTATTCAATCAAAAAACTATAAAAAAAATATGTTTTTGCTTGCTTTTGCTGAAAACTTTTCAGATAAAGTTGATAAAAAAGAGGTGGTGATAATGGATGAAAAACTCTATTTCGACCAATATACCCTAAATTTGGAGGAAGAATTGAAAGACACAAGGGAAAAACTCAATTTTTCTTATGAAAAGCTAGACGCCCAAAGTGAAAACATGCAGTCGTTTAATGAAGAATTGCTCTCTTCAAATGAGGAAATGCAAAGCACCAATGAAGAGATGCAATCAGTAAACGAAGAGCTGCATACTATAAATGCCGACTATCAACTCAAAAACAAAGAGTTGATAGAAACCAATGACGATCTCAACAACTATTTTCGAAGCAATATCAATGGGCAGTTGTTTGTGAACAACGACCTAATACTGATGAAATTTTCGCCTGGCACAGTAAAGCAAATAAACTTGCTTCCCACAGATATTGGCAGGCCATCGAGCAATATTTCTACCAATATCAAATTTGAAACGATCGAAAACGACATTAAAAAGGTGATAGCAGAAGGGCTGGTTCAAACAAAAGAGATAGAAACCAACAATGGCAAATTTTATCAGGTAATGACTATGCCCTATCTATCGGCCGAAAATAAAATAAATGGAGCTATGCTTACATTTAACGATGTCACCGAATTGAAAAAAGCACAAGCTGAACTTGATGAAAAAAATAAAAGCCTACTGCGAATAAATTCCGACCACGACAATTTTATTTATACCGTTTCGCACGATCTTTTGGGGCCGCTTTCCAATATCGAATCACTCATAAATCTAATCAGTGAAATAGATACAAAAGAACCTTTGATTGAAAAATACACTGCTTTGATAAAAAAATCTGTTGGCAAATTTCAAACACTCGTTGCCGATATGGCAAATATTGCCAAACTCGAAAGCGAAATTGTGACAGAAAATATCAACCTTGATGAAATGCTTGAAGAAATAGAATGGAGCCTCACAGAAAAAATAAAAACGGCTAAAGCCACCATCACAAAAAAGCTAGAAGTAGAAAATATTCATTTTTCAAAAAAGAATTTGAGGAGTATTATTTATAATTTAATATCGAATAGCATAAAATTCAGAGCTGAAAATGACCCAGAAATAACGATTGCAACCACAAAAAAAGGAGAAAACACAATAATAAGCGTGGAAGACAACGGCATAGGGATGACACAAGACAAGGTTAAAAAAATATTTAGCAAATATAGCAGGCTCCAACAAGTAGTTGAGGGTCAAGGCATTGGCCTATATTTAGCAAAAAAAATAATAGATGCCGCAGGTGGCGATATACTTGTAGAAAGTGTGGTTGGAAAAGGCAGTAAATTTAGCGTTTATTTGAATGCAAATATTGCGCAAATCTAAAGCTCGACAGCACGTAAAATTTTCAGAAGGCTATGAAGCCAAAATCGGCTTTTTCCAGATAGAGCAGATTTTTATCAGTGGTGTTGGGAATATGAAGGCAATTTCAATTTTTCCAAATACTTCAAAAGTATGATATGCCTCCAGATAATCTCTTTCAATTCTAAAACCTTGCAGCATTTCTTGAGTCATTACAACTTTTATGAAAGTTGTCAAATCTTCCCACAAATAAATAGGCATATCTGCCTAGTAAACAGAAAAGTAAGGTGTAGAGATTTGTTTTTACCTACGATTCTTAATACTTTTGAATAAACATACGCCATCTTCCGTATAGCAATTCAGTTTGCAAACAAATCTGGCTATTCTCCAATCGCTGCTCTGCTTAGCTTTTTAGGGATGTTTATATAGAAAATATCAATATTTATGCCGGTGCAAGGGCGAACGCTTATCAGAAAGTAATCTTTTATACAACGATGAAAAAATATCTACTGCCTTCTCTACTCATTTTGTTCGCTTGGCAGATTGCCAGTGCCCAAGTACCCAACAAGATAAGCTACCAAGCGGTGGTACGCAATACCAATGGCACTGTGGTGTCGAATACTGGTGTTGGCATACGAATAAGTGTTTTGCAAAATTCGCAGACCGGCAATATCGTCTATGCTGAAACGCAAGTAAGGCAAACCAATCTATATGGACTGTTCAATTTAATAATTGGCGATGGCAATATTGTGTCGGGCAATATAAACAGTATCGATTGGTCGACAGGTGTGTATTTTCTAAAATCAGAGATCGACCCAGCGGGCGGAAGTAATTACGTATTCATTTCTACCACACAATTATTGAGTGTTCCTTATGCATTATATGCAAAGACGGCAGGGAATGCGGGTTCAAATTATACAGCAGGTTCGGGCATCAGTATTAGCGGAACAAATCAAATTGTAAACACTTCGACCAATATCCCTATTACATTGAAAGATGGAGGCATAGTGACGGTGAGCGGTGCATATCCCAATTTTACAATTTCGGGTGCTGCAACAAGCGGAGTGAACTACACCGCAGGCACTGGCATTGTGATATCTGGAGCGAATGTCGTTGTAAATTCGGCACCCAATATTCCAGTTTCGTTGACAGGCATTGGCAATGTAGCTATTACGGGCACAAATAATAATTTCACAATTAATGGCCAAAACTTGGTGGCTGGTAGCAATATCACCATTTCGGGCAATGCTATTTCGGCTGCCACACCAACTTCCACTCCTTTTACTTCTATTGTGGGAATAAATGGCTCTACAGTCACTGGAACTAATAATAATTTCACAATTAACAGCCAAAACTTAGTAGCTGGAAGCAATATCACCATTTCGGGCAATGCCATTTCGGCTGCTACGCCAACTTCTACGCCTTTTACTTCTATTGTGGGAATAAATGGCTCTACAGTTACTGGAACTAATAATAATTTCACGATTAACAGCCAAAACTTGGTGGCTGGAAGCAATATCACCATTTCAGGCAATGCTATTAATGCCCCTTCTCAAAATCCTTTGACCAGTATTTCGGGAAACAATGGATTGATAGTAATTCCAAATGGCCAAGCCTTTACGTTGGATGGTGCTAACTTTATTCGAACCATTGTAGGCTTAAGTGGCATTACCATCAACAAAAGTGGCAGTAATTATTCTATTTCGGGAAGTAATACCAGCCAGTGGTTAAGCCCTTCTGCAAACCAAATTTACACCAATAGTTTTGTAGGTATTGGAGTTTCAGCTCCATTGTATAGCCTAGATGTGAATGGTGATATAGACATTGCTACCGCTACTGCTGTGTATAGGATAGCTGGTAATGTGGTGCTGCAAACAAAAGGAGGGAATATGATGCTTGGCGGGGCAGGAAATAATATAATGACGGGTGATAATAATATTCTCAACGGTGCTGGTGCAGGGATAAACATTAGTTCCGGTTTTAATAATGTTATCAACGGTTATACTGCAGGGCAATCCAATACCACAGGTTACCAAAATGTTTTCAACGGTGTTGGTGCAGGATATGGCAATACGATTGGACTAGGCAATGTTTTTGAGGGTAACTATGCAGGATCAACCAACACTACCGGTAACAATAATGTTGCCATTGGCAAATTAGCGGATTTGGCATCAAACAATCTCAGCAACGCCATTGCCATTGGAGCAAATGCTACCGTAGGTGGCGATAATATGATGGCTTTGGGTGGTACAGGGTTAAATGCTGTGAAAGTAGGAATAGGAACGGGTTTACCTACAGCTACTTTAGATGTCATAGGCAATGGCCGCTTTACGGGCTCCGTTACTTTGGCAGGTTTGGCAGGTAATGTTGCCAACTTGGGGGTAAATGCCAATGGACAAGTAATAACCGTAGCAGGCAATACAGGCATCACTTCCATTTTAGGAACAAATGGAATCTCAGTGACTCAAAATGGCAGTTTGTTTACCATTAGTGGGACGAATAGCACCTTGAGTGGGGGAATAACAAGGATCATAGAGGCAAATATGAGCAGCAGTGCAAACCCAAGTTTGTCTTCTCCCTACAAGATGGTATATGATAACATTGTGTCAGATATCTTTAATGAATTTTCTTCATCTACCTTTACTCCAAAACAGCCTGGCTATTACTTATTAGAATGTTATGCAAGGATACTCTTCAATGATGGAGACAGATTAGTTCTCTACAAAAATGGGTCTTACCTTTCAAGGGGGAATGGGATGTTTAATTCTGCTGGTGGTGACCAAAGTCATGTTTTTTCGCATAACACTTTCATTGTTCAAGCTAATGGAACAACAGATTATTTTGAAGTTTTTGCCGAAAACCAAGACAATACTGCTGGAACCGTTGTCGCTATCGATCAAGGCTATTTCAAGGCATTTCAACTAAATGCACAAAGCGGCACGTTAACCGTTACCTCAGTAAATTCTGGTAGTAATTCAACCATCACAGGCAATAATGGATTAATAGTTATTCCAAATGGCAATGCCTTTACGTTGGATGGTGCAAATTTCATCAGAACCATTGTTGGCTTAAGTGGCATTACGGTTAACCAGAGTGGAAGTAATTATTCTATATCAGGAAGTGGTGGTTTAACAGGAGCAGGCCAAACCAACGGCCTAGCCTATTACACCAGTGCCAATACTTTAACTTCTA
>JBJXGB010000012.1:0-12281 GCA_046152935.1 Cytophagales bacterium
TTTCAACACAAACAAAATCAGATTTCACTAAATACGATTTCAGTTTTGTATCCTCAGATTTGTCTAAATAAAAATAGGTTTTTTCGCTTTCTACATACCTAATTTGAATCCAACCATACGCTTTTTCTAATTCAAATTTTTCTGGTTTGTCGGCAAAATGATGAACATTCCAGCAACCACCATGTTCATCGTCCAATTTAATACCAATACTTTTTTTTGTTATTAGTTTAAGTTCACCTTGTACAATTTCGTCCACATTTTGTGTTGGATAATAAGTCTTAATCTCAGAACTATTTCCTCCCATTTGCCCTTCAAGATAGAAAATGCAGGAAAATCTCGCTTTTTTGGTGGTTTCGTCCCATCCAGAATAGCTTTCAAAATATCCAGTCAGTTTATTGGTTTTGCTGTCGTAAGCCAATTTCAATCCAAATTCATACTCACCTGGTGTTATTTTTTGGGCAAATAATTGGCAAGAAAAAATTAAAATTAGTGAGATAGCTGGAAGTATTTTTATTGATTTCATATTTCGATTGGGTTATAATATCGATCTCATTATCAATTCATTAATTGCCCAAAATTGGCAGTTTATTGTTGATAAAAAGATGTTACGAGATCGAGATTTCAATCCGCAAATCGCAGCATCAATTCCTGCACTGCGGGGTTTAAAATGGTGGTCAGCAATGATGGGAATACACCCAACGCAATAATAAAAATAAGTAAGGGAATGAAAACGAGCAATTTACCCGCCCTTAAATCTACCAGCAGCAAGGTTGAATCTTTCAGCCAAAATTTTCCAAAAAACATCCGTTGCAATGTCCATAAATAGTATGCTGCCGATAATACCAAACCAAAAGTCGCAGCTATCGCAAACCATTTTGGTATCAATTCAGATTTGAAGGCACCTAAAAATACTAATATTTCAGCGACAAAGCCACTCAAGCCAGGCAAGCCTAGGGAAGCAAAAAATGTGATAACTGTGACGATGGTGAAATTTGGGAGTTTATTCGCCAAGCCCATATAGTTTTGAATGGTACGATCGTGCGACTGTTCGTAAATAAAGCCAGCAATTAAAAACAACGAAGCAGATATAAAACCGTGGCTAACCATTTGATATACAGCTCCTGTTATTCCTTCGACAGTTACCGATGCCAGCCCTACAAGCACAAAGCCCATGTGTGAAACCGATGAGTAAGCGATCATTTTTTTCAAATCATTTTGTGCCAGAGCATTGTAGCCTGCATAAAGTATCGATGCTACGCCAAAAGCTCCAATTATTACTGAAAAATAAACTGCCTCTGAAGGAAAGATTGGATACGCAATCCTAATTAGTCCATACGCTCCGATTTTTAAAAGTACCGAAGCCAACACCACCGAAACTGGCGTGGGGGCTTCCACATGGGCATCTGGCAACCAAGTGTGAAAGGGAACTGATGGTAGCTTCACTGCAAAACCAAAAAATAAGAGTAAGAAGGCGAGTTGTCGGTATGTAAAACCAAATAGACCACCAACCGCATCTGGATGCAAGATTGAATTTGAAATGTAAAATTTTGGATTCGACAAATATTCAAATCGAAAAGTGTGCACAAATTGGTTGTGTTTTGTCAATAATATCGATTCTACGGGATCAACCACCGACATGTAAAGGGCTATCATGGCAATAAGAATAAAAATTGAGCCTAAAAGCGTGTAAAGAAAAAATTTGATGGCTGCATATTCTTTTCTTGGGCCACCCCAGATGCCAATGAGAAAATACATTGGAAGCAACATAAACTCAAAAAATAAGTAGAAAAGAAAGAAATCGAGAGCCAAAAAGCATCCGTTGATGGTACTGTACAACAAAAGAAGGATTGAATAGTAGCCTTTTTGTTTGTCTGTAATGATGTAAGACGCTAAAATAACTGTTAAGAAGATAACGCTTGTTAGTAATAAAAGAGGGAAACTTATGCCATCTATTCCCAAAGCATAATCGATCGAAAGCCTGCCCAGTGAACCCAAATCGAGGGTAATCCAATCTAATTTTTCAGTAAATTGATAGTTTTTTCCCTCGTAATTGTACTTAAAACCTAGAAATGCGATCAAAAGAAGTTCTAATACCGCAGCTACAATACTGTAATTTCGTATTGCTTTTGCATTTTTACTATCAAAAAATAGCACACCTAGCGAGGCAAGTAAAGGAAAAAACAGAATTATGCTTAAAATTGGCACTTGTATTTTGGAGTTTAATTTGCAAAACTAATACAGTATGTCAACTTTTCTACAATTTTAAACGGTAGAAAAGTTGCCAAATCTCCATTTTTTAAAATTGTTCAATTGTAATTCAGTGCTATTTGCGTTATGACGTATAGAATATACTGGAAAATAATTGCCCTGATCCGAAATCAAAGTTTTCGTTATTTCCTTACCAGCTCTATTCAAAATGATATTCAACGCCTGATTATCGTGCATTTTTTGCCAAGCATCGCTATTTTCAAACCCATTTATCGAAATTATTTCATCTTTTAGCGACAACGCCTTTTCTGCTGGCGAAGTGGTGTCGAGCGCTAGCACATTCCATTTCTCACCTGTTTTTGACAATCGCAAGCCAAATTTTTGTTCCAAAATATCTGACGGATGCTCTATTTGAAGGACCAAACCCAAATAATCGAGGTTTTTGGCTAATATTCTTTCTAATGGAACGCAGCCAAAAATGCAATCGTCAAAATATTTGCCCATTGGCTTTCCAATTATTCCTTCGACTGCATTTTTATAGTCGTCCATAGAATAGCCAATCGATTTCTGTCCAAATTCTGTCCATAAATAACGCATCACATCATCTAAGGATTTGATGTTTTGCGATTCTCTTCGAATTTCAATATCTAGAATAAGAGAAACAATTGCACCTTTGTCGTAAATAGATACTTTTCTCTGAGGGTGCGTTTTGCCGTACCCATCTACCCATAAATCGAGCGAACTTTGCACCAGCGACACTGTATTTCGAGCAGCACTTGAAAAATGAGCATTTATATTGGCATTCAACTGCGAAAAATAGACTTCCATGGTCCATACTTCAGCACGAAAAAGCATCAAATCGCCATAATATGTAGTGACACCCTCGGCAATAAATCCAGTTGAAAAATAGTTTTCTTTCTGTAGATCGTAAGGCATCATTTCCATCGGCCTTATTTTGCAAATATTCCAGGCATGAAAAAGTTCGTGGCTGCTTATTCCCAGTAGGTTGGTATAGAAATCGTCATTCCCAAACTTTTCATCTGGCCCAAGGGTGATTACAGTAGAGTTTCTGTGCTCTACTCCATGATAAAATGAATAGGGTAAAATCTGAAATAGGAAGTAATAATTGCGTTCTGGAAAAGTGCCAAAAACTGCAATTTGAGATTGAATAAATTTCGTGAAATCGGCTTCAAATCTTGCCCAATCGGGCTTACAATTGCCTTCAATGCAGATATTGAAAGCAATTGAGTTTATGTGAAAAGTGAAAGTTTGTAGGTCTTTTGAGGCGATTATTGGGCTATCTGCCAACTGCAGGTAGTTTTTAGCTAACAATTTCTCTGAATTTGAATAAGGAAGACCAGTAACTATTTTATAGTCGTCTGGCAAATTAAGAGAAAATTCAATAGGTTCATTTTCTCTATCTTTAACATACATAAGGCAGTTTATTGGGTTGATATACAACTGGTTGGCATCGAGCCACGAGCCGCCAGCATCCATCTGAGATGCATAATAGGAGTAAGTAATATTGGTTTTTAGGTGGATTGATGTTTCAACTTTCCAGCTATTTCTATTTACTTTTATCCAATCTAATACTTGATTGTTTTCATCGAAAACCTTAAAATTTAAAATGTTTCTGGCATAGTTTTGTAATTCATAGCGTCCTGGTCGCCAGGCTGGTATTTGTAGCAAAATAGTTGAAAAATCACCTTTTTCAAGCTCAATCTTTATGTCAATGATTTGCTTTTGCGGAAATAAAAAAGATATTTGATATTGCATAAAATAAAAAAATAGGTAGTTTAGTGTTTAGATCGGCAACTTTTTCTGCTTTCTACGTTGTAGGCAACTGAGAGAGTTTTCTTTCCCTCATTACAGATACAAAAATGCTCAAAAAATCTTCAAAATTAATCAAGCTTTTAAAAAACGAGAAGAATGACATCGATTCTTTGCTCCAATACGTTCCGTTGGAAAAATTCAACAGAAAAATAAGTGCTAATGAGTGGTCGATCGCGCAAGTCGTATCGCATATTTATTTGGCCGAATCGCAAACTTTAGACGCCATCAAATGGAGAGTTGAAAATAAAACCGCATTTCCAACTCCCCCCTTGTCCTCCTATTTCAGAGTGTTTTACGCAGTTTTATTGTTCAAATTGAAGATAAAAATGAAAGCTCCAAGTTTTGTAACACCATCGGAAGCGTTTGTAAACAAAGATGAATTACTAGAAAATTGGCAACAAACCCGTAGAGATTGGAGTGAATTTGTGTATACATTTCCCAATAAATTGGAAGGTAGGGTAGTTTATAAACACCCAATAATGGGCTATTTAAGCCTTGCTTTGGCGCTCACATTCATGTATCATCATCTTTTGAGGCACAAATCCCAGATTATCAAACTTATTGATACGCAATATCCAACAAGTAACTAAACCTTACCTATTTGGTATGTTTTTTTGTTTTGATAATCTAAAATAAACCTTGTAGAATTAATATTTTGCATTCCATCTTGGCTTTTACCCAAGATTTCGCAACTTTTGCAATATGTTTACTCCAAAAGTTTTTTCAATTGCAATAGTATTTTTAGTATTATTTGCATTATCCGCTTCAAACTCAGTTTTCGCACAAAATGATGAAGTAGAAATAGAAGTGCCTACCGCTAAAAACGCTATTGGCGTACGTCCACTATCAGCTGTGTTTGGCTTTTATGGCATATCTTACGAACGATACGTTGCTAAAAATTATTCAATTTATGGCTACATAGAGATTTCTGATGGCCCAAAATTATTTTCTTCAAATGTAAATACTTGGCTCAAAGGCTCGATGGGGGTAGACAATGCAAAGGTATACTATGCTGGGTATGGTGCCGCGTTGGGTGTAAGAAGGTATTTTGCTGACAAAAAGTACTCTTTGGTCGGCAATAAAGATCTCGGCTCGCTCGTGGGTTGGTTCGTAGGTGCGTACATTCCATTTCGAAAAATGCTCATAAATGTTGAAACCCAAAGTGTGGAACGATTTGCTTTCTTCGAGCAACAAGACAAAGGCAGCTACAGTTTCAATGGCTATATTTATGGCGTAGGACTAGAAGGTGGTAGACATTGGGTGTGGGATCGCTTCAATTTTGAGGTTAATTTGGGCTTTACGTATATGCAGGGGTTGCCAAATCTGGCAAAATTCAACTATTCGAGGCCAGCAATTGGCAATTATGAAGTAGAAAAAGGCCTTGGTTTAATCAATGTGTACGGCACTTTTGCCCCAAAATTTGAGCTTGTGATGGGCATAGCTTTCTAGGAGGATATGCAGGATTCAAGGTTCTTTGTTAGATCGCTAAATAAAAAAACCTAGAGTGGTCTATATTTGAATAAACTGCAGGACATAATTGCACAAATAAGAAAGCAAATTCCAAATGAACGTTGCGTAGCTAGCTCTTATGAATATTGAAAGTTACTAGGCAGCTAAAAGTTCAAACTCTAGGTATTCCTTATATTAGCAGAAGTTCACAGAAAAGCATATTGAAGGCGATTGTTTTTCAGTTTGTGACTGAAAACATTTATAATGTAGCGTTATTGGATTATGACCAGGAATCCCAAACATGGAACGATATGGCAAAATCTAATAATGGCGATTTACCCAAAATATTGTCAACGATGTGGTGATGTATTGTAGATTTTTTAGGTAATCATCCACAGGTTTTAATTGCTATCGCAGGCAACATTTTACAAAAAAGCGCGACTTTATAATAGAATATTCAAAAATTATATTTCCCAATTATCAACTGAGTTCGAGGTTTTAGTCACGAATGCTTACCAGCTGTTGCCCATCTTCTTTGATATCGAGCATAAAATTATTTAGATTTGCAAAAAAAGAATGCCATGAAAACAAGTCTTTTGCCAGTGTCAAAAATATACCAGACGCTAGCTAGATTTATACCTCAACTCCAATGCGTGCAAATCGAAACTGGAAAGAATTAGAGAAAAAATAATATTAGAAAAACCTCAAATAGACTCATTTCTAAAAGACAGGAACTTGTAATTTTGGATTCTGCTCATTATTTAGCTTTCTAGGTTGAAATAGTTTTGATCTGGATAATATTTTTTGTGCCAACCGCAACCTTATATTTATCGCTTATTCTCAATCCCACCACCCAGATAATTTCATTATTTGAAATCAGCACTTTTATTTGAGATTTTTGATTGAGAGGTATTTTGGCATCTATCAATAAATCACTAATTTTCTTTTTTCCCTTCATACCAAGCGGAACAAAGCTATCGCCTTTTTTCCACCCACGTAATAGCAATGGAAATTGCAATAAATCAAAATCAAATTCGCTTACATTGGCCTGCTTTGAAACTGAAAAATTTGTGTTTTTAAGTCTAGATATTTCAAATGTGGTGTTACCATATTCGACAATCGTATCCGTTTCATCTATAAATTTTGATTTCAATATCTCTTGCTTATTTGACGAGATAATTAGAAGGAATCTGTCTATTACCAAGGTGTAGTTTTCAGAAAAAAACTGCTTTCCTGGCTGATAAGGCTGCTTTAGGATACTAAAAATACTTTGAGATTGCAAAAATGTAAAACCATATTCATCTAAAATATGGACAAAAAAGGCTTCGGGGAAATCTAAAATTTTATCAATTTCCAACGACACAAAGCCATCTTTATTTATCTCCAGCTTCTTTCTTGCTTTTTGAAAGCTAAATAAAAATGCTTCTTCTACTAGCTTTACTTTGGCAGCAGTTTGTATGGTTGTTTGTTCAATATTTGGATTCAGTTTTTTTAATACAGGCACAATGGAATGCCTTACTAAATTTCTCGGATAGTTATCTGTCTCGTTTGAGCTGTCTTCTCGCCATTCTAGCTCATTATTAGCCGCGTACATTTCGATATCAGTCCTAGTTGCAAACAGCAATGGGCGAATGGTTTTATCATTTTTTGGTAATATTCCGTGCAGACCAGCAATGCCAGTGCCTCGGGCGATGTTTAGTAAAATTGTTTCTAATACATCGTTTGCGTGGTGAGCAGTGGCTAAAAAATCGAAGTTTTCTCGTTGCAGCAATGCGTGAAACCATTCATATCTCAAATCTCTCGCTGCCATTTGGATCGAAATTTTCCTACTTTTAGATATTTTGCTGGTATTGAATCTGATTGAGAAAAACGGCACATTCAAATCTTGTGCTAATCTTTCAACAAATACTTCATCTTGGTCAGATTCTGAACTACGCAACGAAAAATTGCAATGGGCAATGCCAAATTCTAAGTTTGCAGCGTGAAGTAGATGTGCCAAAACCACAGAATCGATACCACCACTTACTGCAACAAGTGTTTTTTGACCTGGTATCAACAGTGAATTTTTAGTAATATATTCTTGAAATGCTTTTAGCATTTTGAAACTTTAGATGTATCTGTGCAGAATTCTAATAGTTCTCTGTTGGTAAGTTGAAACACTGGATGCAAATAATTGGGTGCCATCTCCGTAAGTGGTTCTAACACAAAATTGCGTTCAATCAACTCAGGATGAGGTATGATAAGATCGTCTCTATCGATTACGAAATGGCCATAATATAGCAAATCGATGTCTATGGTTCTTGCGCCCCATTTTTCATCTCTTATTCTGCCTAATTGATCTTCAATTTTATGCAATTGGGCAAGCAAATACCCTGGCTCGAGGTCAGTAAAAATCCGCACGACCCTATTTAAGTATTCGGCTTGATCGGAATTGCCCCAAGGTTCGGTTTGGTAGAAAGAAGAAAAGCCTATAATCTGACTTATTTCTGAAGAAATCAAATTGCAGGCTTTTTCAATATTTTCCTTTTTATCGCCTAGGTTTGAGCCTAAGCCCAGGTATGCTTCCTGTTTTTGCATGGTAATTTAATTTGATCCATAGCCGCTCACCAATTCCCTTTCTACCAAAGCACGAAATTTTGCGGCTTTTTCTAAAGATTGTGGCGTAGCTGCAGGATATGTGTTCTTCAATTGTTTGGCTGGGCCATCAATTTCGCCATATACATATTTACTGGCTTCGTTTTTATCTTTTGTGAAATGATTGTATTGGCTTCCGCAAGCAGAAATAAGAGCCACAAGTGCAACGAAGATACTTTTTTGAATTAAACGCATACATTTATATTTTCATCAAAAATAGGTATTCAAATTGAAATATTAAAATAAAGAAAGCATAATAAGCCTGATAAATACGCAACTATTTTTTAGTATTATGCAAACCAGTAGAGTTGAATTTTTTAGTAGTTACTTATTCCAAATCATAGCTTATGCGTTTGTTCATGCTTCGCCCCAGCGTAATTTCATCTGTATATTCCAGCTCGCTACCCACAGCAATTCCGCGTGCTATCGTGGTGATTTTCAAGCTATTGTCTCTTAGCTTTTTTGAAATGTAGAAGGCAGTAGTATCGCCATCGATGGTTGGGCTTAGCGCCAATACCATTTCTTTGATCTCTGTATTGGGAAATTTGGCAAATAATTGATCCATTTTCAAATCAGAAGGGCCAATACCATTCATAGGCGATATTACGCCACCGAGCACAAAATATATGCCTTGGTATTGCGAAGTATTTTCGATGGCAATTACATCTCTGGTATCTTCTACCACACAAATAATCGATTTGTCTCTTCTGCTGCTAGTACAAATTTCGCAAATTTCGCCATCTGAAATATTGAAACAATCGGAGCAATACTTTGTGTTTTGTTTCAGATTGATGATCGACTCTGCCAAATTTAACGATATATTTTGGTCTTGCTTTAGCAAATGCAATGCCAATCGCAAAGCTGTTTTTTTGCCAATGCCTGGCAATTTTGCTATTTGATTTACTACTTCTTCAATGGTTTTTGAAGGATATTGCATGATTACACACTTGATTAAATTTTTCGATCGGTAAAGTTAAGGACTCTACATCAAAGATTAACAGAGCAATTCGGTCGATTGTTGTCACGATGCTTGCACGGCCGCAATCGTCACTTTCATTTGTTTTAAAACGCAATTGTATTTTATTTTGACTTATTTTTGTCCATCCATCACCCCCAAATATATTTCGTATGTTAAAATCAATGACAGGGTTCGGCACTGTAATAATAGAAAATGATACTGCCTCGATCAGCGTTGAAGTAAAATCTGTCAACTCCAAAAGCCAAGATTTTTCGTTTCGATTGCCACGAATATTTCAAGATAAAGAAGCAGAAGTAAAGACATTTTTGGGACAGACTTTGGAAAGAGGCAAAGTGAGCATAAGCATAGATTTCTCTAAAAAAGGCACTTTTAAACCAAAATTAACAGTAAATTCAGAGATTTTCAATGCTTATTATCAAGATTTGAAGAAAAATGCAGATGCTGTGGGTGCAGACACCCATGAGCTAATGCGGATAGTAACTTCGCTTCCCGAAGTATATGATGTAGACAAGGCCGATGGTGAAATTGAACACGAGTGGGAAATAGTGTTTGGTGCGATAAAAGAAGCCGTAAAAAAATGTGATGAATTTCGATTGACAGAAGGCGCTACTTTGCAAAAGCAGATTGAAAGCTATATCAATAAAATTGTTGATTTATCGGCCAAAATCAATGCCCAAGACCCAATAAGGATAGAAAAAATGAAAGAACGCATTCGTGAACGCGTGCAAGAGCATCTGAAAACAAAAGAAATAGATGAGACCAGATTTGAGCAAGAACTTATTTATTGGATCGAAAAATTGGATATCACCGAAGAAAAAGTGCGACTAAAAACCCATCTTGATTATTTTATCGAGACGATACACAGCCCCGAAGCCAATGGTAAAAAACTCGGTTTTATAGCCCAAGAAATAGGCAGAGAAATAAATACTACGGGCTCAAAAGCCAACGATGCCCAAATACAACGCTGGGTTGTAGAGATGAAAGATGAGCTAGAAAAAATAAAAGAGCAAACGTTGAATATTTTGTAAAATATTGAGAGAATAATTTTATTAGAGCATAAAAAAAGCCCAAAAAAGGGCTTTTTTTATGCTTATGCCTCCGCTTTGGCGGTGAACAATTGCTTGAAATAATCTTTGTAGGTAAATGCCAGGTACATCATCAACGAAATGATGATAAGGCTTATTGGCAAGCCAGATCGCTCAAGAAAAAGATGAAACAAGAAAATATTGACGCTAATAGGGGCAAGAAGCGTGAGTGCAAGTGGCACAAAAAAGCCTGTAATTAACGCTACACCCGCTATTACTTCGCAAAGTTTTAAAAACTGGAAAAAATATCCAGAACCTACCAAACCACCAATAAACACCCCAGCCGATTCATTGAGGGGTGGTAAGGGCATAAAATTCATAAATCCATTCAATCCAAATACAAAAAAGATGATGCCAAGCAATATGCGGGCGATCATTGTTGGTAATTTGCTTTTCATGACTTTATATTTTAATGTGAGATTATGTAGATTTGATACGTATTCTACAAAAACTAGTCATTAAAATTTTGAAATATCATCTGTAACCAACGAAATCTCACCTTTTGAGTGAGATTTCGTTGGTTGTTTTAAGAAATGACGTGAAATCAATTGAGATCAAAAGCTTTACAGCAGCAGCAAAATTGATTCATTTTCTATCTTCTTTGAATATTATCTGGCCACTATCCCTAATTTTTCTAGCAATTGGGGCGATTTTTTGAATGTTACTTTGGCAGTGTCTATAAATTCTTTGTACCATTCTAGCAATTCGTCAATGGCATCGTCTCGCTCGGCTGTGGAGTTTTGGGCAGCTCCTTTTTTCTCAAATTTTATGGCTTCTTTCTTTTCTAAATCTACTATCTGGGCTGCTACAGCTTGCAATTCGGCCTCTGTAATTCCTTTTTTAGCCAAGGCCGCTTTGATATCTACAGAAGCCAATGCATTGGTATAAAATGCCTTCACCTGCCCTATCCAACCACTAAAGGAGAGTTTCTTTTTGGCATTGAGTTGCAGCTTTTCCAAATCGCCCCTGTCGTTTTTTAAAGCAATGCGTGCCAAATCTGAATGATCTTCGTATTCATCCGCAATAGCCTCTTTTAGCGTATCGAAATCATCTTTTGCCTCATATTTATCTCCGTACTTGTCTTTTTTAGAAAGGTGAAGTTCTTCTGCCTTTTGTAGCAACACTTTGGCTTGGGTCATTTCTAGGCTATCGTAGCCTCGTTTTGCCAATTCCGTGCTTAGGTCGGCCTGCGACACTGCATTTTCAATGGCTATTCTTGCCATTTTCAATTGTTGGTCTATTGACTTGTATCTATTTGCACCACTTACATTAGTGGGTAATTCCTGGTTTGTGTTTTCGGTGCTCATTTTATTAATAGAGTTGTATGTTTTTAAAATAACATTGCTAAATTATATAATTACTAAATAAAAACAACAAAAATTAAACGATAGTACATTTCTGCAAGGAAATATGTTAATTCTGCATATAAACTAGTCATTTCTGCAAATAAATATACAATTTCTGCATATTAATCTATTATTTTTGTACCCTAATATTTAAGTTCTACGTAATGAATGGTCATTTCTGCAAATGAATATATAATTTCTGCAAATAAAGTAGGTATTTCCGCATTGCTATTTGGCATTTATGCAAATAAAGCAGTTTATTTTGCAATAAAATTTTTTGTTACCGCACTGGTACTATCTAGGTTTGTGAGCAAAACCATTGCACCGTGCCACAAGGCGCAATAAAATAGACTGGATTTTTTAACAATATTAATTCTTGTTGTATAAAATAGTAAAAATTTAGTTGAACATGCTTCGTTCCCTAGCAAAAAATTTGTATTTTATATAATGATTTGAATCTTAATAAGATTAGATGTAAATACGGTTCGGCACGAAGCAAAAAAGGCTACCAAACCGAAGCATTGATAGCCTTTTAATAAAAACGTAGATTGTATTGCTATTGGTTGCGTTTTACTTTAGCCGTATCTGTTTTCACCGTAAAAGAATCGCCTAAATACTGTCCATCTCTACTGTAAACAGCAATGTAGCCATTGCCATTTGTACCGAGATTCATCTTCTTCTGATCGCCTACAGTGTTTGAGCCGTCTAATTCTATTTTAATTGGTAGGAAAGGTGTAGCAACATCAA
>JBJXGB010000001.1:0-40404 GCA_046152935.1 Cytophagales bacterium
AATGATCGAATTAGGCAGATACAATAGAATGCAGGTTATCAAACACACCACTTTTGGCGTGTATTTGAGCAAAGATGGAGATGAAGCCGAAATACTGTTACCCATCAAATATGTGCCAATAGATACAGCCGTTGACGATTTTTTGACCGTTTTCATTTATAATGACAGTGAAGGCAGAATAATAGCCACTACTTTAGAAGCCAAAGCCGAAATTGGCGAATTTGCTATGCTTACGGTAGTGAGCACCACCGAAATAGGCGCTTTTCTCGATTTGGGAATTGCCAAAGATGTATTTGTGCCCATAAGAGAACAAGCTGGCACGATGCGATTGGGTGGTGAGTATATTGTCTATTTATATATTGACGAAAAATCAAATCGCATTGTAGCATCCTCCAAATGGAATAAATTTTTGAAACAAGAAGAGCTTGATTTAGTAGAAGGTGAAGAAGTAGATTTATTCATTACTGCCTACACTGATCTGGGCTACAATGCAATTGTAAATAACAAATATATTGGGCTCATTTACCACAACGATATTTTTGAACCCATTGGCATTGGAGAGCGTAGAAGAGGTTTTGTTAAGAAAATAAGAGAAGAAAACAAACTCGATTTATCACTCCGAAAAGTTGGTTACGATCATATTTTAGATTCTAAGAGTTTAATTATGAAGATACTAAAAGAAAATAACGGTGTTTTGGCTTTGGGCGATAAAAGCACTCCAGAAGAAATAGAAGAAATTACGCACTTGAGCAAAAAAGCTTTTAAGAAAACAATTGGAGGAATGTACAAAGACGGCCTAATAACAATTTTAGACACTGAAATAAAATTACTCAAAAATGACTAACGAACTAGACCCTACCATACTTACACAATTGGTAACAGTTAAAATGCCATTTGGTCTTCACAAAGGCCTGATATTGAACCAATTACCTGTTACGTACTTAGAATGGCTTCAAAGAAAAGGATTTCCTCCAGGCAAATTGGGCATGTTGCTTGCCACCCTGTATGAAATAAGATTGAATGGATTAGAAGAAATTTTAGTGAAAACAAAATTGAACTTGCCAGAAAACAACTGATTATGAACTACTTATGTCTGGTCTTCAAAACTGCTACTACATCATTTAAGCTAAAGTTTTTGGCTTCGAGTAACACCAAATAATGAAATAGCAAATCGGCTGCTTCACCTAAAAACAAATCTTTGTTATCGTCTTTGGCTTCGATTACTATCTCCACTGCCTCCTCACCTACTTTTTGAGCAATTTTATTGATGCCTTTCTTGAACAAGCTGCTAGTATAAGATTTTTCATCGGGCTCAATTCTTCTTTTCTTAATTAAAGCCGATAAATGTTCTATAAAAGCAAGATTATTACTAGTAGTACTGTCGTTATTTTTATTCTCTTCAAACCAGCAGGTATCTGCACCTGTGTGGCATACGGGCCCAATTGGCTCTGCTTTTACTAAAATTGAATCATTGTCGCAATCAGATGACATTGATTTGACTATCAGGAAGTTGCCGCTCGTTTCGCCTTTGGTCCACAATCTATTTTTTGTTCTGCTAAAAAAAGTGACTTTACCAGACGACTGTGTTTCTGCCATCGCCTCTTCATTCATGAAACCCAACATCAATACTTTTTGGGTATGTACATCTTGCACTACAGCAGGCACCAAACCACCACCTTTTTCAAAATCAACTTTCATATTAAAATTTTTTGCAAAGTTGGTATTTATTGTGGCATAGCGAAATAAATATTATAAATCAACGGTTGCACGATGCATATTTATCATTTCTTAAAATAATTTCAAATGGATTTACCGAAGCGAATAGATATTGCATCTAAATATTTATGCTTATATTGTATTCTCATAGACATTGAAGAAATGCCAAAAATACTTATTTATCGGGCGTTAATATTTTTCTTCTATGCGGGTGATATTAAAGAAAGAGGTCACGTTCATATTGTAAACAACAAAGGATATTTACAGGCGGCTAAAATATGGTTTGAAGGAGAGATCGAATTATTTGAACAAGGCAGTTTAACGGCAAAAGAAATTTCTACAGCTATTAAATTGATCGAGAAAAATCAGCCTTATTTATTAAAAGTTTGGCGTAAATTTGTGAGTGGACAGAAGGTGAGGGTTAAGATCATTGCAAAAATATAAAGAAATGGAAGGGATAATTGGTATCAAACCGCTAATTAAGAAAATTACATGGCTAAAGCCTAATTTCATTTCTATCTATTTGGAAGATGGGAGAACAATAGAAACGCCTGTTAGATATTTCCCTTCTCTAAAGAAAACAAAAGTAGCCGATCGAGCTAAACCCCAGATCATCAATGGGAATATGTTTACTTTTCTTTCCTGCACTGAAGTATTTCACATCGAACAAATTCTGGGAAAAGAAAAAGACTATAATTATTCTAATATTAGAGATGATCGATAAATGGAGTTTCAAAAAGGTTTGATTCTTTTTTTTACATAATCAAGTACCCATCCTGCCCAATCAAAGGAAAAGTTAGTTTTTAGCGAATTAGTTTTGGTGAAAGATTGGCGTGAAAGCATTCTTAAAATAACAAAAAAATAGCTTTCAAGATGACCATATTCAATTACCTATAATATCGCTTTCCGTAAGTGAAAAAATAGTGATAGTCAAAAAATACTATCACTATTTTCAAGATCATAAATATTTGTCTACTTAATCGCAATAGGCACAAACACACTCGTAGCATCCCAAGCAATAGTAAGTCCCTTACTATCAATACTATAATCGAGTTTCTCAACCACATCTTTCAATGCGATTACATTTACGTCCGTTTTCAAAACATCGTTTGCTTTGATATTTTCATATTCAAAAGATCCCCATTGCCCAAGTTTAGAATTCAAAATGACAGTCCATTTATCTTTGTGAGGAATTGTAAACAAGCTATATGTGCCCGCTTTCACGTCTTTTCCTGCCACAAGTGCATCTTTAGAAAAAGTAATTTCAGTCGCTTCATTGGCTCCAGATCTCCAAACTTGTCCAAATGGCACCAATTCACCGAAAATAACACGCCCCTTTTTTGATGGTTGACCATATTTCACCTTTACATTTGAACCCTCAGCAATTGCTTTTGGGCTTTGTTGAAGCTGATCTGCAAATACAAAAGCTAAAGCACTCATTACTAACAAACTAATAACTAAAATTGACCTTTTCATTGGTTTAAGATTTGATTGGTGAGTAAAAGATTTAAAATGTGAATATCGGTAGTAATGCTCCTACAATTCAAAAAGTGATACGAAAGTTCCAGATTTATCCAAATTCTCAAATACTGTATTCACTTATCAACTCGAAGTAAATCTAACTGGCTAGCTTGGTAGTTCAAGCCATTAAATTACTATTTTGCCAATATTTTAAATTGAACCCTTCTATTCAGTTCCCTGCCTTTAGCAGTTGCATTGGATGCCACAGGCTTCAATTCGCCATTGTGTTTCATAATTACCTTGCTTTTACTCACGCCCGATTTTTTTAATAAATAATACCCAACTGCAGCCGCTCGATCGATTGAAAGCTGATCGTTGTAAGCTTCAGAACCAACATTATCAGTGTTACCAGCTATTTCAATGCGGAACGTTTCACTATTTTTCAATAAGGCAGCAAGTCGATTCAATTCAAGAAAAGATTCTTTTTTCAATTGGTATTTTCCAAATTCAAAAAATATATTATTGATAGGTGCAATTTGTCCAACTTCAGTGGGTGTAAGATAAATGTCTTGCTTGTTCTCTTTGTAAGCTGTCATTTTAGTAAGGTCTATATTAGAATGAATGGATATATATCCTTCTTTTTCAGCTAGATAGCCATATTTGCTACCTGATGGTAATACAATTTCAAATTTACCAGAATCAGGCGAAGAACTGGCAATTCCCATTTCCTTACCAGTTTCAAGATTTTCAAACAATATTTTTACATCAGAAATATAGGCATTTGTCTTGGTATCGATTACGTGCCCAGTGGTGAGCATTACGGGTGTAGGCTGGAATAAACCTGGTAATTCTAAGCGATAAATATCCATATCATTGTCATTGCTTCCTTGAGATGTAAAATAAATATTATCACCAGCAGCATTTACAGACAAGTAAGATTCATCACCTGAAGTGTTTACAATTGGGCCAAGATTTTCGGGTTCAGACCATTTAACCCACGAATCATCCAGCCTACGAGTAATGTAAATATCACTACCACCGTAGCCACCTCTGCCATCTGAAGTAAAATACAATGTTTTATCGTCAGATGCTAAAAATGGAGCGGCCTCGGTAGCTCTGGTGTTGATGTTTTTGCCCAAATTCAATGGCTTCGACCATGTATAATCAGCTTTTAGAAAGCTCACATATAAGTCTCTATCGCCATAAGTATCTCTTTTTCTGTGGTTTGATATTAGTAATATTTTCTGACCATTTGACATGAAATAATTGGCAAATTTGCCAATATTATTTTCGTCATCTTCAATCATAAGCCTTTTTGGAGCAGTCCAGCCAGTACTTCGTCTTTTACTAGTAGAAACACCTTCATCCATCTGACCGTCAGGCAAATACGAATTACCCAACAAAATAGTATTGCCATCTGGCGAGATCGAATTTATGAAATTTGGAAATTTATTGTTCAAAGGCTCTCCGATGTTTTTGGCTAAAGCCCATTTTTTTTCCTTTTCATCCCAATTAGAATACCAAATATCTTCCAAATCTTTCTCGCCACCGATATTAGCGGGAAATGCCTTGCGACTCAGATAAAGTGTTTTGCCATTAGGAGATACCAGCGGACCAATTTCAGGATACGTGCTATTGATATTTGAATCGAGTTTTACAGCAACCATACTTGCTTTCACAATCGCATTTGGGTCAATTTTTGTCTTATATGGTTTGTTAGATTCCGATAAGCCAACAGCATCAATGGCAAATGTACTGTCTTTGGGAGTAATAAAAACCAATTTTACCGCAAATACAAAGTAGTTAATAGAGCTGGTATTGATTTGTAAGATACGACTCTGAAAGTTGAGCGATTTGGGTGCAAAATTTGCAATTTCAGTTTCCCTGCCATCAGCATCGTACACCAATACTTTGCTCAAATAGCCAGGATGAAACGACTCTACAATTATAATTTGCTTTGGTTTGGTAGGTGTTAAAAAACCAATTTTAATAAATTCTTCAGCCGTATTGCCCTTGGGCTGCCAAGCACTTATATTTTCTACCCCCATCGGCAGTGCATTTGGTAGGCCCAAAGCCTGTTTTGCAGAATATTCTTTGTTTTTCCTTTGCGAAGAATATTCCAAAATTTTGAATCCCCATTGCACATTTTGTGCAAGAAATGGAAGGGAAATGAGCGACATCACTATAAATAATACTTTTTTCATTTTTAAAAAATTTGACAAGTTGTAGAAAATATTTAGAAAGAAAACGTAGCCCAGAAAAGGCAAAATCGACTAATATTACTTTTCATCGATTATTTGGCGTGTTCGTTGTACAACATCAAATAAACGTGCCACCATAAAAAAAAGTAAAAAATGGGCTTTAAGAAATCAAAAAAAATCTATTGTAATGATCTGATTTACAAGCTGATATAGAAGGAAAAAAGCAACTTGAATAAGTAAAAAATAAGGCGACACTTTATTGAAAGATATTTTTACTGTATTTTGATAAATAATGCTCAATACCAACGCCACCATAAACCAACTTACATAGTTATAATTAGGAATACTTACTGAATTCCATTGCCAAAGCTGGGCATGAATAGCGAAAGGCTCGAGTGTATAATCAAAAAGCACCATAATTGATGCTGCCAAAATCACCTTAAAAACCACTCCATTTATTAATTTATTAGCTATTTCATTGGCTGCGTAAGCCGTGGCTGCCCACAGCAAACCAAGTGCAATAGGCACATCTAATACCTTGATTCCCAGAACATTGGTATATTGATAGTAGCCAAAAAGCATACCCGATTTTACGCCAAATACTTCTGCTCCGTAACCAATCAAAAATGCCAAAGCAAAAAATAAAGCAAATCCTTGGTTCAATACCGCTTTTTCTGACAACAACACAATTGTGATGATGAGCAAATGAAGAGGCGTAACCAATTGAAATAGTGCACGATAGGTCGGTAAATTGTATCCGACAATGCCCACCAAATGCAATACCAATAAAATGCCAATGCGGACTTTTTCATTGGTATTTAAAGGCTCATTGTTGAGTTTCAATTGAATTAATTTGGTGTTTTCTACACTTTTCTTCCTTTCCATTGTACTTTATTAAATAAGTGCAAATACATTGAATTAATACCAATACAAACATATACGACCATCTGCAACGGATGAAACAATAGATTTTTGACTGTGTCTTGATTAGATAATTGGGAAATCATGGCTCTTTGGCTCAAAATCAAAACAACACTTAGCAGCGACCATCGCCAATCTGCAAAAATGAAAAATGGAATCCACAACCAAAAAATGAACAAAAAATAAAGTTGAAAACCAACGATATTTTTATCAAAGCCTAAAAACAAATTTTTACTGAAGCCTTTAAATGCCTCATTTCCAGAGCTATACATTCTGCAATACACTTGTCCATTGCCCAAAAGCACTTCACCATTTAGCATTGCGAGCTTAATGATTCGCATAATATTTACATCATCAAGTATATTTGATTTTACTTTTTCGTGAAATAAATATTTCCGGTAATTAGCTGCATCGAAAAGCATAAATTGCCCGTTAGCTGCTGATAATGAGGCAAATGAAGAAGTACGAACCAATCGCAAAGGCAGCAGATTAAGTAATAAAAAGTGCATGAGTGGTACAATCGTTTGTTCACCAAAAGTTTGCATTTTCTGCTCCGGAAATAAACTCAACAAATCCAAATGCTCTTCTTTAAGCCTTTGAATGGCGTTGATCACAGCACCATCTTTCAAGCTTACATCAGCATCTAAAAAGAGCAAAAAATCACCTGTAGAATTCATTGCCAATTGATGACAAGCCCAATTTTTTCCCAACCATTTTTGGGGTAAATCTTGCCCAATTATCAATCTTAGGTTAAGATTTTGGTGTAAAAACCCTTCAACAATTTGCTGCGTATTGTCGCTCGAATGATCGTTGAGTACGATTATTTCATAGTTGAAAAATATTAAATCACTGATAATCAATAGATTATCCAACAAATTGCCTATATTTTTTGATTCATTTCTAGCAGGAATAAGAATAGAAATTTTTGTACGCAAATCGCTTTCTGCAAAATTTTGATTTTTAAATTGGGGAAGAATTGGCTGCGTAATGGCATTGTAAAGCGTCACAAAAAAACGAATTAACAAAAAGCCAAAAACAATGCTACAAAAAATGGAAATCATGGTCTAAAATGCGCTATATGTTTCAGTTTGCTTTGTTGATAGAATTTTTTGTATGCTAGTTCCAATTGTAAATAGCTGTACGTCTGCGGGTCAGGCACTTTTTCTAAATATACATTCAAATATGGCTTCTCGTTGCTTCCAAAATCAGTAAAAAGACTGTAAAATAGTATTTCGGTTTCGGTCTGATTTTTGAGCATAAAATCAAGACCTTTGTTGAAGGCCCAATTTTCATCAAACAAAGAAAAAAAGCGACCTTGCGGATAAAAAAGGAGCATATTTTGCTCTTTCGTCAATAAATCAGATCCAAATTTCAAGCTTTCGACTACAGATTTACTGCCAGGATTGATGGAAAAACAACCCACTTTTTGTAAAAACCAAAGTTTGCTGAGTTGGGTTTCAAGCATCATCGCATAAAAATCTTTTTTAATGATCTGCCTATTCAGTTGATAAATCAAAAAACCATCCCACCAAGTTGAATGGTTGCCGATCACCAGCACCGATTTCTGGTCATTTATCTCAAAATCGATATTTACATTTACCGAACTAAAACTTTTTTTAAATTTACGATCCAAAAACCAATTCAACAATTTCTGGTGGACTTTGCTTTTTTGCGG
Organism: Cytophagales bacterium; assembly: GCA_046152935.1. Classification (GTDB taxonomy): domain Bacteria; phylum Bacteroidota; class Bacteroidia; order Cytophagales; family UBA9547; genus CAZMFZ01. Next base: position 7,975 of record JBJXGB010000001.1, read on the forward strand.
TCTTATCATTTTATCGACTTTGAGCTACAATATTAGTTTGCATCTTTTTTTTTAAAAGCAATCATTTCAAGCCGTATTTTATAACATTATCAAAATACAGAATGTTTGCAACACCAATAAGCATTTATTCATTCCAAAAGAAAAGCCGTAAATACAATAATTTGGTATCTAGCCTTTAAATGCTAAATTTGCACCCTTTAATACAAATAACAATAATTTAACATTAAGAAGTGGATTTATTTGAACGTATTGTTTCTGATTTCGGCCCTTTGGGCAAACACCATCAGATTTCTGAAGGTTATTATATGTTTCCAAAACTTGAAGGCGAAATTGGCCCTAGAATGAAGTTTATGGGAAAAGAAATGCTCAACTGGAGTTTGAACAACTATTTAGGTTTAGCCAATCATCCCGAAGTACGCAAAGCAGATGCAGATTCAGCCGCAGAATGGGGTATGGCTACGCCAATGGGTGCCAGAATGATGTCTGGACAAACCAAATACCATGAAGAATTGGAATGCAGCTTGGCCACTTTTGTAGGCAAAGAATCTGCGTATTTGCTAAATTTTGGCTATCAAGGCATACTTTCGGTGATCGATGCCTTGCTAAAACGCCAAGATGTGGTTGTTTACGATTCTGAATGCCATGCTTGTATTATTGATGGTTTGAGAATGTTTTTGGGGAAAAGATTTGTATTTCCGCACAACGACATGGAAAATTTCGATAAGCAAATGGAGCGCGCTACCAAATTGGTAGAGCAGACAGGTGGCGGAATATTGGTAATAACGGAAGGCGTATTTGGTATGGCTGGTGATATGGGCAATTTGAAAGAAATAGTGGCTTTCAAAAAGAAATACCAATTTCGATTACTAATAGATGATGCACATGGTTTTGGAACAATGGGCAAAACTGGTGCTGGTGCTGGCGAAGAGCAAGGTGTGCAAGATGAAATCGACATTTATTTCTCTACTTTTGCCAAATCTATGGCAAGCATCGGTGCGTTTGTATCTGGGCCAAAAGACATTATTACTTTTTTGAAATATAATATGCGTTCGCAAATTTTTGCGAAATCTCTGCCAATGCCACTGGTAATTGGGGCGATGAAGCGCTTAGAATTGGTACAGACCAAACCAGAATTGCGAGAAAACCTATGGAAAATTGTAAACGCACTTCAAGATGGTTTGCGAAAAGAAGGCTTTAATCTCGGCAGGTCTCAATCGCCAGTAACCCCTGTGGTGTTGAGTGGTACAGGCTATGAAGCAGGACATTTGGTAGCCGATTTAAGGGAAAATTTTGGTATTTTCTGCTCAATTGTTATTTATCCAGTAGTGCCAAAAGATGTGATAATGTTGAGAGTGATACCAACAGCAGTTCACACATTAGAAGATGTAAAATATACAATCGAAACTTTCTCTAAAATAAGAACGAAGCTGCTCAACAAAGAATACCCACAAGATGTGGCTCCAAAAATGGTAATGGGTTAGTAATTTAAAATATTTGGGTAAAAAATTGGATAAATTTCAAATTTAATAGATTAAATTTTGCTTGAAACCATTTAATACCTATTTTAGTCGCATCAAAAGCATTTAACTCTAAGTTTGTTTAATAAACCTTAATAATACCGTATAATGAAAAGATTTGAAGAAATCAAAAACCTAATTTTGTCTCTTGAAGGCGATTTTGAAAAGTTCTATGACAAAGCCAACCAAGCTGCTGGTACTCGTGTGAGAAAAGGTATGCAGGACATGAAAACTTTAGCTCAGGATATCAGAACTGAAGTTCAAAACATGAAAAATGAAACGCCAAGCTAGTTTCGTTTGTTACTTTTAATTAGAAAAATAAGGCGCTTTTTAAGCGCTTTTATTTTTTGTAGGCTTTTGAAAGTTTTTCTAAAAGACCACTTGACGCTTTGGTTAATGGCAAACGCACCACGGTGCTACAAATTCCCATTATTTCAAGCATAGCTTTTACACCTACTGGGTTTCCTTCTTCAAAAAACAATTTATTGTAATGGCAAAATTTGTGCAACTCGGCATTGGCTTTTGGAAAATCTGAAGCGAGCGCATAATTGGCCATTTTAGAAGTGATATCCGGAAACACATTTGAAATGGCAGATATGGCTCCTACGCCACCAATGGCTATCATGGGAACGGTGAGAATATCATCGCCACCTATAATCAAAAAATCATTTGGCTTGTTTTTAGCAATATCGATCGACTGAGCCAAATCGCCAGAAGCCTCTTTTATTCCTACTATGTTTTTGTGATGAGCCAATCGTAAGGTTGTGTCTGCTGTCATGTTCGAGCCCGTTCTGCCAGGAATATTGTACATAATTACAGGCACAGGGCATGCATCCGCTAAAGCTGTATAGTGCTGAAAAAGACCTTCTTGGCTCGGCTTGTTGTAATATGGACTTACAGACAAGATACCATCAACGCCATTAAAATTTACTTCTTTGCATTTTTCTACCAAATCGGCAGTGTTATTACCACCCAAACCATACACGATTGGCAAATGCTTTGGATTGTGAGTAATAATAAAGGAAAGAACTTCTTTTTTCTCTCTTGCGGAAAGCGTAGAAGTCTCGCCCGTAGTACCTAAAACCACTAAATAATCTACTCCGCCTTTGGTTACGTGTTCTATCAATCTTTCTAAAGAAGCAAAATCTATCGAAAAGTCGTCCTTGAAAGGGGTAACCAAAGCTACGCCCGTACCGTGAAATTTAGAATTCATCGTTTAATAATTATTGAAAACTAGGAATAGATCGATATTTAAAATATAATTATCTACAAATAAATATTTTTTCCTTCCTAAAAAATTGGGAACGCAAATTGGCGAAAATATTTAAAGATTAATGAACGAGGTGGAGTAATTTATTTCAAATTGAAATCAAATTTCAAACAATACTTTTCGACTATCGTATCTCTGCCCCATTTTTTGCAAAATCATTTGGGCTGATAAACACCAGTTTTCCATCTTCATTCTCAGCCATCAATATCATGCCTTGCGACTCTATGCCTTTCAATTTTTTGGGAGCAAGGTTTACTAGTATCGAAACTTGCTTTCCAATAATCTCTTCGGGAACGAAATGCAAGGCGATTCCACTCACTACAGTTCTAACATCAATGCCTGTGTCTATCTTCAATTTTAATAATTTATCGGCTTTTTCTACTTTTTCGGCCTCCAAAATAGTGCCTACGCGAATATCGAGCTTAGCAAAATCTTCAAAATTAATATCTGGTTTTTGAGTATTTACCTGTTTTATGTCAGATGTTTCCTCTTTAATCATTTCTTCTTTTATCTCTGTCAATGTTCCTTTCAATTTAATAATTTGAGCTTCAATAGCATCATCTTCAATTTTTTCAAACAGCAAAGCAGGTTTATTGAGTTGATGATCCGAAAGTAAAATATCTTTCTGTTGATTGATAATCAGTTCATAATCAGCGTATTTAACGGCTTCAATATTTAATAAATGAAATAGTTTTTGAGAAGTAAATGGCATAAATGGCTCCATTAGTAGTGCCAAAGCCCCAGTAATTTGAATAGACACGTACATTATCTCTTCTGTCTGTACAGGATTTGTTTTTACCAATTTCCAAGGCTCTGTATCTGCAAGCATTTTATTACCATTCCTTGCCAAATCAATCAAACAAGCCAACGCATCTCTAAACTTAAATTTATCCACATTATCACAAATATCTTTTGCAATCGATTGGATGATATTTACATACTTCTGGGATAATTCAGAATAAATTAATGGTTTCGCAGGCACTTTCCCTTCATAATATTTATCTGTCAATACCAACACTCTATTCACAAAATTGCCCAAAATACCAACCAATTCGCTATTGTTGGCGGTTTGAAAATCTTTCCAAGTGAAATTATTATCTTTGGTTTCTGGAGCATTGGAAGTAAGAAAATACCGCAATGCATCTTGTTTATCTGGAAAATCTATCAAATATTCGTGTGCCCAAACTGCCCAATTTCTCGATGTGGATATTTTATTGCCTTCCAAATTCAAAAATTCGTTGGCAGGAATTTCATCTGCCAACTGCAAACCGCCATGTTCGTGGCACATGGCAGGAAATATCAATCCATGAAACACTATATTATCTTTGCCAATAAAATGCACCAAACAATTGTTTTCATCATTTTTCCAATAATCCAAATAGGTATTATTTTTCCATCTTTCATCTTTACTATTTAAAAAACCAACATTGTATTTCTGCTGATAATCAGCATCTTGCGATTTAGAAAACAATTCTTTTGTCATAGAAATGTAGCCAATCGGTGCATCGAACCAAACATACAAAACCTTACCTTCTGTGTCTGGAATTCCTATTGGCAATGAAACACCCCAATCCAAATCTCTCGTCATGGCTCTTGGTTTTAGCCCTTCTTTTAGCCACGATTTGCATTGCCCAAATACATTTGCTTTCCAATTGCTGTGGCTTTCTATGTAGGAATTTAAAAATGTTTCTTGAATCTCATCTAAAGGCAAATACCAGTTTTTAGTCGTTTTTTTGATAGGTTTTAAGCCGCTCAAAGCCGAATGCGGATTTATCAACTCGTCTGGACTTAATGTAGAGCCGCATTTTTCGCATTGATCGCCATAGGCATTTTCGTTGGCACAAACTGGGCAAGTGCCTATAATGTAGCGATCTGCTAAAAACTTATTGGCACTTTCGTCAAAAAACTGCTCTGTTTCAAGCTCCGTAAATGACCCTTTATTATACAAATTCTTAAAAAAATCTTGAGAAGTTTCGTGATGTACCGGATTGCTGGTTCTGGAATAAATATCGGGCGAAATACCAAATTCTTGAAAAGTATCTTTAATCATTTTGTGGTATTTATCTACCACTTGCTGAGGTGTAATGCCTTCTTTTTCAGCTTTTATCGTAATGGGAACACCATGTTCATCAGAACCAGTCACAAAAATCACATCTTGACCTTTGCTTCGCAAATAACGTGCATAAATATCGGCAGGAATATAACAACCAGCCAAATGACCAATGTGAACTGGCCCATTTGCATATAAAAGTGCGGCTGTAATTACCGTTCGTTTTGAACTCATAAATAAAATATTTGGTTTTTAATAAATTGTAAATCAGACAGTTATATCAACAAATGAATATAAACCAGATTTAAAAAAATAAAATCGTGGGCTAAAAAATTACTCTTTTACAACGGCACTTTCTATTTCGGTTAATTTTTCTGGCGTGTAGGTGCCTGCATTTGAAGCCGATATTTTGCCATCTTTATCTATGACACAAAAATAGGGTTCATCTCTTTTACCAAAGTCTAGCTCAGATGTATAAGGTTTGAGTGAACCTTGGTAAATAATTATGTTTTTGTAGAAATCTTTACCTACACTTTTTTTCAATTTAGTTTCAATAGCATCTGAAGCCAAGTTTTTAATCCCTGAAAGCATAATGATAAAATACAAATTAATATCATAAGGCTCAGGATCGAGTGGATTTTTAACCAAAAAGGTGTTCACCAATGGTTGCAACCAAGAATTCAAGGCTTTTTCAGTTTTTGGAGAATAAACCAAGCAAACTAATGTATTTTTATTGCTGTTTTTTAGTGGAAAAACGATCGCATTTCCATCTAAAGCTTTTCCTTCGAGAAGCGGAAATTGTTTGCCAACTTGAGCAAAAATATTGAATTCAGCGATCAAAAAAAGAGCCAAAACAGCAATTAGCTTGGTTTTCATAGTGTGTTTAAAATTGAATATTATTTTACAACTGTCCCCAGCAAAGTAGCTTGCGAACAATCATCTACAAATACATTTACATATTCGCCCTTTTTATGGTCGCCTCTTGGTATTACCACCATTTTATTTTGGCTATTTCTGCCGGCAAGCTGCTCATTCGATCTTTTAGAAAATCCCTCTAAAAGTACTTTATGCACTTTCCCAACATCTAATTTATTCCTTTCTCTTGAACGTTGATGCTGCAGTTCGATAATTTCTGCAAGCCTTCTTTTCTTCACCTCTTCGCTAATATCGTCTTTCAATTTCTTTGCGGCTGGCGTGTTTGGGCGTTCTGAGTAGGTAAACATGTAGGCGTAATCGTATTGTGCATATTGCATCAACGAAAGCGTGTCTTGATGTTCGGCCTCTGTTTCGCTGCAAAATCCACTTATAATATCAGTAGAAAGTCCACAGTCTTCGCCCAATATTCTTTTTATAGTATCAATTCGATTGATGTACCACTCTCGGGTGTACGTGCGATTCATCAAATCTAATATGCGAGAATTTCCACTTTGCACAGGCAAATGCACATAATTGCATATATTTTCATATTTGGCAATCGTATAAATTACTTCATCAGTAATGTCTTTGGGGTGTGAAGTTGAAAAACGCACTCTCAAATCTGGATGAATTAAGGCTACTTTTTCTAACAATTGAGCAAAATTCACTGTGTGCAAATCAATGTTTTTTTCATTTTCAGAAGTGAATTTAGCCGGTGTGTATTTATATGAATCTACATTTTGCCCAAGCAATGTTACCTCTCTAAAGCCTTGATTGAATAAGCTAGTCGCCTCATTTACAATAGATTGAGAATCGCGACTACGTTCACGCCCCCTTGTATAAGGCACTACACAAAACGAACACATATTGTCGCAGCCTCGCATAATCGTGATAAAAGCAGTGACTCCATTTGAGTTTAATCTTACGGGCGTAATATCTGCATAGGTTTCTTCTCGAGAAAGAAATACGTTTACTGCTTTCTGCCCCTCATCCACTTCGCTTAATAAATTGGGCAAATCGCGGTATGAATCTGGCCCTGCAACTAAATCTACAATTTTTTCTTCTTCAAGCCATTTAGATTTCAATCGTTCAGCCATACAACCGAGTATACCTACAGTCATCTCCGGCTTTTTCGATTTCCAATTATTGATTTCTCTCAATCTATTTCGCACCTTTTGTTCGGCATTTTCTCTTATCGAACAAGTATTTAAAAAGACTACATCCGCTTCTTTGTAATCAGAAGTGGTGTCGAAACCATTATCCATTAACACGCTAGCCACAATTTCAGAATCTGCAAAATTCATCTGACAACCGTAGCTTTCAATATATAATTTACGTTTCTTTCCAGTATTTGTATTGGATGTAATGTGCTTATTATCAGCTTCTTGTGCATGCTCTTTTTCTAGAACAGCTATATCTACTATCAATTCCATTTCTTTTGATTTGTTTTCCTTAATTATGGGAAAACAAATTTAAACAAAAAACAAGATATGAATTTGCGAATTTAGTAAAAAGTTCTTTGAAACGAATGCTACGAGAAAATGAGACTTTCAGTAAAATCTAAAACATATCATCGAAAGCAAACTCTAGAAAACTATCAGGCAATTGCGCTTTCGATGTTTTATTTTTCTTGGACTTTTTTTTCTTTGCTCTCAATTTTGCTTTTTGCCTGTTGTTTGCAACCGTGCCAACTGTTCTGTTGGAAAAAGACTTGGTTAGACTGGGTCCAAAAATGGCGGTTTGCATAAAGTCAAAATAATTGTGTATTTCTCTGTTACAAAGCTCAGCAAAAACACTTTACAAAAACATCCCCAATGGCGGGTATTTTTGCTTAAAAAACCATACCTGCTGGCAGGTATTAAGGGTAAGTAGTTCACTAATTGGCCAATAAATATTCGGTAACAATGCCTAAAATGAGATTCTTTGTCTCTTTTTCAACAAATTTTTCAAAATCAATGTGTGTAGAATCGTTTGTTTTATCTGAAATAATACGAATGTGGAAAAGTGCAATATTGAAATCTTATCAGACTTGCAGTAATGAAGCACCTTCAATTTCAACAAAAACTAAATTCGGGACACTATTTTTAAGTAAATTAAGCTCTATTTGGCTTCCAATAAATTGATTGCCAATTGTAAATACACCTAAGTGAATTTTTATGTTATTCATCAAAAATTCATTTCTAATATTACCATCGATTTGAATCTGAAACGACTTTTGGATATTGTTTTCTGTGGACATCTTGGCTTTTTCTTCTAAATCGGCACTAGAATCGAAATATCTGACTCCTAAAAGTGGAATTTCATATTGCGGAAACAGCCGCCTTGCATCCACGTGGTGTTGAAATGATGAGGAAGCAGTACAAATGTCTTCCATCGAAACTCGGTCGGTCGCACCACCAGCTACACCTACCACGACCAATGGTGTAACTGAAAAATGGGTAATCATACATGATGCTGAAACTGCCGAAGCCCTTTTGCCAATTCTTCAAAGTGCAACAACTACTTTTTAATCTGAGATTTCACCAATACAATATTGCCTTTTGCCTGCTTCTACAATTTTCTCAACATTCATTATTGTAAGCCGCAATTCAATTTCCTCGGGCATAGGCACTAAGATTCCTATCATTTATGATTCTTTTAATTTTTCAATAAGCAATATTTAGTAATAAAAGAAAACTACATTCTTTGTGCAAGTAAAATTGCATTTTTTGCGTCAAATAACTGAAAACCAACCACATACAAGTCTCCACCATCTTTTATCCTCATTTTTTTTCTTAGAGCTTCAGCCGATAATGGATAATTGCGAACAATCACATTTGCCATATTACCATTTAATTTTTTTAAAATTTCTTTCTCATTTCCTTCAAATAAGATTTCAAATTTTCTACCCGGAAATGTCTCTAATAAATCTGTTGAGGTATAAAAATGGGTGTGTTGTGCTACCTTTTTCAAATTGTAATATTGTGCAATTGATTTGAAAGCTCCTGATTTCAAAATTGAGGCGTTTGGCTCGTAAAGGTATTTTAAAGGTTGCGAATAAGTAGGTTCAATTTTCCTTTCATCAGAAAATAAAAAAGAAAAGTGCTGGTTTTGGTTTTTAGAAATATTAACCGTAATTATTTTTTCTTCTTCAACCCACTCATTTTCAAGCAAATACAAAACTTCTTTGCATTCGTTATCTACAGATACGATGTGTACTTCTTTTACAAATTTCAAATCTTTAATGGTTTTGTCAATATCAAGCAAAGGGGCAGTTTTTACTAGAATTTTATCTGATTTTGTAAATAATAAATCTATATTTTCAATAATATTTGGCTCACAATCAGCCAATTGAAATACTTTTTTTCCGTCATTGTCCCGCCTAGCTGGATCGATAAAAATAGCATCGTATCTTATTGAATTCTCGAAAACAAAATCCAATCCATTGCGATTCAAACATTTAATATTGGACAATTGAAATATTTCAAAATTATACTTAACAATATCAAAAAGCGCATTATTCTGCTCAACATAGGTAGTATTTTCACTATTCTTCGATAAATAATAACTATCTACACCAAAACCACCAGTAATATCGACCAAATTCCCCCCTTTTATTATTTGTGCTTTATACGCTGCTGTTATTTCAGAAGAACATTGTTCAACCGAAAGACGGATTGGGAAAAGAATCTCATCATTTTTATGCCAAGTAGGCAACTTTTCTTTTGCCTTTTGCCACCCTTCAATTTGTTGCACAATCAATTGCAAATTATAGCCTTTGCCATTCAGTTTTAAAGCCACCTCTTGGGGCGTTTGGTGGCGATTTTGAATAATAATATTTCTAATTTCTTGAGGAAGCATTTTATGTCGTGAAAACCTTTTAAATTTAATTCGTAATTAGCGATAATTGTAAAATATACTTTTAAAAAATGTAAAGCAAACGGCTTTTTCTATTCATATTCCAACATTAAAAAGAAACAAAAATGCTAACTCCTGAAATACAAACTAAGATCAACCATTGGTTAAATGGCAATTACGACCAAGAAACGAAAGCCGAAATACAAAGACTGATAGATGCAAATAATGAGGCAGAACTTACTGATGCATTTTATAAAGATTTAGAATTTGGCACTGGCGGTTTGCGGGGAATAATGGGTGTTGGTTCTAATAAGATGAATAAATATACGATTGCTGCCGCTACGCAAGGTATTTTCAATTATTTAGCAAAATCTTTTGAAGGGGAGCAAATAAAAGTCGCCATCGCACACGATAGCCGAAACAATAGCCCCTATTTTGCAAAAATTACTGCAGAAGTATTTGCGGCCAATGGAGCAAAGGTATATTTATTTAAAGAATTGCGACCCACACCCGAGCTTTCGTTTGCAATTCGCGAATTGGGTTGCCAAAGTGGCGTAGTTATCACTGCCTCGCACAACCCAAAAGAATACAATGGCTACAAAGCCTATTGGAACGATGGGGCACAAATGCTGTCGCCACACGACACAAATTCTATTTTGGAAGTACAAAAAATTACTGATGTTTCAGAAATAAAATTCAACGCTATTGCAGAAAATATTATTTCTATTGGCGAAGATATTGATGCACTTTATTTGAATAAATTAGCATCGCTTTCGGTTTCAAGAGAAGCCATCAAACGCCAAAAAGACTTAAAAATAGTATTTACATCGCTCCACGGCACTGGTATTACGCTTGTACCCAATTTATTAAAAAGATTTGGGTTTGAAAACGTGCAAATTGTGGAAAGCCAAGCAATTCCTGATGGCAATTTCCCTACCGTAAATTCACCAAACCCTGAAGAAAAATCGGCTTTAGAGCTGGCCGTTTCTCAAGCAAAAAGCATCGATGCTGATCTAGTTTTGGCCACCGACCCCGATGCTGATCGTGTGGGAATAGCCGCAAAAGACATAAAAGGCGAATGGACATTGCTAAATGGCAATCAAACTGGCTCTTTGCTCATTTACTATATGCTAAATGCTTGGAAAGAGGCCAATAAAATTGATGGCAAGCAATTTATTTGCAAAACAATCGTAACAAGCTATATTATAGATGCCATTGCTGCCAAATTTGGCGTAAAATGCTACAATGTGCTCACTGGTTTTAAATATATTGGTGAAATTATCAGAGAAAAAGAAGGCATCGAACAATTTATAGCTGGTGGCGAAGAAAGCTATGGCTATCTGGTTGGCGATTTTTCCAGAGATAAAGATGCCGTTGGCTCATGTGCATTCATTGCAGAAATGGCAGCGTACGCCAAAGATAAAGGCAGTTCTCTCTTCGAATTATTAATAGAAATGTATGTAGAATTTGGTTTTTATAAAGAAAAACTAATTTCCCTCACCAAAAAAGGAAAGGCGGGGCAAGATGAAATAAAAGCCATGATGCACGGCTACAGAAGTAATCCACCTGCAAAACTGGCTGGTAGTGAGGTAATTACACTTTTCGATTACGAATTGAGAAAGGAAACCAATCTAAAAACTGGGAAAGTGACAGATATTGGGTTGCCTCAAGCCGATGTGTTGCAGTTTTTAACTGCCGATGGAAGTTTGATTTCTGCACGACCTTCAGGCACTGAACCGAAAATCAAGTTTTACTTTAGTGTCAATGAAAAATTGGATTCAAAAGCAGCGTTTGAAAAGGTAGATGCCAAATTAAACACCAAAATAGATACCATAATTGCAGATTTGAAATTAAATTGATCCATATTTTCTACGTATTTCTTGCTTTTGATGCAATCTTGCAACAATTAGTTTAGCGATTTCAGAAGCAATTAATGTATCGACCGTAAGTGCAAAAGCAGCAGTCACTCGTGCCTCTTCTATGTCAATTCGATAGAGAATGTTTATCAATTCGGTTGTATTACTTCTAAGTCTATCCAAAATCACGCTTTCCAACTCATGTATGGACGAAATAGCATTTTTACTTTGCAATTCTGCAGGCAAGAAAGAGAATATTTCCATAGTAATAGGCAACAAAAAAGGGACTGAGGTCCCTTTTTTGTTGCTTCAATATTTTGCTTTAATCTTTTGGTTTCTTTGCCTTTGTGGCTGGTTTTGATTTTTCTTCATCTACTTTCGCTTCAGTAGCTTCATTTTTTCCTGCAGTCACCTTTTTTGAAGCTGCTTTCCTCGGTTTTGACAGTTCTTCTGCACTTACTTCGTTGGTTTCAATTTCATTTGCCACATTAACTTCAACCTCTTCGATTTGAGGCTCTAGCACTTCTGGGCATTGTGCAAAAATAACACCATACCAACCCACCATTTTTTTTATATCAGAAGTGTAAACCCGATCTGAATCATACTCTGGCAACACTTTCATAAAAAAACTCCTCAGAGCCTTATCGTCACTTTTGGTAGTTACTGGCAATGTAGCCCCAAACTGAATTTTAGTTTCTGCCATTATTTCCGCTAAAGGCTTGTTTCCTTCTGCTGTAGTAGTATACATCGAAATATCTTTCAAGATCGACACTTTGGTATTCGAACTGATAATGATTTTTTCTTTTCTGTCATCAAGGCTTTCCAAAACTACACCGTTTCTTGTTGGTTTCAATATACGATAAAGACCAGTTTTGCCTGAGACAGCAGCAATTTCTTTAAACTCCATGCTTATGGGAACTTGATTTAATGTAAAGGATTTTAAATTTTGCCATAAAACTAGGATTTTATTTGGGTTTAGACAACGATTTACTGTCAGGCTTTTCAAAAGTTTTATTTGTTTCACCAATAAAAGCAAGAATTTCATCCCTTCCCAACCCTTTTTCAGCACTTGTGATGAATATTTGAGGCAATTCTTCCCAAGTTTGCATCAAGGTTTGCTTATAAAAATCAATCGTTTTTTGAGCCAATACCATTCCTTTTTTGTCAACTTTGGTGAATGAAATTACAAATGCTATTCCCTTTCTGCCAAGCCAATCTATAAAATCTAAATCAATGGCTTGGGGTTCCAATCGCGAATCAATAAGCACAAACACACACATCAAATTTTCTCTTTTCAATAAATAATCTTCAATCATGATGCTGAAAGATGCTTTTTTTGTTTTACTCACAGACGCATAACCAAAACCTGGCAAATCGACAATATACCATTTTTCATTAATCAAAAAATGATTGATTGTTTGGGTTTTACCTGGCTTTGCCGATGTCTTGGCCAAATCTTTCTTTTGCACGAGGCAATTTATTAATGATGATTTACCTACATTCGATCGACCAATAAAGTCATACTCTGGCTTAATTGGTGGTGGACATTTTTCAAAATTAGTATTACTTGTGATGAAATCTGCGGAATTGATGAGCATGAGCACTTTAAGAAAATTATTTCCAGTAAAGTTCGCAATCATTTTACAATAAATAACGAACGAATCCAAACGGATTGATACTTTCGAACGGAAGATCAAATAAATGTAACTTATTTATATCGAACTTTAAATAATATTTCAAAAAAACGGTAATAATCTTGCGATCGATAGAAGAAAAAATTATTTTTAAAAAACATTGAATCAATCTTAATACTAAAAATTTATTCCCATGAGAAAAGCTTTAATTATACTTTCATTATCTATGCTGACCATAAATGTATTCGCTCAATTCGCAAGATTGGTGGTATTTACAGAAAATGGCGATCGATTCTTCCTATATATAAATGGGAAATTGCAGAATGCAAATTTGCAGTCGAATGTAACTACCAAAAAAATCGCTGAAGATGGGGTAACTATGCGAGTGGTATTTGATAGAGAAGGACTCGGAGAAAGAATATTCAAGTTACCAGTAAAATCTGGCTATGAGGTTACTTGTGCGTTGGTAATCAACAAAAAAAATGAATATGTGATTAAATATGCTGGAGAAGCACCAATCGAAGTAGAAGCTGTAAATGAAGTAGAGGCCCAACCAACTACTAGAAAAAACCAAACTTCACAGCAAAACAACAATAATGACGATGATAATATGGACGTAAATATAAATATTGGACTAGGAGAGGTAGGTGGAAACACAACTGTGCAATACACACAAAAAGTGAAAACTACCTCTAGCACCACTCAAAACAATAATAATTTGAAAGAACAAGAAGAAATAGCTGAACCCAAAAAAGCAGCATGCGATCCTATGATTTCTACCACTTTTGCTGAGGCAAAAAAAAGTGTAGCTGCCAAAGGCTTTGACGAAACCCGAATTACCGAATCGAAGCAAATACTTGATGCCAACTGCATGACAGCCAAGCAGATAAAAGAACTTTTAGCTACGTATGGCTTTGAGGAAAGCAGGTTGGAAATAGCAAAATATGCTTATCAAAGATGCACCGATCAAAACAATTACTTCCTGGTAAATTCGGCATTCTCTTTTGAAACCAGCGTTGATGAATTGAACCGGTACATAAAATCTGTTAAATAGATCACAAAAACTTTTACCAAATAATACAAGAGCCTTCCTTAATAGAAATTAAGGGAGGCTTTTGCATTTTAGACAACCAATAAAAATGATATGTCTGAATACAAAGTAAGTAAATGGATATTTACAGCATTTTAATTAAATTTAGTAATATTATGTATTATGATAAGATAAAATATTTATAATATACTTTAAATAAATAGCAAAAAAACACATAAATCGGCATATATGTCACTAAAAGTTAGATAAAAAACATTGACATTCGTCCAGAGTTGAATGTAATCATCAAAACTAATCTTACATAAAGTATCAAATAACAGCTTCTTTATTTCTATTTTTTCAAATTTTAATGTTTTTATTGTCAAAAATAGATATATTTGGTTACTAAATAAGTATAAGTTACATCAGCTTACATGTAAATTGTATTTTTAAAATGAGAAATTTCACCACTATGACAACATATTTATCCAAAAACCGCATTTTTAGGCATTTTTTTACTTTGCTTCCCATTGTCTTAACAATTTTCAAGGTAAATTCCATCGGTCTTAATGAGAATTCGCGACCGACAATTGTCGATTTTTTTCCAAAAAGTGGGATCGCTGGCAGCACCATCAGCATTACGGGCACTAATCTTTCCAACGTCACTTTTGTTGGTTTTAATAGTGCTATTTCAAACCAGATTATAAGCGATCTTTCTATCAGTATTCTAAATCCGAGTTTGATGGTTGTTGCAATTCCACTTAATATTAAATCTGGAATAATAACAATTGGCGGCAACGGTGGTATTTTTGAAAGTGCAAGTGCCTTTATTTACGAAAAAATGAGTCCAACTATTTCTGGCTTAAACTTATCAAATCAGTATTTAGAATATGGGTTCGACCCAATTTTAGTTACGACTACTAATGCCACCTTACCTTTAAGACTCAGCTACAAATCAACACCGTCAACTGGCGTTCTTACAATTGTAGGGAATGCCATTAAAGGTATAGGTGTTGGAACTGCCACTATTACTGGCTACCAAATTGAAAATGCCAATTTTACTGGTACTACTGTTGTAGGAACGATTGATATTCGAAAATCAGACTTATTTATATATATCGCAAGTAAATCTAGATTGTATGGAGAGGAGAACCCTGCATTTAATGGTATAGTGATTGGGCTAAAAAACAACGAATATATTTCAATACAATACAATACGAAAGCAAACAACTCATCACCCGTAGGAGAATACCCCATTGATGCAATAATCGAAGGCGAAGTACTAAAAAACTATGAGCTGATCACGCTGCCCGGAGTTCTAACAATAAACAAAGCCAATCAAACAATTATCATACCAAAGATAAAAGACTACGAAATTGGCTCTTTTGCTGGATACATTACGTTGGTTGATATTTACTCAAGTTCTGGATTACCGATTCAATTATCTGTAACTGGCCGAGCAAGCTTAGAGTTCTACAACGAAGGAGTTGCGGTTGTAAGAGTAGATACTGCTGGCAAAATCACCATCATTGGCACCCAAGAAGGGAATGGCAATTACAATCCAGCACCAGCCATCGTTCAAATCGTTGATATTAGTACCACAGCGCCAATACACTCATCCATTACTGGTACTTTAATTCCAAAAGCGATAGAAGACATAACAGCATATCCCAATCCAAACAATGGCTCATTTTATGTAGACTCGCCAATTGCAACACAAATAGAAATATTGAATTGTTTGGGTGAAATGGAGGGAAGCATCACAACCACTAGGCTTAATCAATTGATAAACATTGAGAAAAAAGGAATGTATTTGTTGAATTTGAAAGTTGGGAATACTCAAAAAAGGGTCAAAATTGTCGTGCAATGATTGATCGCACGATCTTGAGACAAATGCAAGAAATTGACTAATCAAACAAAAAGAATCTTCAAAGAAGAGAACTCGACTATATTCTTTTCATATCTACTATATCGTATATCCGTTGCATATTGCTAAATATGCGTGACGACCCGGCTGGTGAATCTTCAAATTCAATTATACAAACAGCTTTATTTTCATCTATTCGTTTGTATTCCAAGCTGTTAAGTGTCATGCCACGTTTACGAAAATTCATCATTACTTTATCGATAGTTTCCGGAGTGTGCATGCAATCAATCTCCCATCGATTCAAAATTATTTCATCTACCATGTATGTCGATCGATTGTTATTTATTGTAATACAGCTACTTTTTGAATTTGCCTTAATTTCCGTTCATCAGCAATGGGATCGAATTGATCTTCGGGATAATAAATCGTGTCACTCAAGCTAGTGCCAGGTGCCACCATTGGCAACACATTTTCTTCCTTAAGTACCTTTGCATGAATTACAAATGGCCCCTTATGGTTCTGAGCTTGAAGTATTGCAGCTTCAAAATCTGTTGCGTTATCGGCCATTACAGCAGGAATGTGGTAGGCTTCAACCAATTTCACAAAATCTGGATTCAACAAATCCACTCCAGAGTAATTTTTCTTATAAAACTGCTCTTGCCATTGGCGCACCATTCCCAAATAATTATTATCGAGAATGAGCACTTTTACGGGGAAATCATCTTGTACCAACGTAATCAATTCTTGTAAATTCATCTGAAAGCCTCCATCGCCACTTATCGACCACACCTCTGTATCTAATTTAGCACACTGTGCACCCATGGCGGCTGGGAAACCAAAGCCCATCGCACCCAAACCTGCAGAAGTGAGAAAGTGATTTGGCTTGAGTTTGTCAATATATTGAGAAGACCACATTTGGTGCTGCCCAACATCAGTAGTAACAATCGCATCTTCGGGCAATTTTTCGCGCAGTACCGTCAGAGCCGTTATCATATCAAATTTAGCAATATCGGCAGGCTTGATAGGAAAACGCTTGCGTAAACTTTCCAAATCATTTATCCAATTTTCTCTATCTTGCTTATTTTCCGTGTTAAGAGTAGAAGGGACAGCCTGGAAGAATATCTTCAAATCGCTGTGAATAAAAGCATGTGTAGGTACATTTTTGCTATACTCACTCTTGTCAATATCAACGTGGATAATTTTTGCTTTTGGTGCAAATTTATCAAGCTTAAATGTGATTCGATCATCAAAACGAATGCCTAAAGCAATAATCAAATCCGCATTTTGAACTGCGTCATTGGCATATTTCATGCCATGCATGCCAAGCCAAGAAAAGTATAATGGGTCGGTACTTTCAAAAATTCCAATACCAAGAATTGTTGTTACGGCAGGAATTCGCTCAGTTTTGACAAAATCTCTTATTTCCTTCCAAGAATCTGAAAGTAAATTGCCGTGACCAGCAATTATTAAAGGTTTTTTTGCGGATTTCATCAACTCGATGGCCTTGTCCATTTGCGCACTGTCGATCTGGCTAACACGCTCAATCACAGGCACTTTAACTTCATTTTCCCAGCCTTCATCTAGCTCAATAAACGACTCTTGAATGCTTTTAGGAATATCTATCAAAACTGGACCTGGCCTTCCAGTCATACTTATTCGATAAGACTCTATTAAAATCTTTTTAGCATCATTTAAGTGCTTTAGTAAAAATGTCTTCTTGGTGATAGGGCCACAAATACCAGTTGAGTCCGTTTCTTGAAAAGCATCTGTTCCAATTAGGTGCAAACCAACTTGACCAGTAAGGGCAATCATAGGAATAGAATCTGCCCAAGCATCAGCAATACCAGTAACTAAATTGGTGGCTCCAGGGCCAGAAGTAGCCAAACACACTCCAGGCTTACCAGTAATTCTAGCATAACCTTCGGCAGCAAATGCGGCAGCTTGCTCGTGTCGCACCAAAATATGACGCATTGAGCTGTATGGAATAGCATCGTAAAGTGGCAATATTTGCCCTCCTGGATACGCAAATATATCTTTAATTTCAAGTAATTCTAATATCCTAACGATATAATTTGCTCCTCTTAATTTTACTTTTGTCATAAAGCTGGTAATTAAAAAACCTTTTCTCGTGCGAAAAGGAGGCTATAAAGGTCGAAATTTTATTTTATAGAACCAAAGATAGGAAAAAGAATCATTTATGAAAATAATGTAAGTAAATTTTTTATTAACACAATGAAAAATAATTATTAAAAATCTGATACTTAAAAATCAAGTCGGTGTAAAATAAGCAAAAAAAAGACTAGCGAAAAGCTAGTCTTCATTCGTAAAAAATAGAGAAATCATGCGTAGGTATTCAACATTACTGGCATCACCAACATCAAAATATCTTCATTTGGGGTAACTTCTAGTGGATTAATCAAACCCGCTTTGTTGGGCATCGACATGCTTATGGTGATAGAATCAGAATCTAAATTATTTATCATTTCTAATAGAAATTTAGCATTGAAGCCTATCTCCATGTCTTCACCATTGTATTCGCAAACCAACCTTTCATTGGCTTCATTTGAAAAATCGAGATCTTCAGCAGACACTTGCAACTCACTTCCGTTCATCTTCAGCCTTACTTGGTGGGTTGTTTTGTTTGCATATATGGAAATACGTTTTAAACAATTTAATAGCTCTAATCTATTGATATTGAGCTTATTAGGATTTTCTAAAGGAATAACATTGTCGTAATCAGGGAAACGCTCATCTATCAATCGGCATATCAATTTTGTATTTCCAAAAGTAAAAAAGGCATTTGAAGTATTGAACTCCATGCTTACCGATGTATTATCGGAAGGCAATGTAGATTTCAACAAAGTCAATGCTTTTTTAGGAATAATGATGGAAGAAGGGCTATCTGTAGCCACATCTACTCTTCTATATCTTACCAATCTGTGTCCGTCTGTCGAAACAAATGTGAGATTAGAATCGTTTAGTTGGAAGAAAACGCCTGTCATGGCAGGTCGCAAATCTTCAGAACTAGTAGCAAAAATAGTGCTTGCAATAGCTTTTGAGAGTACTTCAGTAGACATATCCACCTTTGAAGCATTTTTCATGGCTGGTACTTTGGGGAAATCTGTAGCATTTTCGCCTGAAAGTTTATAATTACCATTATTTGATCTCAAGGTAATTACATATGTATCTTCATCGATACTAAAAGTGATTGGTTGTTCTGGCAAATTTCGCAAAGTATCTAGCAAAATCTTGGCTGGAACACAGATATTCCCAGATTCCTTTGACTCTACAGACATTTCTGTAATCATTGTGGTCTGCAAATCGGAGGCTGTGATGGTAAGCTTTTCTTGCTCGATTTCAAACAAAAAGTTTTCTAAGATGGGCACAATAGGGTTTGAAGCAATTACACCACTTACTGATGTAAGTTGTTTTAGCAACGAAGCAGAAGAAACTATAAATTTCATATTTCGAATATTAAAATAATCGGGATTGGTTACAAAAAAAATGAAAACTCAATTATGAGAATCAATTAACAAAATTATATATTCTTAACACAAAACCGCAGATATGTCAATAAAAATTTAACGGCATTGTTTATTAAAAAGCAAAAAAACAAGATTCATCAGTAAAGAAATGTTCCATATTTTGATCTAATGGTTAATTTATTGGTTGTGGCCAACTCTACGCTTCCAATAATTTGTGCTTCGATTCCTAAAGATTTCGAAATTGAAATCATGGCGTCAGCTGATTTTTGATCTGTGTAAATTTCTAATCTGTGACCCATGTTGAGAACTTTATACATTTCTCTCCAATCTGTGCCACTTTCTGCCTGTATTAAACTAAAAAGGGCTGGAATTGGCAATAAATTGTCCTTTATAATGTGCACATTTTCAACAAAGTGCATCACTTTGGTTTGCCCACCGCCACTACAATGCACTATGCCACCAATTGAATCTATCGCAATTTCAGTCAATATATTTCTGATTAATGGTGCATAAGTACGTGTAGGTGAAAGTACCAATTTCCCAATTGAAATAGGTTTTTCGTCAATCAATATAGTTTCTTGCAAAGTTCGTTTGCCACTGTAAATGAGATCGTTAGGGACCGATGGGTCGAAACTTTCTGGATATTTTGATGCCAATAGTTTAGAGAATACATCGTGACGTGCAGAAGTGAGCCCGTTGCTACCCATGCCACCGTTGTACTCTGATTCGTAATTTGATTGGCCGTAAGAAGCAAAGCCTACAATTACTTGACCACCTTTTATATTGCTATTATCGATTACATTAGCTTTTTTCATTCTAGCAGTAACAGTACTATCGACAATGATTGTACGCACCAAATCGCCCACATCTGCCGTTTCGCCACCTGTAGAATAAATTTCTATACCGTAACTGCGTAGCATTTCAAGTACTTGTTCAGTTCCGTTAATAATGGCAGCAATGACTTCGCCAGGAATCAAATTTTTATTTCTGCCAATGGTGGATGAAAGAAGCATTGGCCCAGTGCAGCCTACACATAATAAATCATCTGTATTCATCACGATGGCATCTTGAGCTATGCCTGTCCAAACAGAAAGGTCGCCCGTTTCTTTCCAATATAAGTAAGCTAATGAAGATTTTGTGCCAGCACCATCTGCGTGCATAATATTGACATAATCGGCATTTCCACCCAAAATATCGGGAGAAATTTTACAGAAAGCTTTTGGGAACAAGCCTTTATCAATGTTTTTGATGGCATTATGCACATCTTCTTTAGAGGCTGACACGCCTCTTTGCATATATCGTTCGCTCATTTTAATTGCAATTTATAAAGGGTTTCATATTGACCTAAGATAGGCGAAGAATCTACTTTTATGGCTTTGTAATACTGAAAAAAATGCTTGCAATCTGCATCTGAAAGTATAGAGGCTGTATTTCTAATAATTCCTACATTAACGTAATCTGTGTAAATAGCCACTTTTAAGTTCAACAAACTATCGATTATTTTTTTTGTGCTCTCTGCATTTTTGCAACTGGGAAAAATGCAATTTGACTCGTAAATACCTGTTTGGTAATAGTTTACGCATTTTATCTCTGTACTGTACCTTAAATAAAATACGGCATTCTTTTCTGTTTGCGATTTTTTCGACCAATAGTCGTACGAGTTGAATATGATTTGATTGTTGAGAATAAGCCCAAAGCCAACATTCCAAAGTAACACAAATGTTGATAAGAAAAACAAATAACTAGTGGAGAAATGAAAGGCTAAAATGGCTAAAATTGAAGTTAAAAACGGGATAATTACCATCATTTCTGAATTTCCAAAGCAAAATAGTCCAAATGCTAACTGCATTACCAATAAAACTGCATAAAGATTGAAATATTTAACACTAGAAATATAATTTTTTTTTACTGATCTTAAAAGCCGACACACAAAATAGCACAGTGGAATAAAAATAATGGCTATTAAAAAGTAAAGCCAGTTGTAATATTGACAAACCACAAAAATTGAATCATGAATCTGAATAAAACACCTTAAAATGGCTACAAAAAAACGCATCAATCCATTTGAATCGAATATTGCCTTTGAAGTGCCTGTATAAAATGTCTCGAACACAAAATGGATGAGATTTGGAATAGTTAAAGATTCATTTCTATAAAATACCAAGACTAATATATATGCCAATGGAACAATAAGGGCTGGCAACGTGAAGAAAAGAACATTTTTTAGACCAACTGATCTATTATTCACCAGTAAAAAACCCAAAATTGATAGCCACCAAAAAAACTGAACTTGGTGCATAAGGCAAGCAAAAGCAAAGAAAAAACCAGAAAGAACCAATAAAAATGATTTTTGATTGGCTATAAATTTTAAAAAAAAGTAGTTTCCTACCAACGAATAAAAAATAGGTGCAATGTAAGTTTCATTTTCTGTGCCAAATCTCAAAACGGCAAATGAAACGCCCACAAAAAATGCAAGGCAATTTACCTTTGCTGTGTTGGTATTGAGATGCGACAGTAACTTGCTGAAAATGAACAAGGTAGCACCCACGTAGACAGCATTTACGTGTTTGCCCAAAAGTAAAATATCGTAAAATGGCAGTAGTTTTGAAAATAAAAAAAGTTGAGCAGTATAAAAAAGATGGTGCGGCATAAATAAATCCAAGCCCCATTTTGCATCGGCAGCATAGCACCAGCCGTCTTGCGTAGAATTATTGGTAGGTAATAAAAAACAAAAAAAAGTAGGCATAAATATGCCAGCCCACAAGAAATCCTTGCTTTCTAAAAAACGATCAAACTTCATTGTCTGACTCATCGGAAATACACGATAATAATTGATGAGCCTCTTCTATTTTGTCTGTCGCACCTGCTTTTTCGAAAGAAACGATCATATTTCTCAACACTCTTCTAATGATACTTAAATTGTTGCACGGCTCGTAAAACATGGCATTGTGTGTCAAATTGAGGTGCGAAATGTAATTATCAATATCAGAACGGGTGAAAATCAAGCCCTTGTTGAAGGCGTTGATATAAAATTGGATATTTTGATTTTTGAATGTAAGGATGAACAAATTAGGCAAATTGACGCCATAAACAGGCATTTTTAGTTTTTGCGCAATAAGCATATAAATTACACAGAGCGAAATTGGATTTCCTTTTCGGGTTTCTAGCACCACATTGAGCATAGAATTGCTGACGGAATGAAAATTTTTGGTATTGGATGAAAATCGCATTTTGTTGAAAAAAATGAAATTCATCAATTTGATAGTTTCGTAAGGATGCTCCGTTTCTATTTTTATCTCAGTCCATGCCTCAAAATACAATTGCTCAAAATCGGCCTTGAGTTTTTCGTACTCTAAATCTGGATACTGGTAGGTAGAAATCAACCACATTCCTTCAAGCAAATCCATAAAACCGCCATCTTTCCAACTCTTCAATTTATTTTTCAGCTGCGAAAATTGCACCGTATGTATCAAATCTTCTATTCGTTTTTGCACGATAGGATTGAAATTACTTTCCCATTCACGCTCTAAAAATGGAATCACTGAATCACCCAAAGTGATAATTTTCTGTTCAACATGGTCAATTATTTCCTTGTCGTCATCACTTAAAAGCGAGACTAGGGCAATCATATTTTTATCGTCTATCAACTCCATTTACTATTAAAATTAAAACGCATTGGTAATTTTCTCATCGCTTCAGCATGCTGCTATTCCCCATAATTGCATAAAAACCGAGCCAAAAATGAGACTTTAACAAATGCTTCATTGCTAGTCTAAACTTTTCAACTCTAATTTCACAAAATCCATCAATTCTTTTATGTATTTCTGAGAAAAATCGAATTTCACACCTGCCACTTCATATATTTCACTTATGCTTCGCGTGTAGCCCAATTTCAAGGCTTCGATATATTGTTTCAAGCCTTTTGCTGGATTCTCCTTAAAATTTTTCCACACCGCAATTGCCCCTAATTGTGCCATTCCGTATTCGATATAATAAAATGGCACTTCAAATAAATGCAATTGCTTTTGCCAAATATTATCTTTAACTGCTTGTAAATCAGTC
This sequence comes from Cytophagales bacterium, assembly GCA_046152935.1. Classification (GTDB taxonomy): domain Bacteria; phylum Bacteroidota; class Bacteroidia; order Cytophagales; family UBA9547; genus CAZMFZ01. The sequence goes on from JBJXGB010000001.1 coordinate 31,498, forward strand.
CAATCAATTTCTTTGCTTATGAATGAACTATGGATTTCATTCCAAGCATTTGTTCTTTCCCCAACAGTGTGATTTGGGTTTTCATACAACCAATGTTGAAACTTATCAATCGTAGCTACCCAAGGTAATGTTTCAATAATAGACTCCAAATGCTCTTTTTTTGCTCGATTTAGCTGCTCACTATCTTCAAAAAACACATCCCAATGTTCCATAGATAGCAATTCCATGCTCATAGATGCCAATTCTGCTACTTCTGAAGGGAAATTTTTGTAATTTACAAGCTCTAATGGGTGCGTAAGTACCGAATGCAAAGCATGGCCGCCTTCATGAACCATCGTTACCAAATCGCGCAAGGCACCTACCGAATTCATGAAAATAAAAGGATAGCCAGTTTCGTACAATGGATAATTGTAGCCGCCAGGTGCTTTTCCTTTTCGCGATTCAAGATCTAGGTGTCCGTTGTCTTCAAGCGACTTTATTACTTGTCCTATATTTTTATCTATTCTGTTAAATACTTCTATTGTCTTGTCTGTCAGTTCTTTACCGTTTGAAAATGGCTTAAGAGCTGTACGATTTTGAATATCTACACTCAAATCGAAAGGTCTCAATTTTGCTAAACCCAATCCTTTTTTTCTTTCAATTGCCAAATCATTCAATAATGGTACCACTTCGGCTTCGATGGCTTGATGAAAGTTGAAACAATCTTGTGGTGTATAGTCAAATCTACATAATTCTACAAACATAAAATCTCTAAAATTACTAAAACCAGCATTTTTAGCTACGTCATTGCGAAGCACAATAAGTGAATCAAACAGTCCATCTAAGTCGTTTTTTACTGTCAATCGTGTGTTTTGGATCGCATTGTAGGCATTTTCACGTACATTTCTATCAGTATCAAAAAGTTTGATCGATGCTTTTTGCAAAGTCATTTCTTCACCATCAATGGTAACTTGCAAGCTACCAATTGTATTTCCATATTTTACTTGACCTTGTTGAATCTCGGTCAATAGTGGTATATTCTGTTCTCTAAAAGTTTTATGATGGTTTTCAGTAGATCGCACCAATATTTGATCTGCTTTTGACGAAAATTCATTTTTAAATGGACTTTCGAGCAATTTTGTATCCAATTTATTAGAATATGGCTGAATACTAGGCTCGATTTCAGTGATAAAAAAATTGTAGGCTTGCTGCTTTTCCTCATTTTCAGTGTCGCAAGTCATCCGGATGTATCTCCAGCCTGCATCTTCCGAAACAATGGTTTCCAATTCTGAACGGTCTTGAAGCCAAATTCTCAAATCTGACAGGGCGTTTATTTCCCTTTCTACTAATTGGTCGAAAAATGGCTTTAAACTATTCCAATCAGATATTTTATAGTTTTTGGGAACGAAATTTCGATTGTATTTGGCTAAATCAGACACAGTTTTTTTGATTTTTGTCGCAAATTAAGAAAATGTAAATTGGTAATGTGGAAGAATTTAAGTCTACACTAAAATATTTTAAAAAATCAGACCACCAAGCCCGAAACCACTTTAAGCTAATCAACAAACAATATTTTATAAACAATTTGATTGTGGCTATCAAAGTTTTAAAAAACTGCTTTATTTTAAATTCGTTTTAGATCAATGAATGTTACCATTCCCGAACTTTCTAAAATTTTGAAACTTTTTGGAAGTTAAAGACGATTTTTATCATTGAGTATTTGAGTAATAGAACAGCAGATGGGCTTGAACAAAAAGATTAAGAAAAAAAAGAAAAGATACAAATTCCCTATATTAATTTTGAGCTCGATTCAATTACAATGAAATACATACTTATTCTTATATTTTTGAGTACATCGTTGGGCAATTCCTATTGCCAAAACACTCCTCATTGCGATGTTGGAGACAGCGAAGCTAAATTTCACCTTGGTGAGGAAATAACTGTTTGCGGAAAACTCGTGCAACTTTCGAAAGCAAAATATACAAAAGGCGACCCTATTTTTTTGAATTTTGGTGGCAGTTTTCCAAATCAAAGTTTCACCGCTGTAATATGGGGCGATGTATTTCAAAAAGAATTTTCAGAGGCTTTGGTCAAGTATTATTTTGCTAAAAATTTGGCCATTTACGGTATGGTTAAAGAATACAAAGGCAAGCCAACCATTACCATTAAGGAAAAGTCGCAAATCGAGATTTTGGAAAATTACGAGCCAGCATTTATCAATATCACACCCAAATAGGAGTTTCTAAACAAAAAAAACCGCTTTTTTAATTCAAAAGCATCTCTATATGTGGAATTCCATCTTCGTCATACACATCAGAAACTTTTGTAAAACCAACATTTTCATAAAATTTTTGTAAATGCGCTTGCGCAGATATTCTATTCTTGAAGCTTGGAAATAGTTTTTTTGACACCATTATTGCCCGATTCATCAATTCAGAACCGATACCGTATTTTCTAGCCTCAGCACTTACAAGCACCCTTCCAATGGAAGGCTCGACATATTTTATACCTGGCAATACGATCCTAGCGTAAGCTATAAGTACCTCATTATCAAACCCCAGCAAATGTATAGCATCAATATCTTTGTTGTCAGCATCAAGATATGCACAATTTTGCTCAACAACAAATACCTCTTGCCGCAACTTCAGCAGCTGATACAATTCATTGATAGTCAACTCTTTATAGGTCTTTATTATCCACTCCATCTCTAATTTTCTTCGTAATAAATTTAAAAAGTACTAAATTATTAATGCAAATTTAGTATTAATTTGACCTGCTACAAAACCCCATTAGAATTCACAAAAAAGAAACTGTGCAGTAGAAGCTATGGCATGATTTTATTATCGTCTTAATCGGAAATTGATTATTCAAATCTCTAAACAATATATAAATCATGAATACCGAAAAGACAATAGACGCCCTTAATACCCTAATCGTGATAAATAATGATAGGATTGAAGGATACCAAACTGCAACAAACGAAAGCGAGGAAATTGACTTAAAATTACTTTTTGGCAAATTGATGCAAACCAGCATGAAATGTAAAGAAGAACTTACGATGGAAATTACAGCCCTAGGTGGAAAGCCAAATAACGATACGCTTGTTACGGGCAAGTTTTTTCGGGTTTGGATGGATGTAAAAGCCGCCATCACTGGCAAAGACAGAAAATCGATACTTGATAGCTGCGAATATGGCGAAGATGTGGCTGTAGATACCTACGAAACAGTACTCAGCAACCATGCCGAACATTTGAACGCCACCCAAGTAAAAATGATAACTGCACAACATTTATTACTAAAAGCTGATCACGACACCGTAAAACACTTGAGAGATACAACTGTTGAACACGCAAAATAATTCAAAATATCAATCATTGCGACACCAATTATGCTCTACAAAATACTGTGTCTCAAAAACAAAATCTGAATAACAATAACAACAATAAGAGAAATAAAGTAATGAAAAACGAAACCCTAAAAATCAAAAAAAGCCCAAGTCGATCGATGTCGTATTCAAAAAACGGAATTGAGGACACAGACATTTACATCGATGAAGTGAAGCAATTATTTCGCCTGGAAAGAGAATTTTCTACCGAAGTATCAATGCCACAAATTCACATGGAAAGCAAAATAAATTAGCAATATTGTGCTAAAAATTTTAGATAAATTCCATACCATTGTTGAAGTCTTAACAGACTTAAATACAAGAGGTTACCTAGCAGGTTTTGCTGTGTTGACTAAAAAGGTATGTATGATTTATTTTCGATATAATATATCACTTTCGCCTGATGAGTTTCAAATCGATGAAATATATCGGTTTGAAGGCAATTCAGAATCAACGAGTGAAATGATACTTTACGCCATTTCTTCAAAAAATGGAAAAGTGAAAGGAATCTTAATAAATGGAAATGGCATATATGGCGATTCGCTTTACTCCGAAATTGTGAGGCGACTGTAAGCAGTTTTAATATAAAAACTAATCAACTCTAAATCAATTAATTATGAAAACAGGAAATGTAGTATTGGGTATTTTAGCTGGTTTTTCAGCAGGTGCATTAGCAGGAATTTTACTGGCTCCAGACAAAGGAAGCAATACAAGAAGGAAAATAGTAGAAAAAGGTGAAGGCCTTTCAAATGATGCAAAAGAAAAATTTGATGCCTTTTTAGAATCTATCACCGATAAATACGAAACTGCCATGAATGAAGTTGAAAACATGGTTTCAAACGGCAAGTCGAAATACGATGCAGTGAAAAAAGAAACCAAAGCCAGTACATATTAAATCGCAAATTTTAAGTATGCCACCAAGCAAAAAAAACTCTTCAACGCTTGGTGGCATACTTTTTATACAAATGTTACTGTTAATCTTAATTTATTAAATAAATAAATATGAAATCTGTCAATTACTGCTTAGCTCTATTTTTTTTATTCACTTTGGTTTTTTTTACATCTTGTAAATCAACAAAAAAACTAAATACTGCAAAAAGTGACGTTGAAACGCGAAATAGAAGTGCAAATGGCAAAAAAGTTGTAAAGTCAGATACAAAATTAAATGCCAACGCTCTAGTGCCAATGCCTCCTGAACAGGTGAAAATGGCATTTAGGTCACAATTTCCCACCGTTTCAAGTGAAATTTGGTCTGAAAAAACGCCTTTGATAATGAAGGAAAATAGCAAAGACAGGCTATTCAAAGTCGCTTTTGAATTTAATAAAAAGAAAAACTGGCTCACCTTCTCAGAAAATGGACAATTGATCGAAACCAAAGTTGAAATATTACCGGAGCATCTCCCTCCGTACCTTGTCAATTCGATCAAAATCAAATATCCAGAAGCAAGAATTATTTCTGCTACCACTTATAAAAGTGTTAGAAAAGAAGGCAATTATACCGCAAACTTGATAACTCAGCCAAATTCAGACGAAAAACAAATCGTTTTGCTAGAAAATGGCACTTTTGAAGAGTAAAACGCCTAAAAATGAGAGCAATATTCAAAATTTGCAATCAAACTTTCTTACAAATCAAAATTATGTAGCAATACATGATAATAACCACTAAAAATTTATCAACAAACCATTAAAATTTAAACCCATGAAAAAGTTACCATTTATCATCTCGCTACTATCAATCACTTTTTTTAGCTGCGAAACACCATCGCAAAAACTAGAAAATGCCCAGGAAAATGCCGATGCAGCCAACAAAAATCTAGATAAAGTACAAGAAGAATATCTAGTAGAAATTGAAAATTATAAACTTGAAACGCAAGATCGAATCGCTGCCAACAACCAAAGCATTGCCGAATTTAAGTCCCGAGTAGAAAGTGAAAAAAAAGAAGCTAAAATGAAGTATTTGAAGAAAATAGCCGAATTGGAGCAAAAAAAACAGTGATATGAAGAAGAAAATGGACGATTATAAAGAAGATGGCAAAGAAAATTGGGAGAAATTCAAGACAGAGTTCAACCACGATATGGATGAAATCGGCAATGCTTTCAAAGACTTGACAGTAAAAAATGTAAAATAAATTAGAAGGTATATTTTACGATCCCCAACCTATTATCGAATTAAACATATTTGCCAATACAATTAAGACCATAGCATTCAAGGTCGTTTTGTTAAGCAATTTTATTATACCTCAACATAAATCCTTCTCCTGCTGAGAAGCACTTGAAGGTATTAACTAATCGACATTGCCATAGCATTAACTAAACCTTGAACATTCCTTTTTTGATTTTTGTTGCTGATAACTAGTGGGGTGCTTGTCGTTGGGCATCTCACTAAGTCAGAATTTCAACTGCTAAAAATTTTATTATTTTCTCAGTCACAAAGTATTAATTATCCATATCACAACCCAAATATTGTTATGCAACCAAACATTGGAATTTCAGAAAAAAATACGCAAGAAGTAGCCAACATTTTATCAAAGTTATTAGCAGATGAATTTGTACTTTGTACAAAAACAAGAAATGCTCACTGGAACGTGGAAGGCATAGATTTTTACGATAAACACAAGTTTTTTGAAGGTCAATTTGAACAATTAGATGAAGCCATCGATAGTATTGCAGAACGAATCCGCACAGTTGGGCACTATGTGTCTGGAAGCTTAACTAAATTTTTGGAAACAACCCATCTTACCGAGCAAACGAGAGAACAAAACGATGGAAAAGGTTTTATTTCTTTGCTTTTGGCAGATCACGAAAGCATAATAATATCGATAAGAGAAAATATTACCCCTGTTACCGAGAAACACAAAGACTTGGGTACAAGTGATTTCTTAACTTCCATCATGGAAATGCACGAAAAAATGGCTTGGTTTTTACGTGCTCATTTAAAATAGATCAAAGTTTTTCTGTAGAATGATTATCAACGATCAATAACCAGCTAGATGCTATCGCTTTTGCGGGGATAATTAGCTGGTTATTTTTTCGGCTTTGACCTAAAAAATTAATTATGCGGCTATTGCTTAGATAAAAGCTTCATCATTTCTCGTGCTACTACTTCGCCTGAAATAATGGAAGGCGGTACACCTGGGCCAGGAACCGTCAATTGACCAGTAAATAGTAAATTTTTGATCTTTTTGTGGTGCATACTTGGCTTTAAAGGTCCAGTTTGTAACAACGTATTCGCCAGTCCGTAGGCGTTACCTTTATGTGCATGGTAGTCTTTACTGAAATCTCTGCTCGCAAAATTTCGCCTGTAAACAATATTTTCACGAAACGTAACGCCAGCAATCTTTTCTAATCTTTCCATCACCGTACCGAAATATTGCTCTTGCACAGCATCGGTATCTACCAAACCTGGAGCAGTAGGTATAAGAATAAAAAGATTTTCAAAACCCTCTGGCGCTACACTTGCATCTGTTTTTGAAGGCACAGAAACGTAAAAAAGCGGATCTGTCGGCCATTGTGGCTTGTCGTATATTTCAAAAGCATGTTTACCAAAATCAGTATCAAAAAAAAGATTGTGGTGCAGGAGCTGGGGTATTTTTTTGTTTAGTCCTATATAATAAAGTAAACTACTAGGTGCCATTTTTCTAGATTCCCAATATTTGGCATCGTATTGTTGGTATTTTGGGGGAATTATTTGGCTGTCCAAATGATGATAATCGGCCGAACCTACCACGGCATCGCAATCGAAATTTCCTGCTCTTGAAAAAACTGTTTTTGCCCTATTATTTTTAATATCAATGGTGGTAACTTCAGCATTGGTAATGATTTTCACCCCCAGATCGCGAGCAATTGTTTCCATAGCAGCCACAATATTGTACATGCCACCCTGCGGATACCATGTGCCCAAGGCCATGTCTGCATAGTTCATCAAACTATAAAGGGCGGGGGTTCTGCCCGGTGTTTCTCCCAAAAAAAGCACGGGGAACTCTAGTAAACTAATAATTTTGGGGCTTTTGAAGTACTTACGTACATAACTTGCCATATCTGTAAGCAAGTGCATCTTCAAAACTGCCCCCAACACTTCTCCATCAAAATACTCAAAAATTGATTTGCCCGGCAATTGCACAAACTTATTTATTCCTTTCTCATACTTGTATTCGGCTTCTTTCAAAAATGTTTTTAACCGCAAGGCACTCCCCTGCTCCTCTTGTTCAAAAAGTCTATATAATTCTTCTAACGATGAAGGAATATCCCAAAACTCATTGGCTCCAAAATATACTCTATATGAGGGGCTTAGTCGTAGTAAGCTGTAAAAATCGGCTGCTTTTTTCCCAAATTGATTAAAAAAGCGTTCAAAAACATCTGGCATCCAATACCAACTAGGGCCCATATCAAACACAAAGCCATCTTGCTCAAATTTACGAGCCCGACCACCTATGCTTGCGTTTTTTTCTAAAATCACCACTTCGCAGCCATCTTTTGCTAAAAAACAAGCAGCCGACAAGCCTGAAAAACCAGAACCTATTACAATTATTTTCTTTTTAGACATTCGACCTTATTCTATTTTTGATTCAAAACCAAATATCAAACACTTTTGCTAAACTTAGGTTTAAAATACTTATCTGCACAAATATTTTACCACTTTTGCAAAGTATTAAATCCAAAAACCACTACTTGGCTTCATACTTTTAAGATATTGCCTATTACAACCACAAAATTATTAAAAAATGAAAGCGAAACAGCTTAAAACCGTGTGCTACTTTGCCCTATTTGGGCTTATTTCTTGCGTAAATTCAGATCAAATAAATCCTAAATCGGAGGGGCAGCTCAATTACGAGCAGCTCGTAGCCGAAGTAGCAGAAATCGATAAATATATTGCCGCCAATGTTACCGATTATGTGGCATATTCCAATTCGCAGGTACGATTTGCAATAAAAAAGTTTGGCAATGATGTGCCACCTAAAAAAGGACAAACAGTTAATTTCCAGTACGATGCACGCTTGTTTTCTGATACTAATTTTGTATTCGACCAAGGCAATGCATCCACTTTATTGGAAAATATTTCTATTGTAGGGCTTGCAAATCAAGTTTCAAGCCTCCAAAATGGAACAATTGCCACCATTTTTGTGCCATCATTTTATGCCTACGGCAAAAATGCTACAGCAACCATACCTGCCAATGCCACTATTATCTTTAATGTTACCGTAAACGGAGTGATAAGAACAGCTGGCGAACAGGCTCAATTTGAGACAGATACGGCTGCTATTCGGAAGCTAGTCTCGACCATAAGTGGCATACAATCGCACCCAAGCGGTATATTTTATGTGATAAATAAGAGTGGAAATGTCGGAAAATTTCCCAAGATTTACGATGATGTAAATTTCTCTTACGATGGCCGCTTGATAAGCACGAACGAAAGATTTGACTCAGGCTCACTGAATCAATCCAACATCTTTAGCCTCATTGACGGTCTGCGAATCGGCATTCCGTTGCTAAACGAAGGAAGTACTGCTACATTTTACATTCCTTCGGGTCTTGGCTATGGCGTA
>JBJXGB010000004.1:0-35032 GCA_046152935.1 Cytophagales bacterium
CTCTGGTTTCCACCACATCACAATTTGCCTGTAGACGAAAAAAAGATACCAACAGGTAAGAAAAGTGAAGGATTTGCTTTTGCTGGTTTTGAACCTTTAGAGGATATTGTTCTCGACAATGGATATAAATTAGATGCCGAAACAAAGTACTCTACCTTAAAAATAAAAGATCCCTTAAAAGATATTACTATCAATATTGTAATGCAAAATGGGTACGATTACTTGCAGGTTTACACACCCAATCATAGAAATTCGATCTCAATCGAGCCTCAGACTTGTGCAGCCAATGCCTTTAACAATAAGATGGGACTAATTGAATTAAAACAAGGTGAAAAACGGATATTTCATTTTTCTATTTCACTAAGTTGACAGAAGTTACTTTAACCTCGTGCAAAATCCACTTTTCTGCCTCTTGTAGCGAATCGAAATAACCTACCTTTTTGGGGCAAAAAGATCGATCTTGATTCAAAATAATATTTTCAGACTCATTTACCACTAATGCCACTTTTGTTATCTGCTCCAATGCCTTGGGAATGAATTGTTTAGCTAACCACTCACCATCTGCTGTGTCCGTTTCAACACCGCTAGTGGTATCGGAAATCCAACTTTCAAATTTGAAATCTTGTGCAATATCGAGCGAATGTTCCATTGCATTTCGGTATTCCTTACTGGAGCAACCGCCCTTCCAAGTTACTAATATTATCTTTAGCTCCTTATTGGCTGAAATAGTTACAAATTCTTCGGAATAAATAGATGCAAACATTTTCACTACAAAAGAATTTAAGTAAATTGAGTTACTAAATTTTGCATTTTATTAATAATTAAGAAAGTACAAATTAGTAATCGGTGGTAATTACCTATTAAGTGGTAAAACCAATTTTATTAAATTTATGCCTTAGGAGGAGAAAAAAGTTCTATTTTATTACAAAAGCAATGAAAAAATAAATTTTCCAAGCCTATTTTACAATATTTTGAAGTATATATCCACTATTGATCGAAACCACCGCTTTTTTTCCATTATTATAATAATTGCACTTTTTTTAGCATTTGGATTTATCATTGTTCCACTACCAACCTTTGAAAACAAATATTCGACCATTGTTGAAAATGATAATAACGAACTTTTAGCTGCGACAATTGCAGATGATAGCCAGTGGCGATTTCCACCTATAGATTCAGTTCCTCGTAAGTTTGAACAATCTATCATCGCATTTGAAGATAAAAATTTTAAATCGCACTTTGGAATAGATATTTTAGCTATTGGCAGAGCGATAAGCCAAAATATAAATGCAGGGAAAGTAAAAAGTGGTGGTAGCACCATTACTATGCAATTGGTAAGGCTTGCTAGAAGAGGAAAAGCCAGAAATTTTCTTGAAAAGACAATCGAAGCCATTTTCGCTATTAAGACAGATTTGGTTTGGAGCAAGAGTGAAATTTTGAAAAAATATGCTTCACATGCACCTTTTGGGGGAAATGTAGTAGGTTTATCGGCCGCATCTTGGCGGTACTTTGGCCGAGATGCGAGCAGATTGTCTTGGGCAGAGTCGGCTTTGTTGGCTGTATTACCAAACCATCCCGCAATGATTCACCTGGCAAGAAACCGCGATTTATTACGAAAAAAACGTGATCGCTTGCTTTTTAGACTTTATCAAAACAATGCGATTGATAAAGCCACTTACGAGCTCTCAATTCAAGAAACATTGCCGATTGAGCCAAGACCGCTGCCACAAATCACGCCTCATTTACTACAAAAAACTATTTCAGACGGTAAAAAAGGACAGATTATTAAATCGACTATCAATCGCCCACTCCAACAAAAAGCACAGGAAATTTTAAACAGATACAATACTTTTTTGAGGGCAAATAGCATCCACAATGGTGCTGTGCTGATTTTAGATGTTGAAGTTGGGAAAGTGCTAGCGTACGTGGGCAATACTGAAAACCCTAAATTTGAACATGAGAACAATGTTGATATTATTACTTCGCCAAGAAGCTATGGCAGCTTATTGAAGCCCATTTTGTACGCCAATATGCTCGAAGACGGATTGTTGATGCCTAATATGCTCATTCCAGATATTCCTACAAATATCAACGGATATTCTCCTCAAAATTTCAGTAAATCTTATGAAGGGAGTGCTTCTGCCTCAAAGGTATTGTCGCATTCACTCAATGTGCCATCGGTGAGAATGCTCCAAATTTTAGGTACTGAGAAATTTCTATTTACGCTTAACAAGCTGAATTTGAATTATTTAGATAAAAGTGCCGATCATTACGGCCTTTCGATAATATTAGGTGGAGGGGAAGCCAGTTTGTGGGAACTTGGCTCCATGTATGGAAATATGGCTCGAGTACTTGATGGAAAAGAGCCAACACAATTTAGCTATGATTGTAAAGATAACTTACTAAAATATAATTCAAAACAAAACTTTCCCTTTTCAAAAGCAAGTCTTTGGCACACTGCCGAAGCCATAGCCGAAGCGAAGAGACCTGGAGCCAATGGTAATTGGGAAATATTTAATTCTTCCCAAAAAATAGCATGGAAAACAGGCACTAGTTTTGGATTTAGAGATGCTTGGAGCATTGGATTTACAAAGAAATATGTGGTAGCTGTCTGGCTAGGCAATGCCAATGGCGAAGGTCGTGCAGGGCTTACGGGAATAGGCACGGCCGCTCCGTTAATGTTCGAATTGTTCAATTTACTAGACTACTCGCCATGGTTTACCATACCAGATTTGGAAATGTCGATGACAAAAATATGTGCCAAATCAGGACATAAAGCATCTAATTTATGCACTGAAACCATCGATAGATTGGTATCAAAACCTTGTTTGCGAACTGCCATTTGCCCTTATCATCTAAAAATATTACTAGATAAAAACGGGAAATACAGAGTTAATTCGGATTGCGAAAAGCTGACAAATATGCGAATTGAAAATCGTTTTGTGCTACCTCCAATCCAAGAATGGTATTATAAAACGAAAGACCCTACGTACATTCCTTTACCTCCGTTTGATGTAAAGTGCAAAAGTGTAACAGATAAATTTAGAAATATGGAAATTATATACCCAAGACGTGGCTCAAAAATTTTCATTCCAAGAGATTTATCAGGAAAAAAAAGCAAAATTGTGATGGAAGTGGCCCATCGTAGGGCAGGAACTATCATTTATTGGCATTTAGATGAGAAATATCTTGGCGAAACCCACACATTTCACCAAATGGAATGCTATGCAGAAGCAGGAAAACACAAATTATCAATTGTAGATATCAATGGCGATATGGAAACGGTGAGTTTTCAGGTTTTGGAGAAATGAAAACGCTTTTTGCACAACTACTTTTCGAAAAACCCAGCGCAATGAGGGAAAATAACTTTAAATTTGGTGAAAAAATATTTATATGCTGAAAATAAACACTACTTTTCAAAAAGGGGGGGTGAGCCAAGATAGCAATATAAACAGCCACCAGCCCTCTAAATCGTCTACTTCTTTGAACGCAGAAACAAAAAAAGGGCTTTCTATTTCAGATTTTCTCTTTCTAGAAACTCAAGAATTATTAAAAGATGTTAACGGCTCCTTTAGTAAAGAATTGATAATAGAAAGACGAAGTGATTTATGAATATTTTTTTAGATACTTCTTCCTTATTTAAACTCTATCATAGAGAAATTGGTACAGAGCAGCTTTTAGATTTATTTACAACAAGTACAATTGATAAAATATTTTTGTCTGAGATTTCGGTTGTAGAATTTGACTCTGTAGTCTGGAAAAAATTTCGAAAAGGAGAAATAGATGAATTTACAGTTTTGAAAACGATCGCAAACTTTAGTAATGATCTTCCTAAATTTGATTTTATTAAAGACAATCAGAATCTCAAGAAATCTGCAAGGCAATTATTAACTTCGTACGGAAAATTGGGATTGAGATCGCTAGATTCACTTCAACTTGCCTCTGCACTAATGGTCAAAGAGAAAGCTGCCTTGTTTATTACTGCTGATAAATTACTTGAAGATTTTTTTATCAAAGAAAATTTAAAGATTTTAAGCCAGCAATAAATACAAATTGTTTTACAAAATACCATGCTGCAAGAACTTGAACGAATATTACCAAAAAGCAGAATAAAAGCCCGTTTAATCGATCTATTAGGATACGGAAGCGATGCTGGCTTTTACAAACTTACGCCCAAGGCTGTGGTGATGCCCGAATCGGTAGCTGAAATTCAAGCACTTTTTCAATTTTCGCATCAAAATAATATTCCGATCACCTTTCGTACCGGTGGTACTAGTCTTTCTGGACAAGCCATTACCGATGGCATATTGGTTGAATTGAGCCAGTATTGGCGTAAAATATGGGTTGAAAATGAAGGAAAACAAATACGAGTGCAGCCTGGTGTGATTGGTGCCATTGCAAATGCCCACCTCAAAAGATACAAGACAAAAATTGGACCCGATCCTTCAAGCATTTCATCGGCCATGATGGGCGGTATTCTTTCCAATAATTCGAGTGGCATGTGCTGCGGTGTCCATTTCAATGCCTATCATACGCTCAAATACATCTCGTTTGTATTGCCCGATGGCATATTTTTCAACACAGAAATAAAGGAAGATTATTACAGATTTGAACAAAACAAAATTGCGATCGGAATACAATTATTAAGAGATAAAATACTGACAGACAATGCCTTATTATCCAAAATAAGAAAAAAGTATAAGACTAAAAACACCGTTGGTTATGGCTTAAATGCATTTGTGGATTACTCGCATCCGCTCGATATTTTTGCCCATTTATTAGTAGGTGGCGAAGGCACTTTGGCATTTATTTCGGAAGCTGTACTTGACACAATACCCGATTTTACTTTCAAAGCTACGTCACTTTTGTATTTTAATGACATCGCAAAAGCCTGCGAAGCTACCATTCCAATCAAAGAATCAGGGGCAATTGCCATCGAATTGATGGATAGGGCTTCGTTACGCTCGATCGAAAACATAAAGGGCGTACCTGACGATCTCAAATTCTTGCCACCATCTGCCGCTGCTTTGTTAATTGAGTACCAAGCCAACGATATAGAAACATTAAATGCTTCAATCGAAAAATTCTATTCGCTTGGTATTGAGACCCTTAACAAAATTGCCTTTACAAAAAATGCCTTAGAACAGGCTTTGCTCTGGAAAGTTCGCAAAGGCATGTTCCCTTCCGTTGGAGCGATTAGAGCACAAGGAACGAGTGTAATTTTAGAAGACATCGCTTTTCCGATTGAAAGAATGGCTGCTGCTATTGCTGATTTACAACTGCTTTTTACTAAATATCGGTATGAAAATGCCATTATTTTTGGGCATGCAAAAGACGGGAATATTCATTTTGTAATTACCCAAACATTCAACAACCCACAGCAAATAGATCGCTACGACCGATTTATGAATGAAGTAATTGATTTGGTGGTGAATAAATATGAGGGTGCTTTAAAAGCAGAGCATGGCACTGGCAGAAATATGGCACCATTTGTAGAAACTGAATGGGGCGGCACAGCCTACCAAATCATGACCGAATTGAAAGCATTGGTAGATCCGCACAATTTGCTAAATCCGGGCGTTATTATCAATTCTGATGCCAAAGCTCACATCAAAAATCTTAAAAAAATGCCCGCGGTGGAGCAAGAGGTCGATAAATGCATAGAGTGTGGTGCATGCGAACCCAAATGCCCTAGTAAGGATTTGACACTTTCACCACGAAGAAGAATAGTAGTTCGCAGGGAAATGGAATTATTAAAAGCCAGCCATCAAAATGGAAAACTACGTGAGTTGGTAAAAGATTTTGAGTATAGTGGTATTGAAACTTGTGCCGTTGATGGAATGTGTGCTATCGATTGCCCGGTCGATATTAACACTGGAGATTTGATAAAGCGTTTGCGAGCAGAAAACCATTCCGAAACCGCCAATCGTATTGCCTTGTTGATCGCCAAAAACTTTAAATTGGCAGAATTGTGCATAAATTTTGCCCTGAAAACAGGCGAATTGTGCAACCATTTTTTTGGTAAAAATACGATGCACAACATTAGTTCACTACTAAGAAAACTGTTTCATTTTTTCCCTTTATGGAATAAACAATTGGCTTCAAACACCTCAATATCAACTATTTACACTGATAATATTGCAGATGTTAATCCAGAAAACCCTACCTTTATTTACTATTCTGCTTGTCTATCGCGCATGATGGGAAGCCCTCAAAAAGAGAAAAAATCAATTCAGCAAACTTTTATTGATGTTACTAAGAAAGCGGGCGTAAATCTCTTTGTTCCTCAAAATATACAAAATGCGTGCTGCGGGCAAGCTTTTATTTCGAAAGGCTATCTATCTGCTTACGAACACACTGTAAATGAGACGATTAGCTCACTTTGGCAATCGAGCCAAGAAGGAAAATTGGCAATCGTTCTTGATCTGAGCTCCTGCACACAGACTTTGCATGCTTGCCGACCATATTTAACGGTCGAAAATCAAGCAAAATTTGATAAACTTTTGATATTCGATTCGGTCGATTTCTTACACGACACTATTTTGCCTTTGTTAAAAAACAAAGTAATTAATAAGAAAACAAAGATTGCACTTCACCCAGTTTGCAGCTTGGGCAAATTGGGCTTAAACCAGAAGTTCAAATCTATAGCTGAAGCCTGTGCAGAAGAAGTGACAATTCCCATAAACGCAGGCTGTTGCGGCATGGCGGGCGATCGTGGTTTTTTAGTTCCAGAACTCACACATTCTGCTACAAAAGTAGAAATCAGTGAATTAGAAAATAAAAAGTATAATGGTTATTATTCGTCTGCCAAAACCTGCGAAATGGCCATGACTGAATCTTCTGGCAAAAATTACCAATCTATCGTGTATTTGATTGACGAGGTGTTGCCGTGATTTTGGCTAAATAAGTTATCTTTCACCAATTTGCTGCCTCCACATGGCGTAATATAAGCCTTTTTCAGCTAGTAGTATTTCATGGCTGCCCGTCTCAATCACCCTGCCTTTTTCTAGTACAAATATTTTATCGGCATGCATCACCGTTGATAGTCTGTGGGCGATCATCACCGTAATGTGCTCTTTGCCAGACGTTACCGAGCGAATGGTTTGCGTAATTTCATCTTCGGTTATCGAATCGAGGGCAGAAGTGGCTTCGTCAAATACGATCAGTTTTGGGCTTCGGAGCAATGCCCTGGCTATCGACAATCTTTGTTTTTCCCCACCAGATATTTTCATGCCGCCCTCGCCAATCACCGTATCGATTCCGTTTTCCGATCGAATCAATAAACTATTGCAAGCAGCTTGGTTCAATACTTTTATTATTTCTGCATCACTAGCCCGAGGGTTTACAAAAAGTAAGTTTTCTTTGATGCTGCCCGAAAACAATTGCGTGTCTTGTGTCACGAACCCGATTTGATGCCTTAATTCGTCAAAGTCTATAAAATTTGAGTTGTTATCGTTAAATAAGATGCCTCCTTCTTGTGGACGATACAAGCCCACCAAGAGCTTTACCAGGGTTGTTTTGCCCGAACCAGATGGGCCAACAAAAGCGATAGTTTCACCTTTTTCGGCTGTAAAATTAATGTTTTCTAAAGCATACGTTTGGGCCGATTTATGCTTAAAACTCACATTTTCAAATGCCAATTTGTCTATTTCATTAATAGAAATGGGGCTTGCCGGTTTTTCATCGATTGGCGTATTCATTATTTTCTCAAAATTGTTGAGTGAGGCTTCCGCTTCTCTATAAGCCAATATTACATTGCCCATTTCTTGCAATGGGTTGAAAATGAAAAAACTATAAAATTGCAGCGTCATCAATTGCCCCATAGAAAGTTGGTCTTTGAATATCAAATACAAGAGCACAAACAGAATGCTTTGTCGCAAAGTATTTACCATTGTGCCTTGCACAAAACTAATGCTACGTATGCTTCGCACTTTCTTGAGTTCAAGCTGTAAAATTTTGATGGTTGTCAAATTCAACCGCCTTACTTCCTGATTGGTAAGACCAAGGCTTTTAATCAACTCTATGTTTCGCAAGCTTTCGGTGGTAGCACCAGCCAATACATTTGTTTCTTTTACTATATTTTTTTGAATCAATTTTATTCTCTTACTCAAAAAATTGGTGACATACGCCAAAATAAATGAGGTGATGAAATAAATAAAAACCAGCGGCCAATAGGTGTAAATGGCATAAATCATTACGAAAATAATGCCCACAACAGCAAAGAAGAATACATTTATAAATGCAGTAATGAGCTTTTCTGAATCGCTACGCACTTTTTGCAACACATTTAGCGTTTCGCCACTGCGTTGGTCTTCAAAATCTTGGTAGGGCAATCTTAGGGAATGTTTGAGCCCATCGGTATACATGGCTGCTCCCATTTTTTGCACGATAAGGCTGGTAACGTAATCTTGAAATGCCTTAGCGATTCGGCTCACCATGGCCACGCCCATAGCTGCAAATATCAGTAAACCAATACCTTTCAAAAATTCTATTTCGGTGTAATTTTTTGGATTATTGCCAAACCTGTCGATTATTTTCCCGAAAATAAATGGATCTAATAACGAAAAACATTGATTAACAGTGGCGAGCACTAATGCCCAAATAATGAGCGGTTTATAATTTTTTAAGTAGCTAAATAATAGTTTCATTAATTATGTAGAGGCGTTAGGAATGTGATTGGCGATTCAGAACCCAAAGAACCGAATTATTTTCATTTTAATTCCACCAAAACGGAATAATTAATCTTTTTAGCATTGGAACAATAATGAGAATGACTAGCTTTTAGTATAAATCAACGCCAGTATTATCACATTAAAAATTTACGTAGTTTTGCATTCTTAATTTTATACTATTAATTGATGGACGGAATAATAATGGCGGCCCAAATGATATTGGGTTTATCGATACTGGTTGGTGTGCACGAGTTGGGTCACTTTTTGCCAGCCAAATGGTTTGGAATGCGGGTTGAGAAATTCTTTTTGTTTTTTGATGTAGGCAACTTCAAATTTTTTAGTTTCAAAAAAGGCGATACTGAATATGGTTTGGGTTGGTTGCCCCTAGGTGGATATGTAAAAATATCAGGAATGGTCGATGAATCGCTTGATACTGAGATGCTTAAACGCCCAGCCGAACCTTATGAATTTCGTGCAAAACCAGCTTGGCAACGCCTGATTGTGATGCTTGGCGGTGTTACCGTAAATCTTATCACGGGCATTGTCATCTTTGTTTTACTCACCTATACCCTAGGAGAGCGTTTTTACCCTGCCAAAGAAATAAAGTATGGCATTGTAGCCCAAAAATTGGCCCAAGAAATTGGTTTGAAAACTGGCGATAAAATTATCAAGATCAATGGAAACGAATTTGACAATTTTGCAGATGTGTACTCGCCAGATGTATTGCTTTCAAGTGGAAGCTACTACACTATAAATAGAAACGATACCATTTTAGACATAAAAATTCCGAACGATTTTATAAATAAATTTTCCGACAAGAAGAACCAAGCTGCTTTTATCGATCCTATCACGCCATTTGAAGTGGGCAAAGTGATGGAAGGAAGTGCTGCCATGAAGGCTGGGCTAAAACCAAAAGACAAAATTCTAGCTGTTGATTCTGTAAAAATAAACTATTTCCACGAATTAACGTCCGAATTACAAAACCGAAAAGGCGATTCGGTAACGATACTTGTCGATCGAGAAAATGAACAAATTCCTCTGAAAGCCACTATATCTGCCGAAGGCAAATTAGGCTTTGCAGTGCAATCGTTACTAAAAGATTCTTCAGAAAAATACACGTTTATACAATCTATCGGAAAAGGAGCCATGAAAGCGTTTACCGTCACATCTGTGCAGGTGAAGGCTTTTGGCAAAATATTTTCTGGTGAAATTGATGCTAGAAGCTCATTGAGTGGCCCTATTGGCATAGCCAAAGAGTTTGGTGGCACTTGGGATTGGGTTCGTTTTTGGAATTTAACAGGTATTTTATCAATGGTTTTGGCTTTTATGAATATTCTGCCAATTCCAGCATTAGATGGAGGACACGTGATGTTCACCTTGTACGAAATCATTACTAGAAGAAAACCATCAGATAAATTTCTTGAGATCACCCAAAAAATAGGCATGTTTATTCTTTTTGGGCTGATGATTTTTGCAGTCTTCAACGATATTGTCAAGTTTTTTTAGGCAATCCAAATGCTGCCGAGGTGTTAAATCTCGGCAGCACTTTTACGGTACCAAAGTAGTAGGATTCTCTTGCAAGCGACTACTTAAAAAAAAAGTAGAAACACTTGAATCGGCACGAAATATAAAATCAGCCGTGGCGATACCTGCACTGACCACAAGGAATTGAAGCCCAAAAAAATTCATCTACAAGACTGCAAAACTTTGACATTGTCAAAAGCTAGCGAACGTACCGCACCATTAGCTACAAGGCTACGGAAACAACTTAAAACCCCTTAACCATACCATCAAAAGTCCAAAATGAGGCAGAAACTGGCTCTTGTCCATAAGTAAGTGCCTTTTCTTATTTATCGATGGCTTTGTGACTGCTATACTTTGTTTGAACCAAGCATGAGCGAAGTCCATACACATACAATTTCTCCAAGCATCGTACTCAAACTTGCCATAATTTTCATCATTTTCAGCCAACCTATTTCGTGACAAAACAGAATTCTTATAATAATTATAGCTTTTTGTTGTCTTCTTTCAATAGTCTCAATATATTTCATTCAAATTAACATCTACTTATAATGTACGGGATTTCCAATTTAAGTACTATTCCTGTTCGTACAGAGCCGAGCGACAAAAGTGAACTTTGCACGCAGTTGCTATTTGGCGATGGCTACATTATTATAGAAGAAAATGAAAAATGGTACAAAATAAAAATACTATTTGATGAGTACATAGGCTGGATCGACAAATTGCAGCACAATGCGGTAGATGAGGCCTTTTTTCAAGTTTTCATGCAAACAGACCACCAAATTTGTTTAGACGATGTGGCCGTGGTAGAGCACCACCACGGTACTCAATTGATTGCTTTGGGTGCAACTTTGCCATTTCTAAATGGCAGAATATTCAAAATAGGAACCACAAAATATACTTATCAAGGCGAATTGTATCATACGCAAAAAATAGATATTGATTTTGTGAAATTCATGGCATTGAGGTATAACCATGTACCCTATTTGTGGGGCGGTAGAACTTTGTTTGGCACAGATTGTTCTGGCTACACGCAAATGGTATTTAAGATTTTAGGCTACAAAATAAAGCGAGATGCCTATCAACAGGCCGAACATGGCATTAAAATTGATATTGAAGAAACCAAAACGGGAGATTTGGCTTTTTTTGAAAATCAATTAGGTAAAATTGTTCATGTTGGAATTATGTTGGATCAAAATCAAATTATTCATGCACATGGCGCAGTTAGAATTGATGTTGTGGATGAAAAAGGCATATTTAACTTGACAACTAAAAAATATTCGCATAAATTATCAACTGTAAAACGAATATTGAGCATAGATCAAAATTACTAAGTAAATATTTTGCACAATGGCTGAACGGGTTCTAATATTAAACCAAGATTATTCTGCTCTTACAGTTTGCAGTGTTCAGCGTGCCTTTTTGTTGGTGTATTTGAATAAGGCGGAGATGATTGCCGATGCAAAAGATAAATTTTTACGCACTGTAAATAGCTCATTTCCAATGCCTTCCATCATCCGATTGATCGACTACGTAAAGCTCCCTTACCGTGGCGTATTGCTGAATCGACAGAATATATTTAGACGAGATGGCATGAAATGCCAGTATTGCGGTGCACTATCTGATCTCACCATCGACCACGTTTTACCTCGCTCCAGAAAAGGACCTTCATCATGGGAAAATCTTACAACAGCTTGTAGAAATTGCAATGCACGCAAAGGGGATAGCACACCAGAAGAAGCAGCAATGGTTTTGAAATCAAAACCATTTAAGCCTTCATTTTTGCTGTTCTTGAGAGATTTTTCGGGTAATATTGATGAGCAATGGTACGATTACCTTGGAAAAGCATCTAGGCAGGCTGCAAAACTTCAAAGTTCATATTCTTGATTTTAAAGTGCTTTCTGTCGAAAACATTTATAACATACAAACTCCAAAAACGCGACCACTCAAGTTTGTCACTTTGAAATCGATTGGTAAGTTGCTTTATATATGGATTCTTATGATTGAGCATTTCGTCCACTATTTCTCTTTTTTTCATCCATTTTTTGAATGGAAATAAAAAACCTTGCTTTGGCCTATCCCATATTTCGCGGGGCAAAACATCTTCAAAAGCACTTATCAACAAATCTTTTTGTCTTTCTCCTTGGGTTTTAAAAGCAGTAGGAATTTGATTCACAAGAGCTAAAAACTCATCATCCAAAAACGGAACACGTACCTCGACTCCGTGCCACATGCTCATTACATCTGTATCTTTTAGCAATTGATTTTGCATATACAAATTAGTCTCAAAAAAAGCAGTTTGCTCAAAAATCGAAAGCTCTTTTCCAAAACTACCTACATAATATTCCTTTAACGTTTCAAATATTTCCTTTTCGGAATAGGGCAATATCTTTGCAATTTCTGAAGGAGAATAATTGGATCGATATAATAAAAACTTACCTAAAAGGTCATCAATTTGCAAATATTCAATTTTTTTATTTTTGTATTCTGTTGCAAATTTATAAAATTTATAAGCAAACCTTGGATGCAATGAAAGCAAACTAATTAGTGGATTTCTCTGAAAAGATGGATAACCACCAAATATTTCATCTGCCCCTAATCCGGATAATACGGCTTTCAAGCCAACTTTTTGAGCTAGCTTTGAGATAAAATAAGTATTGATCCCATCTGTAGTTGGCTGGTCTAAAGCATTTTGAATATCAGCCAAATACGTATTGAAATCTGCATAATTGATGTTGAAATTGAAGTGATGACTACCAATTCTATTTTTTATTTTATCTTGAAATTGCTTTTCACTAAATTCTGCGTCATCAAAAGTAACCGACAATGTATTTATTTCAGCATCGTGCACTTCGTGTGCCGCTAGTGCTATGATGCTTGAATCTATTCCTCCACTTAAAAATATCCCAATAGGTGCATCTGAAATCAAATTCCGTCTTACGGCAGCCGTAAACTCATGCCTAACCATTTGCTTTGCTTCCTCAAAAGTAAAAGGAACGGCCACTTTGCTTTCAAAATTAAATTTGTGCTGGCTGTGTTTTTTAGTAATGCAATTTATTTTCAAAAAACTACCTTTAGGAAGCACTTTAACATCTTTAAGTGTGGTAGCAGGCTCTGGCAAGTGTCCAAATACTAAAAATAGCAACTTCCAATCTTGGCTTTCTAACCATTTTATGGGCAACGCTAAAAAACTTCTTATTTCAGAGCTAAAAATCAATTCTTCACTCTTCAAATAGTAATATAATGGCTTTACTGCGTTGGCATTGCGAACCAAGTACAATTCGTGGCTTTTTTTATCCAATAGAGCAAATGCGAACATGCCATTGAACTTCGAAAAACAGGCCTCACCCCAATGCAAGAATGATTTGAGTATTACTTCAGTATCAGAATGAGAAGTAAATACGATACCAAGTGCGATTAATTCGCGCTTTATTTCCTTAAAATTGTAAATTTCACCATTAAAAGTTATCACCAGATGGTCGCTTTGCATAGGCTGGTGGCCAGCAGGCGTAAGATCAATTAACGACAATCGTCTGTGACCAAAAACCAAATTATCATCTGTGCTAGCATAAACACCTTCATCATCTGGCCCTCCATGAACAAGTGCATCGTTCATCATCTGCACCAAGTTTATGAGCTGGTTTTCAGAATATTTTGATGAAAGGATACCGCTAATTCTACACATTACTTTATTTGAGGAAATTTAAAAAAAACTCATTTAACATTTTCATAAAATAATTTCTTTTTTAGCTGAGCCCAAATTACTAAAATAAACGTCAATCATTAAATAAATAGACGAAATAGCCATAAGTTAAGACAAACAAAAAAGCCACTTCGACAAACGAAGTGGCATGAGAAATTTTTACAGCAATAGAGATAAATTTACCTAGGGCTTATTGGTCATACGATCGTAATTCTCAAAAAAGTCTTTCAATTGCTCTACTCCAAGCCTTTTTGCAATTATTTTTTTCGTTTGATCTAGAATATACACCACTGGGGTGCTATAAACATCATACACTTTTCTAAAATTAGATTCATTCTTTGGATCGTACACGTTTATCCATGGCAAATTATTATTTCTAATAAAATTTTTCCAAGGCGTGGCATCTGTTTCTGTACATATCGAATATACATCAAAATTGAGCTTGTCTTTGCTTTCGGTGTATAAATCTCGGAGTTTGGGTAATTCTTTTTGGCAATGACCGCAATTTGGATCCCAAAATATCAGAACTGTGTATTTCGATTTAATGGCTGTGAACGATTTGTATTTGCCACTGGTATCTTGTAAGGAAAGAGGTGGGGCTAATTTACCCAATAAAAGATACTTTAAAGTATTGTACCTGTCTCGAATTTTGGTTTCTACATCTTCGTTGATCCAATAAGCTTGCCCCGTGAGATAATAATTTTCTGCCATGTGTACAAATACGGCATCCATACCCATTACTTGCGAAGTTTCATATTGATTGGTGATGTACCAAACTACATACTTGAATATTTCACCTTTTTTATCCTTGATTTTGGATATTATCAAATCTGCTTCTTTGTTGATCGAATCTGGCACTTGTATGGTAAGCTGCTTAATATACTTATCTAGTTTCCCATGAAAAATGGGCGAGCGAATCAATCCATCCTCGTTCAAATCTATGCTATCCCAATAATGGGCTTTGTAATAGCGGAACGGAAAAGTAGAATCTGGGCGACCATTTGGTGCTTTTGGTGTTTCTGGAATATCGCCATTTTCTAGTTCAATCATTGAATTGAAAATTTTAGATACAAAAAGCGTAGGATTTGTTTTTACAAAATCTTTCCTAAACTTAATTATCTCTTTTTCTACACCTATAAGTACATCGCGGTATTTTGTTTTGTCAGATTCAGTCTTTGCACTATCCATCAAAACCTTGTTTTGCTCTGCTTTTTTACCTTGCACTACGATATAATTCAAATAATCATAAAAAGCTTTGTTTTCGACTGAGCCAACCACCTTCATATTTTTTGTGTAATCCTTGGTGTCGGTTTCCATAGAAAACGCTTGTTCTCTCACTATTACCTCAAAATATTGCTTGCCAGGAAGCACAACCAGATAAATGCCATTTGGCAATTTTTCTTTTCCATCAAATGTAAATTCGCCTTTTGAGTTGGCAATGGCAGTATCTTTCAAATACTGCTTATCGCCATAGTAATTCGCCAATAAAATGGTGTCTTTGGATTTTAATCCGTTGATTTTGAATTTCAATTCATAAGCTTTGGCTACAGCAGGCTTGGGCTTTGCAGGCTTGGTAGCAGTAGTATTTTGCGCATAACCAGACAAACAAATAGTTGTCGCAAATAGCAGGCTAAAGGAAACTGATAAAACTTTTTTCATAAAAGAAGGAAGATTTGAGCTTTACATAACGATAGTCGAACAAATTTATTTTTTTGTTGGTTTCTTTTTTAATTCTTGTTGTTGCTCCATCGCAGCTTGAAGGCGTTGTTGAAATCGATTTGGTTTTTTATCTACCAATTTTTTCTTATTATCTTCCAATTTGGCTCGAATATCATCTTCATTTACAAATGATTTTATCAGAAATTGTTGCCCAACTGTTATCATATTAGAAACAAAATAATAAAAGCTCAAACCTGCTGGAAATGAATTCATTACAAACATAAAAACCACAGGCATAATGTAAGACATGGCAATCATGGGCCCAGTAGCTGATACTTGCATTTGGCTATTGTACCAAGTGTAGAGAATGGTAGAAGCAGTCATCAATATAGTAAACAAACTTACGTGATCTCCATAAAATGGGATCGAAAATGGCAAAGTGGCAATAGTATCGAAAGTAGATAAATCTTCGGCCCACAAGAAACTTTGTTGGCGAAATTCGATTGCATTTGGGAAAAAATTGAACATGGCCAACAAAACGGGCATTTGCAATAATACAGGAATACAGCCTGCCAAAGGGTTGATGCCCACTTGTTGATACAACTTCATTTGTTCTTGCTGTTGCACTGTCATGTCATCGCCAGCGCGGGCTTTTATGTCATCAAGTTCTGGCTTCAAAACCTTGATTTTCGCCATCGATTTGTAGGCTTGGAAAGACAAAGGAAGCAGTATTAGCTTAATAATAAGCACCATAGCAATAATGATAACACCATAATTGCCAATGAATTTCTCCAGAAAACTAAAAAGCGGTGCTATGGTATATCGATTGATGTTATTGATGATCGGCCAACCTAAATACACATTTTCATTGAAACTTGGGGCTACATCGGCCATCAAATTCAATTTGTTAGGACCAAAATAATACTTGAATTTGCCTTTTTCTGCTGTTAAATCTGCGACTTTCAGATTCAAGTTGGCTGAAACTGATTTTACAACCAAAGGATTATTGATATCAGTTTCAGATTTAATTTCTCCAGAGGCGAAACCATTTTCAGAAATAAGCCCAACGCTGAAAAACTTCTGTTTGAAAGTAATCCAATTTACTTTGCTCTCTAATTTTGCTTCTTGCAACTCGAGTTTTGTTTCGGAAAGTGAGTTATAAGTGCCATCATTCAATCGATAGGTAATATTGGCCGTAGTGCGACTTGCGGTAAGGTCTTTTTCTGTCAAAGGCATTTCTTGGTTCCAAGTCAGCTCAATTTTATCGCCTTGAATCAGATTTTCGATTCCTTTGGCCTCGATATTGTACGTCAATTCAAATGACTTTTCAGGCAAAGTATAAGAATGACTAACAAATTGATTTTCAGCAAGAGGTAACACAAAAGACACCGTATTTCCTATTTTAGACGATGAATAATAAAGCTCATTCAAATTGATTTTACCAGTGGGCAGAAAGGCTATCAATCTTTGGGTGTTGAAACTCGACTTGATAAGGTATAAATCTTCTTTGGAATATGTTTTGTAATTTTTAAGCAATACATGTTTTACAGTGCCGCCTTTGCTCGACAATGTTACTTTAAGATTTTCATTTTCAAGTATGTATTCCGTTTCTGTGCCATTTGCAAACGAGGCAAAAGTGCCAAATTGTTTCTTTAATTGCGTAGTATCAGACGATTTTGCCGCCAATGTTGTCGTATTCGCTTTTTTTGATGTATCGGAAATATCAGTTGCAGGCTTTGTAGTTTTGGTTTCTGCACTTGGGCCAGAGAAGAATGTGAAGTAGGCAATCA
Source organism: Cytophagales bacterium (assembly GCA_046152935.1). Taxonomy (GTDB): domain Bacteria; phylum Bacteroidota; class Bacteroidia; order Cytophagales; family UBA9547; genus CAZMFZ01. The sequence goes on from JBJXGB010000004.1 coordinate 17,346, forward strand.
GCATAGCTGAAATAAGTACTAATCCTATGGCCTGGTTGCGATCGATGTCTTTCATTAATGGGTAATGTGTAATTGAATGTTAATTGGAAATATAATGTAAACTTAAACTTTATTCTTTGAGTACTCGAGAGCGGCTTTCACAAAATGCACAAATAAAGGATGTGGATTCAAAACCGTGCTTTTCAGTTCTGGGTGAAATTGCACGCCAACAAACCAAGGATGGTCGGGCACTTCTACTATTTCCACCAAGCCAGTCTCCAAATTTGTGCCTGTGGGTATCATTCCTGCAGCTTCATATTGCTCTTTGTAGTCGTTATTAAACTCAAAACGATGTCTGTGGCGTTCGCTTATCTCTAGCGAACGGTACGCAAGTGCCGCTTTAGAACCAGCTTTCAACTGGCAAGGATACGCTCCCAACCGCATAGTACCACCTTTTTGTGTTATCTTTTTCTGCTCTTCCATCATATCTACCACTGGAAAAGTGGTTTCTTTGTTCATTTCTGTCGAATTGGCATCTTTTAAGTGCAAAACATTTCTGCCAAACTCGATTACCGAGCATTGCATTCCCAAACAAATACCAAAAAAAGGAATTTTATTTTCTCGGGCTATTTGCACGGCATTTATCTTGCCTTCAAAACCACGCTCGCCAAAACCAGGAGCCACCAATATGCCATCGTAATTACTCACCAACTCATATACATTGGTATCGGCCAATTTTTCAGAATGTATCCAATCGATATTTACTTTACATTCATTCATAGCACCAGCATGTATAAATGCCTCTGCAATCGATTTGTATGCGTCTTTTAACTCTACGTATTTTCCAATCAAAGCGATACTCACCTCTGAAGTTGGATTTTTAAGTCTACCCAAAAATTCTTTCCACGAATCGAGATCAGGCTCTTGTTTTTCAGATAAATCCAATTTTTCAAGCACACGCAAATCCAATTTCTCCTTTTTCATCAACAGTGGCACATCGTAAATCGTCTCGGCATCTATCGACTCGATCACGCATTTTTGTTGAACATTTGAAAATAAAGCTATTTTTTTTCGGATATCTACGTTTAAAGGGTATTCTGTTCTCGCTACCAATATATCTGGCTGAATGCCCGACTCTGAAAGTTGCTTTACAGAATGTTGCGTTGGTTTGGTTTTTAATTCGCCAGCCGATTTTAAATATGGCACTAAAGTTAGATGTATCGTGATTACATTATCATCGCCTTGCTCCCATTTGAATTGTCGAACTGCTTCTACAAACGGCAATGCTTCAATATCGCCCACACAACCGCCAATTTCTGTGATTACAATATCGTATTGGCCTGTTTCGCCCAATAATTTAAAATTCCGCTTTATCTCATCTGTAATGTGTGGCACTACTTGAACTGTTTTGCCTAAAAAAGCACCTTCGCGCTCTCTGGTGATAACAGTAAAATAAATTTTGCCAGTAGTTACATTATTGGCTTGTGAAGTTGGAATATTTAGAAAACGTTCGTAATGCCCCAAATCAAGATCCGTTTCGGCTCCATCGTCTGTTACATAGCATTCGCCATGTTCATACGGATTTAGCGTGCCTGGATCGACATTTATGTATGGATCGAACTTTTGAATGGTGACTGAATAGCCTCTGGCTTGCAGAAGTTTGGCCAATGAAGCCGATATAATTCCTTTTCCTAATGAAGATGTTACTCCCCCTGTAACGAAAATGTATTTTGCCGTAGACATGGCTGCAAAAGTAGCTACGAAAAGCGAATTTTGAATGATGAATTATCAAAAATTTCCATTTTTAGTGGCTGTGCGGCAAATACAATACGAATTCGATATAATTAGTACATTGTTGCCACAAAAGGTAGTTTTAAGGTTAGCGCCAAGCATTTGAGTGCTAATAATTTCAGAAAAAGAAATTTTTACACTTAAGCCTCCTCATTAATGTCAAAGCTAAACAATTCATCCATTGCTACCCCTAATATTCTGGAAATCGAAAAAGCTACCATGATTGACGTATTAATTCTACCTTTTTCAATCCTTTGGATGTGCCTAGAGTCGATTTCTACTGCGATCGATAAATCAAGTTGGGTCATTCTTCTAAGCTTCCTGTAATACCTTACTTTTTCGCCAAATTTTATTAAAACAACGTTGTATTCAGTAGTAAGATTATTTTTCATAGTTTTTAAGTACTCTGCAAATACATAAAAAAAATGGCACAAAGACTATGACATTTAAGTCGGTAAGCTTTAATACTTTATTTATTATCTTCTCCCGATGTCACAGGCAACAAATACTGTAAAAATTGATCGATATTGAGTGGAAAAAAATCAATATTCTGAGTTTTTAATCGTTTGAACATGAGAATTTTTCTGATACGTATCAATTTAGAATTATTCTAAATTAAGCACGATGCAAATTGTTCCTTTGTTGAATAGTTTTCAAAAAATATTGTACTTGAAAAGATCGAAGAAAAGCTACTATTCACTCTCTATCTAACCTAGCACAAATTAGGTATTTTTTTACAAAAGAAAAAATACACATGGATTGAAAGATAGGTGAATTTCGTATTGTCATCAAAGTCTTAAATAACTGATTGAAATATAAAAACTGTCTCAATCGGCATTAGATACTTTTTGGAGCCACAATTTTTCACTTGCTTTCGATTCAAAAAGTATTTCTGAGTACAAAACAACTCCACCAAAAAATTATTATGCTTCAGTATGACATTTACGTAGCTTTCCCTCTACTCGTGCTACGTAAAAACTTAGATCAATTTTATTTTTGATGCTGATAGTGAATACATTGGCCTAATAACAGAAAAACCCCTCGTATCTTTCGATGAGGGGTTAATGTAATCGTCAGCGTGAATTTGCCATTTCTTCGTTCATTTCCAAATCAAAACTTAATTTGCAAAAAAACGCATCAAAATCGAAGCGACTGCATTAAAACTTTACAGTTGGGGCATTTTCTGCACCAGCTTTTGCTTCGAAATAGCCCTTTTTCTCAAATCCATAAGGCCCAGCAAGGAAATTTTGTGGGAACGAACGAATGTATTGATTGTATTCTTTTACAACATCATTAAATTTTTGTCTTTCAACGGTAATTCTATTTTCTGTGCCTTCCAATTGCGACTGCAATTCTAAGAAGCCTTGGTTGGCTTTCAATTCAGGATATTTTTCAACAACAACCATCAATCTACCCAATGCTGAGCTCAATCCATCTTGCGATTGTTGGAAATTTTTGATTGCATCTGGCGATAAATTTTGTGGAGATATATTTACTGAGGTCGCTTTGGCTCTTGCTTCAACCACGGCTGTAAGCGTTTCTTTCTCGAAATTAGCATATCCTTTTACTGTCTCTACCAAATTTGGTATCAAATCGCTTCTGCGTTGGTACACATTTTGAACCTGAGCCCAAGCATTTTGCACATTTTCATCTTTGGTAACCATGCTATTGTAGCTACCGCCAAACATGGCGTAAAGCAAAATCACAATCCCTACTATTATTCCTACTACTATCAGTGTCTTTTTCATTTGTCGTTTTAGTTTATTTCACAAAAATATACAGTTTTAAATAGAATCAATAATTATACCCAAACACAATTTATACAAAAAAGCCAGCCACAATCGTTGAAAAGCTAAAATACGAGAATTAGATTTGACAATTTGGCATATTTAGATATCGTTAATGCTATCACTGTTTTAAAAACTTGCCGTGATCTTGCCATTTACGAACCTTTGGGAAAGTGTTTGGGGGATTGCATATTGCCGATTTTCAAAATCAGAAACCCATATATAAGAAAGTGTATTGTTGATTCCAAGAATATTCAATACCTCAACCCCCAAACTTATAGATTCAAAAAAACGGCTTGTTGTTCGGTTCTTATTATTGAATACCAGCACTTTAGCAAAGCCTACATCAAGCCTGCGATAGGGCGAAATTTCTAAAATATTTCGTTGATTTGGGCTGTTTGGTATGCCAAATGGCAGGCCAGTACCAAAAACCAAATTAATAAAAATTTTCCAAGACGGATTGTTTGGAATATGGTCTTGAAAAAAACAGGCGAAGGTTAGTCTTTGGTCAGTTGGCCTGCGTATCCAGCCTTGGGTGCTTCCATCTACTTTTTCTTTGGTCTGCATAATACCAAGGCTAAACCACGATTCTGTTCCCTTTATAAATTCGCCACTTACCCTAAAATCGGCACCACCAGCAAAGGCAACTGCAGAATTTTGGGCATAATACCTAAGTCGCACATTATCAATGTCGTACGGGACTACATCCCACAAATATTTTCCATACAATTCAGAAACAAGTTTAAAATTTCTGCCCCAAGCTTTGAATCTATAATCTGAGCCCGCAACAAAATGAACGGCACTTTGGGCTTTTAAGTTAGAATTGATTTGATAATTAAAATTTCTCAATTCTCGATAAAAAGGCGGCTGACGATAAATGCCAGTAGCCAATCTAAAAACTACATCTCGCTTCCATTGCGGTTTGAATGCGTATTGAATGCTTGGGCTTATCAAAAATTGTTGATTCAGATCCCACCAGCCCAGTCTTAAGCCATAAGTGAGTGTTTGGAAAGTGTCTAATTTATGTGTGCTTTGCAAATAACCAGCATAGCGGTTGGTATTGAGCGATATGGTAGAAATGGTAGCAGGCGTAAGTTTGATAAAATCGAGTGAGTCGATAAAACTGTAATCGTACAGCTGGTCGTCAAAAATCTCTTTTGAATATTTTACCCCAAACTCAATCGTATTTTTTTGTGTTCGGTAATAATAATTGCGATTTTCCAGTGCATACACATTGGCATGCAAGCTGTTACGCCCATATCTGAATTGGCTGCCAGCACCTCGCAACGAAGCACATTTGTTTAGATTATCTTGCGAACTACCATCTGGCTCTAAGTCGCAAAGCCTGTAGTATGCCTGCAAATTAATGTATTCTCTCTCTCTGGTATCAAAAGCAGAGGCGTAAAACTCGGTTTTTATATTTTCAGATGTCCAATGGGTAAGTTTTAAGCCATTTTGCCAGGTGTCATAGTTCATTTTCTCATTGCCATCAAATGCCACTGTAAGTTTTAATATAGAGGTATTAGTGCCAAAATTAGCCTCCGAAAGCACTGGATTTACTTCATATTGATTGCCAGCATAGCTTGTTAGGATGCCCAAAGTTGTTCGTTTTTGTATGGGAAATGGCTTTCTTCTATCAGTGAGATCAATAGTAATGTAGCTTTGAAAATCGTTGAAACTAGGCAAATATTGACCTTGCGTTGGCAAAGTATTGAGCAAATATTTAGATGTTTTGTTCCTGAATCCTGCTACAAAAGATATTCTTTGGTTCTTATCTGTACCACCCAAATGCACTGTGCCACCTAGCAATCCGACCGAGCCTGAGCCTTCCCATCGTTTTGGCGTTTTGTAGCTCACATTCATAATTGAAGAAAGTTTATCGCCAAATTTCGCTTGCCAGCCACCTGAAGAAAACTCCACAGACGAAGCCAAATTGGGATTCACAAAACTTAAGCCCTCTTGCTGCCCCGACCGAACCAAAAATGGCCGATATACTTCCATGCCATTCACATAAATAAGATTTTCATCATAATTCCCACCACGTACCGAATATGTAGAAGATAATTCATTGTTGGAAACTACACCTGGCAATACAGCCAATATTTTGTTAAAATCACCAAATGCAGAAGGTAATAATATGGCATCTTTTGGATTCAACAACGTGAGCCCAGCTTCTGTTCGCGTATCTCGCAACGCATTGATTTGCACCTCATTAATCGATTTTGTATCTGGCTGGAGGCTTATTTGTAAAAAACTATTTACATTTTCAATATTGATTGAAACTACCTTCTCTTTGTAGCCCAAATATTTTACTAAAAGCGATAAAGCTGAATCATTTTTTAACGCTATCAAGAAAAATCCTTTGATGTCTGTCTCTACAGCTTTGTTGTATTTGGTTGAAATAACGGTTGCAAAACCCAAAGGATTGCCTTTTTCATCTGTAATTCTACCTTTTATAGTGGCAGATTGAGAAAAAACAATAATTGGGAATAGTAAAAAAATAAGCTGCTTCAACATGAGGCAAATAACGGTAATATTGGCAAATTCTTATAATTCGAAATGTGATTTGCGAAATGATTTAATAAGCAGTGTGTACATTTCCTATTCCAAAACAATACAACGCTACATCTAAGCTCAAATTAAGATTAAGTTTTAACGAACCTACTTGAAAATTCACTTCTTTTTCTTCAACTTTCGACTCAAACGGAAAACAAGTAAATCTTTGTACCAAAGTGAGCAATAATAATAAGAGTATCAAACTTGAACATTTTGAAAATCTGGTGGCAATGGCTGCAGCAGATGGTCACATGGACGATGATGAAAAAGAGTTTCTGGCAGAAAAGGCAGAAGAATTTGGGCTAAATCCCGATGAAATCACCGAAATCCTTAATAATCCACACGAATTGGTATTCAAAGTGCCCTCTTCGCAAGATGAAAAGGAAGAGCAGCTTTCCGATGCCGTATTTATGGCGATGATAGATGGTGAAATACACGAAAAAGAATATGCAATGTGTATTAATTTTGCCAATAAATTGGGACTTTCTCAAAATGATGTTGATGAAATAATATCGTTGGCAAGAAAATTATCAAACCACTAAAAAATTAAGTGATAAATACTCCAGATGCCATTTATTTACCCCAATTTTATTCCGATGAGCAATCTCGAAGGTTATTAAATGAATTGAAAAACACTATCGATTGGCGACAAGAAAAGATCAAAATGTTTGGAAAAGAAATACTTGAGCCTCGATTGGTGGCTTGGTATGGCGACAAAACCTACAAATATTCGGGTAAATTAATGCAGCCTTTGCCTTGGACACCTTTGCTACTGCAAATAAAGAACGAAGTCGAAAAACACACCCTGTGCCAATTCAATGCTGTATTACTCAATTACTATAGAAATGGAAAAGATAGCATGGGTTGGCATAGTGATGACGAACCAACATTGGGCCAAAATCCCAATATTGCATCTATAAATTTTGGACAAACAAGAAAATTTCAATTCAGATTGAGAGAAAAAATCGGAATTAAAAAAGACTATTTGTTAGAAAATGGAAGTTTATTATTAATGCAAGGCGACACTCAACACCGGTGGCAACACCAACTTCCTAAATCGACAAAAATGAACGGAGAGCGAATAAATCTTACTTTTCGGTTCATCATTTGAAAATCCTTAACGTTGGTCATTAAATCTCAGGATTTTAGCTTTACGATAAAATTAAAAGCTAATGAGCCAACAAGAAATACTTTTATCTTAAAATTTCGTACACCAAACGCATGAAAACAAAAGAAGAAATTGTAAATAATTGGCTGCCTCGCTATACTGGTACACCCACTGAAGATTTTGGAGAATACATTTTACTTACCAATTTTTTTAATTACGTAGAAATGTTTTCCGAAAGATTCGATGCCAAAATTGTTGGCAGAGATAAATCGATGCAAACCTGCACTTCTGAAAATATTACCATTATCAATTTTGGAATGGGTAGTCCAATGGCTGCCACAGTGATGGATTTGCTCACAGCAATAATGCCAAAAGCAGTATTGTTTTTAGGCAAATGTGGTGGTTTGCGTAAAATTACGAAAATTGGCGATCTTATCTTACCTATTGCAGCCGTAAGAGCCGAAGGCACAAGCGATAGCTACTTGCCAAAAGAAGTGCCTGCATTGCCTTCATTTAGGCTTCAAATGGCTGTTTCTCATACTATTAAAACGTACGAATTAGATTATTATACAGGCATGTGCTACACCACCAATCGCAGGGTTTGGGAGCATGACGAAAAATTCAAAGAATACTTGCAACATATTAGAGCGTTATGTATCGATATGGAAACTGCCACCATTTTTATAGCTGGTTTTGCAAATAAAATTCCGCACGGTGCTTTGCTCTTGGTCTCCGATAACCCAATGACCCCAGAAGGTGTAAAAACAGAGGCCAGCGATAAATTGGTGACATCTAATTTTGTAAAAAACCACCTCAATATCGGCATCGATTCGTTGATAGAGTTACGAGATTCTGGCGAATCGGTAAAGCATCTTCGTTTTGAAGGTGCCTCAGAAAAGTAGAACTTTAATTTCTTCAATATTTGCACAATATTTCCCTCTTTACTAAATATATATTACCTTTTTCTAGCTAACCAAAGATGCTATTGGCTGGTTTTTTGACACTTTACTCAAACGCCAAGCTGCAAAGTTAAAAGATTCAAGCCTTCTTCGTACAATACTTCGCAAACGGAAATGAGCACTCCACAGAAACCAAGGGTATCTAATAAGCCAGAAGCAATTCAAAAAAGAGAAGCCGAATCCAAAGGAGAAATCCTAGATGACTTAAGATGAAGCCTTGTGCTACTCCCCTACTTTGATCGATTTTGTGAGGTTTTTTGTCAAAATCTTCATGATAATAAACACAGAAATGGCTGAAATAAGAACCCAAATTCCCTTTTCACACCAATCTGACACAGGCATTGAAAGTAAAATTTCAGATTCAATTCCCACCCAAATAAAAAATAATGTTCGTGGAAGCATGCCAAGTAAACCAACAATTAGAAATGGTTTTAGTTTCACTTGCATCAAACTCAATACAAAATTCATAATGCCAAAAGGCAAAACTGGCGATAATCTGCAAAAAAATACCAGCACAAATTCATTTTTTATGGCATTGATAATGAGCATATTGGCACGGTAATATTCCAATTGCAAGATATCTGATAATAAACGATCGACTCCGAGCCACTTAGCAGCTTTGTAGCCCAACCATTGCGCAAAAAAGTATGCAAACACCATGTAAATAACTGATTGCCAGCCCCATACAAAGCCAGACGCATACGCCACTATCGTGGTGGGTACTAATCCAAATGCAATAAAAAAGGAAATTAAAAGGTATAATAAGGCGATTTCTACTGTTGAAATCTCTTTAAGCCAAACAATATTTTGCGTGTGCAATACAAAACCAACCACAAAACTGCCAACCATTGGTGCTACAAAAAGCATAAATAAAAAAAAAGCTGACATTCCATTTTTTGAAGCGAGCAGTACTATAGTTTTGCAAAGTCTTATCATAGAGGCAATAAAACAAAATTAGCAAATTAAGATAATAGGCTAATTACGCTTTTTTGATAAAATTTTGTGGTAATAAATTATATTTTATTAATTTTGACCCTCAATTAAAGAAAAAAATGGCAGTTTCAAACACAATCATCACACGCGACATTGATAAAATAGCAGATGTAACAGGTAATGTTTACGAATCATTAATGATTATCGGCAAACGTGCTAGGCAAATATCAACCAAGCAAAAAGAAGAATTGAATAATAAATTAGCCGATTTTGCCTCTACTGTCGACAATTTAGAAGAAATATTTGAAAATCGTGAGCAAATCGAAATCTCTAAATTCTACGAACGTCAACCAAAACCTTCTACCTCTGCACTAGAAGAGTTTCAAGAAGGGAAAATAATGTTTCGCAAAATAGAAGCTGAATAGATTTTTAATTTTACAAGTATTTGGGGCTTCTGTATGGAAGCCTTTTTTGTTTACTCTCAAAAAATGTATGCTTACTCATAAAAAAATACTTTTAGGGATCACCGGCAGCATTGCAGCATACAAATCGGCTTTTCTAGTAAGGTTATTGATTAAATCTGGTGCAGATGTAAAAGTGATAATGACTTCAGCCGCCAAAGATTTTATTGCGCCATTGACGATCTCAACATTGTCCAAAAACGCTGTTTATAGCGATTTTTATGATGCCAGTACTGGCGAATGGGCAAACCATGTGGAATTGGCTTTGTGGGCAGATATATTTCTTATAGCCCCTGCTACAGCCAACGAAATAGCAAAAATGGCCAATGGATTGTGTGATAACTTGCTTACTGCCACGTATTTATCTGCCAAATGCCCAGTTGTGATAGCTCCAGCTATGGATCTGGATATGTACATTCACCCGGCTACAAAAAATAATTTCCACAAATTACTTTCTTTTGGCAACCATATCATCGATGCTGAAAGTGGAGAGTTGGCAAGCGGGTTGTCTGGACAAGGTCGAATGGCCGAACCAGAGCACATTATCCATTATTTGGTGTCTTTTTTATCTCGTAAAAATAGATATGCTGGCAAAAAAGTGTTGGTCACAGCAGGACCTACACAAGAGGCGATCGACCCGGTGCGGTATATTAGCAACCATTCGTCAGGAAAAATGGGCTACGCTTTGGCAGAAACTTTGGCCGATGAAGGTGCCGAAGTGATCCTCATTTCAGGCCCTAGCCAATTAATAGTATCGAACAAAAATATTAAAGTTGTTAAAGTAAAATCGGCTTTGGAAATGCTTGAAGAATGCCGAAAAGTATTCTTTACACTCGACATTGCTATTTTTTCAGCAGCAGTTGCCGATTATAGAGTAAAAGAAATGGCTACGCAGAAAATAAAAAAGAAAGACGATTCGTTTGTCATAGAAATGGTAAAAAACCCAGATATAGCTTTTGAATTTGGTAGGTCTAAGTCCGAAAAGCAAATTTCCGTAGGTTTTGCATTGGAAACAAACAACGAATTGGAAAATGCAAGTCTTAAATTGACAGCTAAAAACTTCGATTTTGTAGTGTTGAATTCGACCCAATCGGCAAATGCCACTTTCGGGCACGATACTAATAAGATTACTATTTTAAAGAAATCTGGCGAAAAATTGGATTTTGATCTAAAAACCAAAAAAGAGGTGGCAAAAGATATTTTAGACGTTCTAATTGACATATTAAACTAAGAAATTACAAGTCGCAATGGTAAATCGGGCATTATTTGTAAGCTATTTATTTTTTCTATCCAGCGTGTTCTACGTTGTTTTTCCAATCAGAGCCCAAGAAATCCTCGCCATCGTGAAAGTGGATGCCGAACTGGTCGAAACCCAAGAAAAGGGCATTTTCAAAGATATGGAGAATAATATTACCCAATTTATCAACCAAAGAAAATGGACGAACGATAAATTTAATGGCTCAGAACGCATCAAAATGAATCTTACCATCAAATTGGATCGAAAATCTGATGTAAATGTGGGCAAATACTCTGCCACAGCCCAAATCCAATTTTCAAGACCTATCTTTGGAACAGGCTACGAATCAATGCTAATCAATATTTTCGACAAAGATTTTGGTTTCGATTTCCCGCAAGGGCAAACAATTGAATACAACGACAATGCCTATTTGGCAAATATCTCTTCACTGATAGCTTTTTATGTCTACATCGGATTGGGAATTGATTACGATTCATTTTCTAAAAATGGCGGCAGCATTTTCTTTGAAAAAGCAAATCTGATATCTGCAAACGCTCAGAATGCACCTTACGATGGCTGGCGACAAGCTGGTAGCAACCCAAACAGCCGCTATTGGACGATCGAAAATTTTATGAGCCCATCATTTCAGTTGTTTAGAGAAGCTACTTATACTTATTATCGAAATGGCATGGATCAGTTGGCGATCAACCCAGACGAAGGCAGAAATAAAATAATACAATCGCTCGAAGCTGTGAAACTAGTGTGGGATGCAAAACCTACCGCTCCACTGCTTAAAACCTATTTTAACTCCAAAGGCGATGAATATGTAAAAATATTCTCTGAATCGCCAGCCGCTGAGAAAGGAAAGGTGGTAGAGCTTCTGAAGGTAATGGACCCTACTGCCACCGAAAATTACGAAAAAATACTTAAATAAGTAGATATTTGGAGCAAAATCTAAAAATCGTCTTTGAAAACGACAATCAAGAAAAGTAATCATTTTGGTCCAATTTTCAACCACTATTCCTAAATATTGATTCTTTTTAATTTTTTTCATTAAAAATGGGGGCTAAAATATTTTTTTTGCTCTTTTTTTATATATTTGATGCAATTATTTAACCAAGTAATCAAAAAAAAGAAAATTATGTCAATTCTACGATTTAAAGCCCTCGAGATCGTTCAGTCTAGAACTCCAGTGGCGGTTACTTTTCCTACGGGAAGTGTTTCTGAATATTATGGTAGCAATACTTTCGGCACCGAAAATATGAAAGCTACTTTGCCAAGAGAAACCCATAAGAAATTGATAGCTTGTATTGAAAAAGGCGAGAAAATGGATGCTTCGCTTGCCGATACGATAGCAGCCTCGATGAAACTTTGGGCATTATCTAAAGGTGTTACGCATTACACCCATTGGTTTCAGCCGCTTACAGGCACTACTGCCGAAAAACACGATGCCTTTTTCGAGCCTACTTCAGACGGTCGTGCGATCGAAGCTTTTCGTGGTTCGGCTCTTATTCAGCAAGAACCAGATGCCTCTTCTTTTCCAAATGGAGGCATTCGTGCTACTTTTGAAGCACGTGGTTACACCGCTTGGGATCCAACATCTCCAGCATTTATTATGGATTTGGGTGTAGGCAAAACTTTGTGTATTCCTACCATTTTTGTTTCATACACAGGCGAGGCTTTAGATTACAAAGCACCACTTTTGAAATCGATCGATGCGCTAGACAAAGCTGCTACTGCCGTAATGCAAGAGTATTTCGATAGCGATGTTACTAAAGTATTTTGCAATTTAGGCCCAGAACAAGAGTATTTTTTGATAGACAAATCACTTTTCTTGGCTCGTCCAGATTTGATAATGACAGGTCGTACATTGATCGGTCAAAATTCGGCAAGAAACCAACAATTGGAAGACCATTATTTTGGTTCAATTCCCCCTCGCGTATTGGCTTTCATGGCCGATTCTGAATTTGAATTGTTAAAATTGGGTATTCCTGTAAAAACCCGCCACAACGAAGTAGCACCTTCGCAATTTGAAGTAGCTCCTTTGTATGAAGAAATCAATTTGGCTGTCGATCACAATGCGTTGATGATGGATGTGATGGATAAAGTGGCCGAAAAGCACAATTTGAAGATATTATTTCACGAAAAACCATTTGCAGGTGTAAATGGAAGCGGAAAACACAACAATTGGTCGATGGGAACCAATACGGGCAGAAATCTTTTAGGCCCAAGTTCAAAACCAAAAGACAATTTAATTTTCTTAACTTTTTGTGTGAATGTGGTAAAAGCCGTTCACGACCATGCAGATTTAATGCGCGCTGCCATCGCAACAGTGGGCAACGAACACCGTTTGGGAGCAAATGAAGCACCACCAGCCATTTTCTCTGTATTCTTAGGGTCTACAATTTCTGGTATTTTTGATGAATTGGAGAACAACGGAAAAGTAAGAGTTGACAAAGGTGAGAATATGTATATGAAGCTGGGAATCAGCAAGATACCTTCAATCATTCTAGACAATACAGATCGCAATCGCACATCGCCATTTGCTTTTACTGGTAATAAATTTGAATTCCGTGCTGTAGGTTCGTCTGCCAATAATGCCCACGGAATGACCGTGCTAAACACAGTAGTTGCCGATCAATTATTGAAATTTACTGCCGATGTTGAGAAAGAATTGAAAAAAGAGCCTAAAAAAGAATTGGCGGTTGTAAATGTACTTCGTGACTACATCAAAGCATCTAAAAAGATACGATTTGAGGGCAACGGCTACTCTGACGAATGGGTAAAAGAAGCCGAAAAACGTGGTTTGAAGAACATCAAGACTGTTCCAGAAGCATTGGATACATTTTTAGATCCAAAAGAGATGAAAATGTTCATAGACCACGGCATATTCAACGAAAGAGAAATTCATGCCCGCCACGAAATAATGCTTGAAACCTATGCAAAACGCATACAAATAGAGTCTCGTTGTTTGTACGATTTGGTTATGAATCAAATTATACCTGCGGCCTTGAAATACCAGTCTTCTCTAATTGAAAATGTAAAAGGACAAAAAGACATCGGAATTGATCCAAAATACTCGGCCGAGACTTTAGATATCATCAAGGCCATTTCTGAACACGTGCATGTGGTGATCGAAAAATCGGAAGCAATGCTTGAAGAAAGGAAAAAAGCAAACGATATTGAAGAAGCAAGAGCAAAAGCGTTGGCTTATTGCCATGCCATCAAAGGCGATTATTTCGATATCATTCGTTACCATGTCGATAAATTAGAGTTTTTGATTGGCGATGAATACTGGCCATTACCAAAATATAGAGAGTTACTATTTATCAAATAGACCTCGTATTGAAATTCGTTTTATTTTCAAAAATCCCTTTCAGTAATATGAAAGGGATTTTTTATTTATCAATTTTGCCAAGAAAATCTGCAGCAATGAATAATTTATTTCCAATCTTTTTAAAGCTCCATCAATTAAATACCCTTATTGTTGGTGGCGGAAATGTGGGGTTGGAAAAGCTCGAAGCTGTGCTTAGCAATTCGCCTGAAGCAAATGTCACAATCGTTTCGCCAGTATTTAAAACGGAAATTGAAGAAATGGCTCATTCGTTTCCAAAACTAAAAATGATAACGCGAAATTTTGAATGGGACGATCTTAACAACATCGATATTTTAATCTGTGCGACCGACAACAAAGCATTGCATAAAACCATTTTTCAGATTGCCAAAAGAAGGAAAATATTGATTAATGTGGCCGACACACCCGATTTATGCGATTTTTATTTGAGCTCTGTAGTGAAAAAAGGTGATCTAAAAATTGCCATTTCCACCAATGGCAAATCACCTACTTTTGCAAAAAGATTGAAAGAATACTTGAATGAGGTACTCGATTCTGACGATATTAATGAATTGTTGGGCAATCTCACTGCATTTCGAGCCAAACTAAAAGGCGATTTCGGCCAAAAAGTGAAAGAACTCAATAAAATTACCCAAACGCTTTCTTAAAAAAAAATCATTTGAATCTTCCAATTTATACAATTTACGATCCTGAAAAAACGAATCTTAAATTAAAGGAATGTATAGATGAAGAGTAGGAAAGCGATATTCCATCGAGCACATACTATTCATTTCACAAACAGGCAATATCGAATGAAATCAAAAAACGGTTACGGTGAATTGGTTGAAAAGTCTGCAAGAGAAGGAAGATATAAACTAAAAACTTACTTTTTTGCGCGATTCTATTTACCGATGACATTGCTCTTTAGCCATCCTTGCACTTCCTCCAGTGTTTGTTTTCCCGAGGCCATCGATAAGATAAATTCGGTTAATATTTTGTCCGTAACGGTTGAATTTAGTTGATAACCATTAATTTTTAAAAAGATTAAACCAGCCTCAAGACCTGTTCGCTTGTTCCCATCTGTAAAAGTATGGTTAGCAATTATGCTAAACATATAAACAGCTGTTTTGTCAAATATAGTTGGGTAAAGTGCTTGCCCAAATATCTCTGCATGGATCGCATCAACCAAATAATCTAGCGCAGATTCATTTAAAAAATTATTTGGTGGAATAAAATTTCCACCATGATCTGACACTGTAAGTCTGTTTATTTTTACGATTTGAATTTTCGTTAGAAAAATCATTACGCAAGTGCTTTGAAAGTGGCTTCATACTTAACAAAATCTTCTTTTACTAGTCTTTCAAATTCCGCTTCATCAACAAAAAGTGCGGTTCTAATGGATTCTTTATCCTTCATAGACATGGTATTTACAATTTCCAACACCTCTTCTACTGTATAGTTATGTTGCAATTCCATAATCGTGCTTTTTAATATGTAAATGTAGAAATAAACAGATTAGAGCGCAAATGTTACTTCATAACATTGAATGCAATATTTCCCTTTATGCCAATCTGGCACAAAAAATGTCATTTTTTCTACTTTTGCCACTACCCTTTCCACTTGGCACAATGATTGACATTTGCAAACCAAATTCTAATGCAAATCAATCTTAAACCATAAATATTATCCAAAATGGGAAAAATAATCGGTATTGACTTAGGTACTACCAATTCATGCGTAGCTGTAATGGAAGGCAACGAACCTGTGGTAATTCCTAATAGCGAAGGTCGCAGAACAACTCCTTCAATTGTGGCATTTCTAGACAATGGTAATGGTGAACGCAAAGTAGGCGATCCTGCTAAACGCCAGGCCATTACAAATCCACAAAACACCATATTTTCTGTAAAAAGATTTATGGGAAAGGCTTTTAACGACACGAAAAGCGAGGCTGTAAACGTGCCTTACAAAGTAGAGTTAGGCGCAAACAACACCCCAAGAATCAGAATTGGCGACAGACAATATACGCCTCAAGAAATCTCTGCCATGATACTTCAAAAAATGAAGCAAACAGCAGAAGATTATTTGGGAACTACTGTTACTGAGGCAGTTATCACTGTACCGGCTTATTTTAGCGATGCGGAGCGCCAAGCTACTAAAGAAGCAGGTTTAATTGCTGGTTTAGATGTAAAACGTATTTTGAACGAGCCAACTGCTGCTGCTTTGGCTTATGGATTAGATAAAAAACACATTGACATGAAAATTGCCGTTTTCGATTTAGGAGGCGGAACTTTCGATATTTCAATTCTTGAATTGGGCGAAGGTGTGTTCGAAGTAAAATCGACAGATGGCGATGTACATTTGGGTGGTGACGATTTCGATCAACGCATTATAGATTGGTTGGCACAAGAATTCTTGACCGATGAAAATATTGATTTAAGAAAAGATCCGATGGCTTTACAACGCTTGAAAGAAGCGGCTGAAAAAGCGAAGATTGAATTGTCGAGCTCAAACGAGACTGAAATCAACTTGCCTTATATTATGCCTGTAAATGGCATTCCAAAGCACATGGTTAAGAAATTGACCCGTGCTAAGTTTGAGCAATTATGCGATGATTTGATTACACGTTGCATGGAGCCAACCAAACGTGCGATGAAAAACGCAGGGTATTCTACCTCTGATATAAGTGAAGTGATCTTGGTGGGTGGTTCTACTCGCATTCCGCGTATTCAAGATGAAGTTGAAAAATTCTTTGGAAAAAAACCATCAAAAGGTGTTAATCCAGATGAAGTAGTGGCAGTAGGAGCGGCTATTCAAGGTGCAGTATTGTCAGGTGAAGTGAAAGATGTGTTGTTGCTTGATGTTACGCCACTTTCTTTGGGTATCGAAACTATGGGAGGTGTGTTTACAAAATTAATTGAGTCAAATACTACCATTCCAACAAAACGTTCTGAATCATTCTCAACAGCAGCTGACAATCAGCCTTCGGTAGAATTGCACGTGTTGCAAGGCGAACGCCCAATGGCCAAGGATAATCGTACCATCGGTCGTTTTAACTTGGACGGAATTCCTCCAGCGCAAAGAGGTGTTCCTCAAATCGAAGTGACTTTTGATATTGATGCCAACGGTATTTTGAGCGTTTCTGCGAAAGATAAAGGTACAGGTAAAGAGCAAAAAATCAGAATCGAAGCTTCTTCTGGCTTGAGCAAAGAAGAAATCGAAAAAATGAAAAATGAAGCACGTGCCAACGAAGCTGCCGATAAAGTTGAAAAAGAAATGGTTGAAAAAGTAAACCAAGCTGATTCATTGATTTTCCAAACTGAAAAACAATTGACTGAGTTTGGCGACAAGCTTTCTGCAACCAACAAAACGGCCATTGAAGATGGTTTGGGTAAATTAAGAATAGCTCATGCAGGAAAAGATTTATTGGCCATTGATGCGGCTATGGCGGAGTTGAACAACGCTTGGCAGGCGGCTTCTTCTGAAATGTACAATGCTACAAATCAAGGAAATCCAACGGGTGCACCGGAAAACAACGGAGCATC
>JBJXGB010000020.1:0-18594 GCA_046152935.1 Cytophagales bacterium
ACATGACACCAATGGCAGGCAGAATAGCCGATACTTACAATAATGGGCTTATCTTCTAACTGTGCTTTTTGCAATGCTTCTTCGCCCCAAGGAAACCAATCCACAGGATTGTGGGCGTGTTGCAATAAGTATGGGCTAGAGGAATGGATTAATCTGTTGGTATGTTCGCTCATAAAAGGTTATTGAATTTTAGCTTAACAAAGCAGCTTTCGAATAGTTGGATAATTATTGATAACACCAATATTAAACTTAATTTCGCAGTCTCAAAATAGATACCAATGGCAATTTCAGAAAAAGATATATTAAAAGCATTGAGCACGGTAGACGATCCAGATTTGAAAAAGGATTTGGTGACGCTCAATATGATAAAAGATGTAAAAATTGAAGGAGAAACCGTCTTTTTTACGGTTGTGCTCACTACGCCTGCATGTCCGCTAAAGGAATTAATCAAAAAGAATTGCACAGATGCCATTCATAATTTAGTAGGAGCAAATTATCAAGTTGAAATAAAAATGACAGCAGAAGTAACGAGTGGCCGAAATTCACAAGGTCCATTGTTACCTCATGTAAAAAATATTATCGCCATTGCTTCAGGCAAAGGAGGAGTTGGCAAATCGACTGTGGCTTCCAATTTAGCTGTTGCTCTAGCTCAATCAGGTGCTAGGGTCGGTTTGATAGATGCCGATATTTCTGGGCCAAGCATTCCTACCATGTTTGGAATCGAAAACGAACAACCCATGATGACCCAAATCGAAGGCAAAGAGTGGATCGTCCCTATTACAAAATATGGCGTTGATGTTATTTCAATTGGTTTATTAATTCCGCCAGATAAAGCAGTTGTATGGCGTGGCCCGATGGCTAGTTCGGCTTTACGTCAATTTTTTGGTGATGTGTATTGGGGCGAATTGGATTATTTATTGATCGATATGCCTCCTGGCACTGGCGATATCCATTTAACTTTGGTGCAAACTGTACCAGTAACTGGTGCTATTATTGTAACTACGCCTCAAAAAGTATCGATTGCTGATGCACAAAAAGGCCTAAGTGGCTATCAACAGCAGCAAATCAATGTGCCTGTACTGGGCGTAATTGAAAATATGGCCTACTTTACACCCGAAGAATTGCCTGACAATAAATATTATATTTTTGGTAAAGGAGGAGGAAGAAAACTAGCAGAGAAAAATAATGTTGAGTTTTTAGGAGAAATTCCTCTGGTACAAAGCGTACGTGAAGGTGGCGATGACGGAATACCTGTTGTGATGAACAATGACATTATCTCCGAATCTTTTGAAAAATTAGCGGAAGCAGTAGCTAGACAAGTGGCTATTCGTAATGCAAATTCGGGAGAAACAAAGAAAGTGGAGATATTGGTGTAGAATTAACTCAGCTGGACTAGCATAAAAAAAGCAAATGTTCTAACTTTGTTACTTGCAGTTTTTGGGGTAACATTTGACGGTACAAAACAAATCTAAAATCATTTGTCTTGTATCTTCAGATTAAATACTTTTATTTTGAATGAATATAAATATCAAGCCCTTGTGAAAGGCATTTGCTGAATGAATTCGATCATAGAAAAAATTGAGGCTGCTTTAGATTCTGTTCGTCCCTACTTGGAAGCCGATGGCGGAAATGTCAAATTCGTGGAATTGACCCACGAAATGGTAGTAAAATTAGAGCTTCAAGGCGCTTGCGTCACTTGCCCAATGTCGGTAATGACGATGAGAGCCGGAATTGAAGAGAGCATCAAGCGCGCTTTACCGGAAATAAAATCAGTAGAAGCCATTAATATGGTTGCCTAGTCCTCTCATTTCTCCTTTTTTTCTTCTACCAATTTAATTATTTAAGGTTTTTTATGCAACAAATAGAATTCAATGTTTTTTTCTTTATTCAATCCGTCAAAAAGCATTTAAAAACGTTCCTAGTCATTAATGCCATTGTGGCCATTTCTGCACTTATTTACACGTTGGTTACTCCAGTTCTTTACGAATCGAAAGCCGTTTTTTATCCATATAGTCCCGAGTCAAATGATCCTCGAATTATGTTGTACGATGAAGCTCATTTTTCCGTGTTTGGCTATAGCGACCAAGTAGAACGCTACATAAACATAGGTAAGTCGAACGGAATTAAATATTTTATTGCCAATAAGTACAATTTGGCTAAAAGATATCAACTAGATACTTTAGGGAATAAGCCAATTAAGTATAAAATTTTAGAGAAAATTCATGGTAATTTGAAGTTTGCGAAAGGCGAGCAAGGTGCCATTACAGTTTCTTACACTTTCTTTGATCGAGATACAGCAGCTTTGATTTGCAATGATATCGTAAACCAAATCGACTCAGTAAACGCTTCTTTATTTATTCAAAAAAATATAGAGGTTTTTAATCTTTACAAAATGCAATTGGCACAACTTGAGGCAAGCATTTCAACAATGAAAGATAGCGTGAATAATTTGGCAAATTCAAAGCAACAAGGCGACAGTAAATTGTCCTCAATCGTGCAATCGCAGCTCGATTTTTCCCTTGCAGAATATGCCAAAGCAAAAGTAAAATACGAGCTTACCAAATCATTCACCACTAGGCAGTTGCGAACTCTTTATCTGATTGAGCCAGCCCAAGCAACGTATAAAAAAGCCTTTCCAGATCGGAAATTAATCATCGGTGGAGCCGTTATAGTGTGCTTATTACTTACAACTGTTACATTTTCAATAGTAGAATTTGTGAAAAACAACAAAGAGAAGTTTTTGATCTAACACATTTCTCTGATTATTTTTGAAAAAGGAGAAGAGTTCTTAAAACTTTTTCTCCTTTTTTCTTTTGTATCTTTTCTAATAATGCAATTACTCTATGGAAATTGAGCTTCGCAAGAAAGACAAATTATTTTTGGTTTTGGGTGGATTTTTCCTTACCAATGCACTATTAGCTGAAATCATTGGGGCAAAGATATTTTCTTTAGAGCAGTTGCTACATCTACCACCAGCACAGTTATCTTTTTTTGGATCATACGTGCTCGATTTTAATTTGACAGCTGGCGTTTTAATCTGGCCAGTCGTTTTTGTCGTTTCTGATATTATAAATGAATATTATGGTCGAAAAGGAGTGCAAATAATTAGTTTCGCAACTGCTGGTTTTATACTTTTTGCATTTGCCATCATATATTTAAGTGCAAATCTGCCACCAGCTCAATTTTGGCTCGATATCAACAATAAAGACGCAAATGGTAATAATTTCGACATTAATTTTGCATTTTCAGCCATTTTCAGACAAGGGCTGGGTATTATTGCTGGCTCTCTTACGGCCTTTTTGCTTGGTCAAGCCATAGATGCAACCGTTTTTCTATATATCAGAAAACTAACTGGCGAAAAACTTATTTGGCTCAGGGCTACTGGCTCTACAGTGGTGTCTCAACTTATTGACAGCTTTGTTGTTTTACTAATAGCTTTTCATTTTTTCGGCAATTGGAGTCTCGATTTAGTGATCGCAGTTGGTATTATGAATTTTATTTATAAAATAACAATTGCCCTTATTCTCATTCCCTTTTTATATTTGTCTCATTTTTTTATTGATAGATATTTAAAGGCAGATTCAAAATAGATCTTTCACAAAACAGTCCATTGTAGTCAAAAATCGATGGTCTTTTCATACCTACGACCACTTTTCCAAACTCCTGTAGAGGCACATTGAGATATTAATGCTTACTTTACAAATCTAAATTGCTTGAGAATTTAGGAATTCAAACGACATAGAAAGTATTACTATGGACAAAACAAATGCGGCTATCGAGAAAATGCTTCCTCGGAAGCTCATCAAACTCTATGTACTTGCACTCAGTTTTGTTGCACTTTTTCTTATTATTGCACAAATAGTAATCCAAGTTTCAATCATCGATCAGCAATCAGATTCTAGGGTTGTGAATATTGCAGGCAGACAGCGAATGTTAAGCCAAAAGTTGTGCAAAACTAGCATTTTATTAGGAAATCCTACTATTTATTTGCCAGATGCCGAATTATATATTTCCGATTTAGATGATATTTTAGAGCTATGGAGCACATGTCATTTTGGTCTTATGAACGGAAAACTGGAATTAGATGCCACTATTTTTGTAAAAAACAGTTCTAATTTGGATAGCATGTATGCAGCTATCAATCCTATTTTTAATGTCATCTACACCAACGCAAGAAATATTAGTAAGGAAATGAATAATCCGTCTTTGCAAAAAAATGACATCATCAAATCTTCGTTGATTCAGATTTTGCAAAATGAACAAGCATTTCTAAAAGCGATGGATGCCATTGTATTCAGATATGATGCAGAAGCGAAAAAGCGAGTTGAAGCATTAAAAAGAATAGAAATATTACTTTTTGGTATCACGTTGATAATTTTATTTCTAGAAGGTATTTTCATATTTCTGCCTACTTACAAGCAAATCGATTTCGCACTTAATGCGTTAGTAAATCGAGAAAAAGAGCTCGAAGAGGCAAACGTGCAGCTAATTGCGGCAAATTTGGTAGTTTCCAACGCCAAAACAGAACTTTTAGCAGCGACTCAAGAAAAATACCAACTGCAAATTCAACAAGACAAAGTAAGAAATTGGTCGTTAATTAAAGGGCAAGAAGAAGAGCGTAAAAGAATTTCGTTAGAGTTGCACGATGGTATTGGGCAAATGCTTACAGGCATTAAATTAATTGCAGAAAACCTGAACTCTAATGTTTTTTCGTTGGAAAAAGACCGGCAGACATTTGATGATCTAAAGCAATTGCTCAATGATACCATTGCCGAAACTCGTATTATTTCCTTTAATTTAATGCCAGCAGTCCTTAATGATTTTGGTATTTTTTCGGCTCTCAGAATGCTGATTGAGCAGACAAAGAAAAATGCAAGCATTCAATTTGATTTCAATACCAATGGGTTGGAATTTAGATTTAATCGCAATATTGAAATCAATATTTACAGAATCTGCCAAGAGGCCATCAACAATACGATCAAACACGCTTCTGCTACAAATGTGTCCATCAATATCAATATCCTAACAGATAGCATATTGATAAAATATACCGATAATGGCATTGGCTTTGATTCTAAAAAAGTAAACAAGAATTCTTTAAAAAACGGGCTTAATAATATAAAAGCTAGAACTGAATTGCTAAATGGCAATTTGGTTCTAGCTTCGGCAAAGGGCAAGGGCATCAAAATTGAAATTAATCTGCCATTGCAGATGGACAATAATTTTGAATATCACAATGCATAAATCTACTTTTTATGTTCCTAAGTTACACTTATGATAGTATTAGTTCTTGCAAATTAATTTTTGTTTTCACTTGTGCTTTCAGATCAAATAATATGTGATACAAGCCATAATATGTGCGATTGATATACAGTGAATGCCTTGACCCTCTGGCTTTTACGCTTTCTCTCACTTCTTTTAAATTTGAAATATAATCTACATATTGATATATGCTGTTGAAGTATGTTTCATCTCCAAAATCAAAGTTTTCTTCGGTAAATGGTTGTGTAAGCATATCGATCATGGTCTTGAACAGGGGAAAGAAAAATTCGAGTTCGGCAACTGTATCGGTAGGGTGAATCATTTCCAAAGCATTGTAAATTTCAAATACTTTTTTCTCGTCATCATATATGTCTCTGTCAATGAGTGAAAAATACGAATCATAAAATTGCCTAGGTATCTCCTTAACACAGCCAAAATCGAAAATACTTACGGTTCCATCTGATTTGAAGAAAAAATTTCCAGGGTGTGGGTCCGCATGCACTTTCTTTAATTTGTGAACTTGAAAATCATAAAAATCCCAAAGGGCCTGCCCAATTTGATTGCGAATTTCTTGTGATGGATTGGTAAGTAGAAACTCTTTCATGTGCATACCTTCGAGCCAATCCATGGTTATTATTCGCTTTGAAGAATATTCGGGATAATATCTTGGAAAGTTGAGATTTGAAATGTGGCTACACATTTCTGAAAGCTCAATTGATCGCTTCAATTCCAATTCATAGTCTGTCTCTTCTAATAATTTGCCTTCTACTTCTTCAAAATATTTGTCTGCGTCTCTCGAGTTTAGACCCACAAGGCGAGTAGCAATTGGTTTTACCATTCGTAAATCAGAACTTATACTGCTCGCTACCCCTGGATATTGTATTTTGACAGCGTAAGATTTACCGTTTTTACTTGCCTTGTGTACTTGACCAATAGAGGCTGCTGCTGTTGCATTTAGTTCAAACTCATCGAAGATTTGCAATGGCATTTTTCCAAACGATTTTAGAAAAGTTTGCCCCACCAGCGGACCAGAAAGTGGAGGTGCAGAATATTGCGAAAGCTGAAATTTGTCTTGGTATTCCTTTGGTAATAAGCCACGATCCATGCTCAGCATTTGCGCTACTTTTAAGGCGCTGCCTTTGAGTTTGCTTAAAGTGCTGTAAATATCTTCTGCATTATCTTTGTCCAAATCAGCTTTCGTAATATCTTTATTTACAAGCTTTTGGGTGTAGTGTTTTATGTAATTACCTCCAATTTTTACCCCAGTTCCGACAAAATGTGCTGCCCTTTCTACTTTTGAAGTGGGAATACTTAGTTGTTCTTTCATTTATTTCAAATTCAATAATCTATTCTCTGTATTCTGTGTTCCTTATGTTTTGATCCTTATTCTATATTCTACATTCTCAAAATCAACTTACACAGCTTTTTGCATCATAAATTTGCCAAAATCTATTACATTGTCGATCACGCTATCTCCAAATAATTTAAAAGATAGATTCACGGCTTTTTCGATCGCTGCATCTGTCATTTCAAAGTTTTCGGAGTTGTCTTTTATCCAATAATTCAATACAAAGAGTGTTTGCAACCATATTCCTTGTTTGTACCTGTCAGAGATAAATTTCCTAAATGTTATCTCTTTCTTGTCGATTGCTTCGCCAATTATTTCATCTGCATATTTCAAAAAGTGCTTCTTAAATTCATCAAAACCTGAAGAATTCATTGGTATCATTTTTAATTTTTCATCTTTCAACAGATTCACATAGCTTCTAAATTCCCTCAATTTTTGTATCCATAAATAGTAGAACGACAATAATTTTTCTTTGGCAGAATAAGCAATATATGTCTGGTCGACTTCTAGTTGCATTTTGGTTTCAATAAAAATGGAAGCCCAGAAATCTTTTTCGATCGCCTCAAATGAAGCATAATAATTGTAAAAGTCGCTTTCGCTCATTTTCAATTTCTTGGCAAAAGCAAATACAGTAATAGGCTCTTTTCCTTCTTCAAGAAGGTGTTCAATATATTTTTTTTTGATTACAAATTTTTCCATTTTTTAGATGTTTAATGTTTTTATAACAAGATAAGCAGACTAAAGTTCTAAAAAAGGTAGTATTTCATAAAACTTGCAAACAAAAGTGTCTATTGGTCATATTTAGAATTTTATTTTTTAATTGTGCCAATTTGATCTTATTGGAGAAATAATATTTGGCAAAATGCTTTATTTCAATTTTAATACAAATATATTTGCTGCAAAATTAGAAATCAAAATATGTCTACCCCCAATTTCGAGACCCAAGCCATTCGTACGCAAACTGAAAAGACAATCTATAAAGAACATTCTACACCACTATTTCTTACTTCGAGTTTTGTTTTTGACGATGCTGAACATGCAAGGGCTTTATTTGCCGATGAAATTTCTGGAAATATTTACACCCGTTTTTCCAACCCAAATAATAGTGAATTCATTGAAAAACTTTGTCTTTTAGAAGGCACAGACGATGGAATAGCTGTTGCATCTGGCATGTCGGCTATGTTCACAAGCATGGCAGCACTCTTAAAATCTGGCGACAACATCATTTCATGTCGTTCTGTTTTTGGCTCTACGCATCAAATTTTAACCCAAATTCTGCCAAATTGGGGCATAACAGCCACTTTTGTGGATATTGACAAACCAGATACTTGGGAGAGCTATATTCAGCCAAACACAAAAATGTTTTTTGTGGAAACGCCCTCAAACCCATCTTTGCAGCTTATAGATCTTGAATTTCTTGCCAATTTGTGCGAGAAACATCAAATTATTTCCAACGTTGACAATTGTTTTGCTACCCCTTATTTGCAAAACCCTGCCAAGTGGGGAATTGATTTAGTTACCCATTCTGCCACAAAATTTATAGATGGGCAAGGTAGAGTTATCGCAGGAGCTATATTGGGCAAAGCCGAATTGATTAAGGAAATACGTTTTTTTGCCCGACATACTGGTCCTGCTTTATCCCCATTTAATTCTTGGATTTTATCAAAAAGCTTAGAAACTTTGGCGGTGAGAATGGATAGGCATTGTGAGAACGCCATCAAGACAGCAAATTTTTTAGAAAAACATCCAGAGGTAGAAAAAGTAATCTATCCATTTTTAGATAGCCATCCACAAAAAAAAATGGCTCAAAAGCAAATGATGCAAGGCGGTGGTTTGGTAACTTTTATTGTAAAAGGTGGTGTGGAACGGGGAAGAAGGCTCTTAAATTCTTTGCAGCTATTCTCTCATTCGGCAAATTTGGGCGATACCAGAACCATTGTTACGCATCCAGCATCTACTACACACTCAAAACTTACGGAAGAGGATAGAAATGCGGTAGGTATCTTGCCTGGCATGATTAGAATATCTGTGGGTTTGGAACACATCGATGACATTTTCAATGAGTTGAATCGGGTACTATCTTTGTCTAAAATTTAATGAATAGCACTTCAAAAGGCAAACAAGGTGAGGCAATTGCAGAGAAGTATCTAGTTAAAAAGGGATTTCAAGTACTTGAGCGAAATTATAGATACAAGCGTTCAGAAATCGATCTCATAGCTTTTTTAGACAATTGTGTGGTTTTTATTGAAGTAAAACTAAGAAAAAATGCCAGTTTTGGCTTTCCAGAAGAGTTTGTAACGCAAAAAAAGGCGGAGCTAATAAAGATGGCAGCAGAAAATTATGTATTTGATAAAGACTGGCACGGTAATATCAGATTTGATATTATCTCGATTTTGAAAACTCATCTTAAAGAAGAGCTTCTGCATTTACAAGATGCTTTCTAGACGTTTCTTTCGGCAGGTGAAAACGATGCTACGAACAGCATTGAATATCATTTCTTACTCTAGAGTAAATCAAAAATCAATCACTATAAAAGCCTAATCATTTACTTTAGTAATATTGATGTCTGAAGTTACGTAATCTAGTTTGCTTGTTACGTAATTTATTTCCTTCTCGTTTTCTAAAGCAAGCTTTTTGATCGAATTCAGTTCGTACCCAACATATACAAATGCCAAAAGCATTATGGCTTTGTAAATCATTTCGAATATATTTTGTAGTTTCATCTTGGCTAATTAATTTTTACGATACAAACGCACACCTATTCTAGAACAAAAAAATATGATCTAGTTGCAATCAGTAATTAATCAATAACGTTGCGGCTCCATTTTTGTTTCACCGAATATACCAATTCTTAACTTTGAAAGTTACTTGGATCGCTATTTATTTGAATTTTGGTTAGGTTTTGACATAGGTTTTTTTGTCTCAGAGGCATTGGTTTTTAGTTTATTAGTCAAAAAAGTCGCATTGTTTTTTGCTAGTACAAAGTCTGGGGTAAGTTTCAAGGCTTCGTCAAAACACACCTTGGCAATGGTATTTTCATTCAAATCCATCGCTAATACGCCCTTCATGTTAAGCGCAGCCGCTTTCAACACTACTTTTTGTTGTTCCCCTCTGGTGCCAGTTCCAATATTTAGCTCTTTCTTTTCTACTTCAGGGCTGGTAAGAATGGCATCGATCGAAGCATTACATTCGGCCAATCTTTTCAAATCATATTGCAATGTAGCTATTTGGTATAAATGATACACATTTTTAGATTTACTATGAAGCGATTCGTAACTCGTCAAAGCCTCTTTTGCCAAACCAAGATTTTGCTCTGCAATGGCTTTTACTTCCAAAATGCTAACGTTATCTGGAGTGGTTTCTAATATTTCTCTGCTTAATAAAATCGCTTGTTGCAAAGAGCCCAAGTTGATGTAGACAAAAGCCAATGAATCCTTTAGGTTTTTATTTTCTGGTTTCAAGGCAATCATCTTGTAAAGCGATTGTTTTGCTACATTTAAGTCTCCATACTTTAGCGCATCTTTCAAAATCTTCTCTTCTAAACTGTAACTATTATCATTTGTAGCTGTACTAGGAATTTGAACATTGTCAGCTTCTTTTTTTGCCTTTTGAGCAAATATTGAGTTGTTTAAAACAATGGAAATAATGGCTGCCGAAAAGATGTATTTTAAATTGTGCATAATGCTATTCGTTTGTTTTGAAGGAATAATGTTTGCAAAAAAAGCATAGAAATTTTATTTTAAACAAATTTTTTTACATTTAATGAAATACTGCGTTTGAGTTACTTTGTAACGAGGGATTTGTATATATCTTTACGGGTAATTGATTATTAGAAAATCTACTTTTTAACGTTCTTATTTGGGGTTTTTTGTCTGTTGAATATTAAAAAATATGAAGAAAATATACTTATTTGTCTTGGGATCAATTCTGTTTTTCAATGTTTTTGCACAAAATGTACCTTATGGCTTCAATTACCAATCGATAGCTCGCGATGCCTTGGGTTTGCCAATAGTAAATACGCAGGTAAGATTGAGAATCTCGGTAATTGAGGGCAATATAGGTGGCATTACAGTTTATCAAGAGCAGCAAACAGCCACCACCAACCAATTTGGCTTGGTTAATCTGGTGATTGGAAAGGGTACAAGGGTAGGTGGGACTTTGTCTTTATTCAGCGACCTCAACTGGGCTTCCAACAATTATTTTGTGTTCGTAGAAGTAGATAAGAATAATGCTTGGGTGAGTTTGGGAATAAGCCAATTTCAAAGTGTTCCCTATGCTTTGGCTGCCGACAATGCTTTGAAAATTCAAAGTCAGAAAGTAAGCCCAACAACACCATCTGCAGGCCAGTTTTTGAGGTTTAATGCTGTTTTGGGCGAATGGGAGCCTAGCAATTTGGCTGGAGCCAATGGCGGCACGGTTACAAGCGTAACCGGTATTTCGCCCATTATTATTTCTGGAAATCCAAATATTGATCCGCAAATATCCATTCAACAGGCTGGGTCTGGGGTAGATGGGTATCTTTCTGCACCAGATTGGGCTACTTTCAACAATAAATTAGATGCTTCATCTTTAGCAGGCGGGGATTTATCAGGCACATTTGGAAATTTATTAGTCGAAAGGATACAAGGAAGACTGGTTAGTACTGCAGTACCAACAAATGGTCAAGTACTCATTTGGAACAATGGATTGGCGATTTGGGAGCCTGGAGATGTAGGGACTGGAACGGTAACAACTGTCACTTCGGCCGGTCCAATCTCAATTACCAATGGAGGAACTACGCCTGATATTTCAATTAGCCAAGCTTCAAATGTTTCTGATGGCTACATTTCAGTGGCAGATTATGTTGCCTTCAATGCCAAATTATCGCCTAGTTCTGCGTTTGCAGGCGATATTAGCGGCACTTTCAACGCTATTTCGGTAGATCAAATAAAAAATACACCAGTTGATTTAACTGGTATTGTGGCTGGACAAGTATTGAGTTTTGATGGCAGCGCTTTTGTGCCTGCATTTATTCCTGCTGCAACGGTAGCGATCACCTCCTCTACAATTGGAGTCACAGCCAGTGGCTCAAATATTGAAATTGGCATTGCCTCTGGCTCAAGTTTTGGTTTATTAAGCCCGATCGATTTTCAATCTTTTAATAACAAAGTAGCCACGATAGTTGGCCTAAGTGGCATTTCTATAAATCAAGTGGGAAATAGCTACTCCATTTCAGGCGCAAATGCGAGCCAATGGGCTACCACTACTGCAGGTATTATTTACAATGGTGGAAACGTTGCCATTGGCACATCTGCCAATCCTTTGGGTGCTAGATTGATTGTGGTTGAAGATGCCAGCAACAATCCTGCCGTTTTTCTTTCTGGCGGTGGCATTGGCAAAAGTGTAAATTTACAATTAGGAAGTACAATTTTGGCTGCAGGTGGCATTGGAATAGCAGGTGCGACAGGGTCTTTTTCTGGTGTGGCACTGGCAGGAGATATGGTAGTGAGGAGTGAAAATAATTTAATTCTCTCTACAAGAGGCACAGCGAACGATATTAAATTCACTACAGGTATCATTGACACTGAAAAAATGCGGATTACCGGTAGTGGCGATTTAGGAATTGGCACAACTGCTCCAAATGAAAAACTCACAGTTCAAGGCAATAGTTCGGTAACAGGTATTGGTTATTTCGGCACTATCATTGGAAATAATCTGACGGGAGCCGCAGGTAGCGTAGTTACTGTGGATGGAGCTGGAAGACTTGGCATTGGCACAATGTTAGCCTCTACAAACTACTTTACTTTTAGTGGAAACAACATCATCACCCGCAATCTTACTGATAATATCCAACTAGCCTCCACCGCGGGTGCTTTCATCATCGGAGCAACAAACATTGCCCTAAAAATGGATAACACCAATAGCGTATTTATTGGAAATACTGGAAATACTACTAATGGTGGCTCAAATAATTATCTTATTGGTGAAGATGCTGGGAAAAACAACGCATCTGGTTCTTTCAATATTTTTGTTGGCAAAAGTGCAGGAATTGATAATGCCTCGGGCAATGGCAACAACTTTATGGGTAATGGTGCTGGCATTGATAATGTATCAGGAAGCCAAAATATATTCGTAGGTTCCTTTTCGGGCGGAGGCAACATTTCGGGTTCAAATAACATTGCACTAGGTGCAAACATTAATTTTCAGTCTCTTGATATTTCAAACGCTATCGCGATTGGAGCCTCGACCAGAATTGAGGGATCCAACCAAATAGTGATGGGTTCAAACATAACCGGACTCGGTATAAACGTGAACCCTACCGCCATGCTCGATGTAAATGGTGGAGCAAGAATTAGGAGTTTGTCTATTGCAGGCTCTGTCCTCACTGTAGATGGCTTGGGTAATGTAGGATTGGGTAGTTTCATAAGTGGTTCTAATAATTGGACTGTACAAGGAGGAAACCTTCAATCGTTAAGTAATGAAGACATTAATGTCACAACAGCTACTGGAGCTTATAGAATTGATGGACTTAAAGTAGTAAGTCGAATAGGCATCAATAATATTTTCTTGGGCGAGACGGCAGGAAACACAACTTTAACAGGCACAAATAATTTTGTCGTAGGAAGTTTAGCAGGTATTTCTTTAGGTGCAGGCGCTACACACAACATTTTCATGGGTAAAAACACAGGAAAAAATTCTACCTCTGGCGGTAATAATATTTTTTTAGGTCCCAGTACTGGTATCAATAATATTTCAGGCTCTAGAAATGTTTATCTAGGTTCAGATGCAGCAACAAATTTGAACTCTAACGAAAATATTGTTATAGGTGCCGATGCTGGTTCAGTTGCAACAAGTGCTAACGGAAGAAACATTTTAGTAGGTTACTATTCTAGTAGATTTATGGGTGGAGACCAAAACATCTTTTTGGGCTCAGCCTCTGGTGAGTTGGCACAAGGAAACACGAATATAGGTATTGGTTCAGGTGCGGGTAGCGATGCTGATGGAAATGATAATATTTATTTAGGAAGTGGTGCTGGTAATGGTGCTGTACATTCTGGCGATAACAATATTATGATTGGTACTGATGCCAGATTAAGCGGTACTAACATAAACAATAGTGCAGGTTTTGGCTCAAATGTTAGTATTACAGGCTCAAATAGATTTGTTATCGGTGCAAACATTACCGGACTTGGTATCAACACAAACACTCCCACTGCCATGCTCGATGTCAATGGTGGAGCAAGAATTAGGAGTTTGTCTATTGCAGGCTCTGTCCTTACTGTAGATGGCTTGGGAAATGTAGGATTGGGTAGTTTGGTTAATGGTAATAACCAATGGCTGACACAATCTGCCAACCAAATTTATACCAATAGTTTTGTAGGTATAGGAACTTCAAACCCCAACAGCCAACTAACGGTTTTTGGAAATACTTCCATTGTAGGAAATACTAATTTTTCTGGTGGCGTGTTGATTGCAGATGGCACATTCAATATTGGTTATTTTTCATTAGGCACAGCTAGAACAGTAGCCCAAATGGACAATATCTCGGTGGTAACGGCATTAGGTGCGAACGGGATAGCCCAAAATTATGCAGATGATTGGTATTACCGTGCCTATTATGGACAAAAATTTGATAGAAATGGAGGCCAACAAACTATTGGAGGCGGTTACAGTGGAAATAATCAAGACAATGGTTCTGCGGCATTTAGGTATTGGGATTTAGGTCTTGGTGCTTGGCGAACCGATTTATTAATTAATGCTTATGGCAATGTAGGCATAGGTACGGCAAGCCCCAATCAAAAGTTGAGCGTAGTAGGAAATATTTCTGCCACTGGGATTGGCTATTTTTCTACTATTTCAGGCTTGGATTTGAATGGGGCTGCAGCGGGTAGCGTGCTAACGGTAGATGGAGCTGGAAAATTGGGTTTTGGTACTTTAGCTGCAAACTCTTCTAGCCAATGGATAACTTCATTTCCCGACAAAATATATACCAATAGTTTTGTAGGTGTTGGTTTAATAAATCCTACGGTACCCTTGGAAGTAACTGGAGACTCTAAATTCAACGGAAATATTGCAATATCTGGTATTACACAGTTCGGAGATAGATTAAATTTTCAAGGAGATGCAAATCAAGGAATTGCGAGAAGTGGAGCTTTTGGTACAAATGGCGTAGATGGGCCCGTGATTCATGGATTTAATGGAGGTGGTCCAGCAGGAGGTTTAGGTGTAAAAAATGGTGCTTCTGAATTTGTTATTCTCAATTGGTTTGGTAGTGGTGTAAGTATTGGCAATGCAGAGGTTCCGGCTACTAGTATGTTGGATGTAAATGGTACCATTCGGTTTAGAAGTCTAAATACGAATGGAGCTGTAATAACCGTTGATGGAAGCGGTAATTTAGGAATAGGTACTTTAGCTGCTAACAATACGTTCATTTCTACTGCCTTAGGCACAAGTTTCACTAGCGACAAAATAGCCATTGGTGTTGCCACTACAGGCGGTGCTGCACTTAAAGTAAATGGCGATATTTCTGGTAAGGGTCAAGTAATTGCATCATCGACCATGATGCCTACGGGCACTGCTGCCGCTTCTTTTTCATTGATATACAAACAAAGAATATACATTCCATTGGGAACTGCAACAATCAATGGCTCGATTAACGCTTACAAATATTTAGCAGGTGGCACAGGCACAATTCAAATAAGAATAGGAGCAATTACTACTAATATCACCGCATCGTCTGATAATCCAAATGCACTTGAGTCGATTCCGAATATTGATGTATCTTCCTTGGCGGGTACATATCAAACCGTTGAAATTCTTGGAGAAGCTAATACTCTTGCCGAAGGCGTAATGGTACAAAGCTTTCTTTTGACTTCGAATAATTAATTATCATTAACAATAGACTATAACTTAACATTTACCCCAATCCATTTTTATGAAAAACATTTACAAAGTAATCTTATCACTATCAATGTTGTGGCTTGGTTCACAAAGTGCTGTGGCTCAAAAATTTATGGGTATTGGAACTGAAAAGCCAAATCCAAGGGCAGTACTGGAATTGAAAGTTGAAGACCCAACTGGATATCAGCAAGGTTTTTTGCCTCCAAAATTATCAACCACAGAAAGAATAGCATTTGGTACAGTGTTATCATCTACAACACTCACAGGTATGACAGTTTATGATACAGATGTAAATGCATTTTTTGTTTGGACTGGATCTTGGACCCAGTTGGCCTCTTCTGCTCCAGTCAATATTTCAGCCACTGGCATCAATGGTGCTTTGGTTACTACGTCAGGTATAGGCTTCACCATCGATGGTTTGAATTTTGTGCAAAAGGTGCAAAATCTATTAACAGGTGATATTAAAGGCAATTACAACACTGGCTTTACAGTTTCTGGCTTAAACTCTATTCCGATCAACTACCCATCGATTACCGTTGGCGATTATTTGCAATTCGATGGCACCAGTATTATTGGTTTCAACCCTGGCATTACCCCAAACACTTCTATTGTGGGTGTCAATGGCATTGTAGTCAATCAAACAGGACAAGGTTTTACAATTAATGGAGCCAACTTATTAGCAAACACAAGTGCCGCTTTTGGCACAGATTTGACAGGGGCTTACGGAGCATTGAGCGTAACAGGTATTCAAGGTTATGCAATTATTGGTGTTCCTTCGACCGGAAACGTATTGAGTTTTAACGGAACGAATTTTGAGTACGTTACGCCCGCTCAGTCTAGTGCAACTACTGTTAATGGGATAGGCGGTATCGTTGCCGTACCTAGTGCAAATTCTTATACCGTTTCTGTTTCAGGATTAAATCTCTTGGCACAGTCTTTTCCAAATGCTATTGGTACAGCATTTAGTGGAACGATAGCCACAAATTCGCCATTGTTCAAAGCTCCAATAACATTACCATATGGTGTTCGAAAAGTAAGAGTTACGCTTAATGCTTATCAAACTAGTGTAGGTAATACTAGCACTATTAGAATAAATATCGGAGCTCCAATCAATGAAAATATTGATCTTACACTAAATGGAGCTGGTACAGATTTTGAAACTTTTACCATAAGTAATTCAAACACAACAAATTTTTTAATTGGCGTAACAAATCAACAAACTTTAGTTAGAGTTTATGCTACTACCAATGATGCTGTGTATTTACAAGGTATTCAAATAGAAGTTTTAGAATAAAAAGAAATGAGTAAACTCAGTTTATAGCAAAATATAAACCTTGAAATTATGGATAAAATGAAGAAAGTAGGTAAATATGGTAGTTGGCTCATTGTTTCAGCTTTACTACTATATGTACAAATGGCAAATGCACAGAAAACACTTGGCATAGGTACTGACAAACCTAACCCTAGAGCCATTCTTGAGCTAAAGGTAGAGGATCCAAGTGTCTATAGCCAAGGTTTGTTGTTACCTAGATTAAATAATCTGCAAAGAGCAAATTTGGCAGGTAATTTAACTGCTGCCGATGCAGGTATGAGTGTGTACGATACAAGCGACAAAACATTTTATACTTGGGATGGTGCACAATGGAACAGCAGCAGTACATTGCTAACCAGTATTTTAGGCATCAATGGCATTACTGTAACCCAAACAGGCAATGCTTTTACCATTTCTGGTGCAAATGCAAGCCAATGGATATCCACTGTAGGAGGTATTTTTTACACTACTTCTGTGGGCATCAATGGCATAGCACCTACTACTGGTACGGGACTGAACATCAAATCTTTTGGATTAAGTACTAAACCCATCAGAGTTGAAAATTCGGCTGGCACATTCCCTCTATTTGAAATAGATGAAGGTTCTGGTGGTAATGGCAATTTGCTTTTGTACAACAGCACTGGCACATTGCTCAATCAGATTTCATCTACCAATCCTACATTTTTTAACGGTGGTGCCAGTGTTGGTATTGGTACATCATCACCCAACCAAAAACTCACCGTGCAAGGCAATAGCTCTGTAACTGGTATTGGCTATTTCTCAAGCATTGCAGGTTTGGCTTTAAATGGTGCAAGTGCTGGAAGTGTAGTTACAGTAGATGGCACAGGTAAGCTAGGGTTTGGTGCTTTAGCATCGTCCACACCTAGCCAATGGACAACTAGTGGCACTAACATTTATTACCAAGGGAGTAATGCAAACAATGGCTTTGTGGGGATTGGCACTAGTACCCCAACCGTACTTTTTCAAATTAATTATGTACCCTCAACAGGTTTTGATTTGGTCGGGTCACAATTAACTTACAATTTTTCTAATGCCACAG
Organism: Cytophagales bacterium; assembly: GCA_046152935.1. GTDB lineage: Bacteria > Bacteroidota > Bacteroidia > Cytophagales > UBA9547 > CAZMFZ01. The sequence goes on from JBJXGB010000020.1 coordinate 17,863, forward strand.
GAAATCTAAAAGGTTTAAAAATTGATTTCACATCTACACCAAGTTCAAGTTCTAGTGAAGCGAGTAAAGGAATAGAACTTAATTCTAATAATAGCTTTACCAATACTGATGGCGATGCCTATGGGCTAAATGTAATTTCCAATTCGTCAGGTAATGGTGCAAATGCTTTTGTCGTTGGTGTTTTAAATGATGTGAGGGGAAATCTCACTGGTGCTGGTAGCACAAAATTAGGATATTATACTTTTGTTCAAAATGCAGCCACTACCAACATTGGTATTAGGGCTCATGCTACTGGAGCTTTAAATAATTACGCAGCTATTTTTGATGAAGGTTTGGTGGGTATAGGTACTTTAAATCCAAATAAAGATTTAACGGTTGTAGGCGAAACTTCTGTAACAGGAATAGCCTACTTAGGCACCATCATTGGCAACAACCTAGCAGGCGCAAGCGGCAGCGTGGTTACCGTAGATGGTGTTGGGAGAATGGGCATAGGTACCGTTGCTTCTTCTACCCAATACTTAACTATTAACGGAAACAATCTTCAGCCTATTGACAACTATGGTTTTAACCTGTCTCTTTCAGGTGCTTACCGAATAAACGGAACTCAAATTATTGGTACGAGCAATATCCCAACTGCGGTAAACAATGTATTTTTAGGTGGAGCAGGCAACACCAGCATTACTGGTTCAAACAATTTATTTTTCGGAACATCGACTGGTATTGGTATTAGCA